>JAKSVY010000026.1 GCA_024413875.1 Bacilli bacterium
TATGCATGTTCAATGTACAACAGCTAAAAACTTATTAATCTCTAACGTTGCTCCAAGTGGTGCAATGACAACAGCTAACTATGGTACAGCAGTTACTTCAACACACGCTGTTGTTTCAGAATTAACACCAGGTTCTACAACAAAGTCACAAATTGCTTCTGGTACACCAGATTTCTTCTATACAGATGGAACAATTGATGCTGTTACAGGTACAGTTGTTGCAAAAACAGCAACTACAGCAGGCACAAAGATCTATGTTGGTGCAGAAGGCAACCAAAACCAATATGTTAAGCACTCATTCTGGTTAATGGCTCAATCTCTTGATGATCTCGCTCTCTCAATTGAATCAATTTCATTTAGCGAACCATTAAACGCAACAATTTCTCAATCATTAAGAATGGGAATCTACTATGTAGATACAACAGATAAAACTGGTACATCTACTGATGTTTTAGCAAAAGATGAAGAAGGAACTACAATCGGTGTTGTTAAATCTGATATCTTCAATTTAGGAGCAAATGGCACTTCAAGTTATCTCGGCTTCAACGGTGGTGAAATTACCCCAACAACAGAAGAAGGTAAGTCACTTATTGGTGAATTAACATCAGTCACAACTTCAGCAGCTAAAGTTGGTGAAACAACAGTTACAGAAGAAGTTAGACCACAAGCAGTTACATCAATTCCTAGTTATTCATTAGGCAAAATTGAATCACAAAAAGACGCAGCATCTATTTCTGCATCTAAATGGCACGAAGTTGATCTTTACTTCTGGTATGAAGGACAAGATGAACACTGTACAGCTAACGACGCTCTTGATGTTCAAGCAATTGATATCACTGTTAAGTTCCAAGCTATTGCGGTTGGCGCATAATTAAGAACAAAAAATCCAAAGGCGGTCTTCGGACCGCTTTTTTGTTTTAAAATTTACACAAAAACCAGGTTAGAAACTATTCTTATATGTTTATATATATAAAAATAAATTATTGCGGTATTTACTTTATTGCTATATCATAAATATATGTAATCCCCACGGAGGGTAATATTTATATGAATAAAAATTTAAAGAAAGGCTTAATTATTGCTGGTGTTGTAGTTGATGTAGCTGTAACTGTCTTTTTATTTGTTATTAGTATCATTATGCTCACCACATTACCAAAAGAACATTTACCAGCCGAATCAATTATCGCGATGAATGGCGCATTTATTGGTGGACTTCAAGCCAATCCAAAAGTTTATTTATTCTCATGCGTTGTTCCATTATTTGTATTATTGATTTTGAACATTGCAATGCTTGCTTTATATGTTAAGAAGGTTAGTAAGAAAGCTGTTGTCCTTGAAGATCTTAGTGATGAACAAAAAGAGGCAATTAGACAAGCTCTTCTTAAGGATATGCAAGAACAATCCACCGACAAAAAGGAATAATTGTGTTATAAATAGCGCCAAATCGGCGCTTTTTATATAAATCATTGGCGGGTTGAATAAAAATATTTGACAAACTAATAAGGCATTTGGTAATATCAACCTCGCTAAAAGCAAAACCGAAGCGATTCGGCGACGCAAAACTACAGGGTCTTAAGAATTAAGACAGCCAGATGCCATAAAGGAATTGAACTAGTCGGCCAATTGGACGATAGGTGAAAGGCGCGGCTGGACAATTCTACGGGACACTTTTTATTTTAAATACTATTAACTGGAATTTTTCTTTATGGACATGAAATATGTACGCCAGAGAAAAGCCAGAAGAATTATCGCAGCTTCAGGATCAGCATGTGCTGGTTTAGCAACCATTATTGCGGTTGTTGCACTGTTAGCTCAAAGACCAGGAGCATTTGTTGTTTCTATCGATAACTCAGCATCAAAATTATCACTTGGAGAACACGCTAATAGCACAGAACAAGTGACTTATATGAATGCTGGTGAAGTTCCAACATTTGTTGAATATGAACATTCATTATTAAACGCAACTTATAGTGATGACGTTTTGGATAACGAACGTTTTGACTATAAGGTTAATTCTTCTACGCGCGAGGGCTCGATTAAATTCTTCGCTACTACTTTCTATGTTAGAAACGTTGGAAAGGAAGCGGCAGCTTATTCTCTTTCACTTAATTTTACGAGTGTAACAAAAACTGTCACTGACAGCTATGGGTTAGACTCTATTTTACGTGTTCGTTTTTATGAAAATAAAGTTACTAACGATGGTAATGAAACACACAATTTCTCAACATACGCTAAAGAAAGCGGTGTTCACACAAATATTGATGAAAATGGACAACCTTCATATCGTGAACCGATTTCTTCAAAAGATACTGAACTTGCAAAACCATTTGAATCTCAATATGTTTTATTAACATCAGACGTTAGCTCTATTGCCCCAAAAGAATCTTATCGTTACACATTTGTTTTCTGGCTCGAAGGTACAGATCCTGAATGTGTTGGCGAAGCTCCACTTGATAGCAGACTCAATTTAGGAGTAACCATTTCTGCTCATGAAGCAAAAGAAGAATAAAACCCATTACGTCATTCTTGGATTGTACGCTATGACAGCATTATGTTTAACCGCTTCTATTAGCGGTACTTTTGCGTGGTATACATATTCAACACGTACAGGTTTAACTTTTGAAGGCGCTTCTGTCGCAGATGCTGGATCACTTCAAATTGGTGTTGTATCAGACGTTCGTATTGATGACTATGAAGAATATTCTTTTGTTGAAGATACTTCTATTAAAAACAAATACATCTACTGGTCAATGACTGGATTAAACGCAAATAGAATTAATCACATTATCGAAGCTAATGGCTCTGCAACAAATAGAGTCGCCGCCATGACAAGCGGTAAATTCCACGGTGATGGTTCTACATTTACTTTGTATGACACACCTTCACATGGCACAAACTATGTTTATGATGATAATGTTAACTCTATAACAAAGTTTGCTAGAAGTAACGAATACGTAACTCTTCCTTTAGCATTCCGCCTTGAAAATCAAGATAGACCGGGAACATACATGGCTGATAAACACATTTTCTTTACTCAATGCGATATTACATCTAGAGAAAGAATTTCTGATGCTGTAAGAATCTTTGCTTACACAAAAACTAAAGCTGATGGCAACCTTATCAATCCAAATGAAAGATATGATGGATATGATGTTGTTGGCGGTGGCTTAGATTTAGATGTCAATGGTTTTTATGATATTTGGACCGATCCAGATACAGATAAACAATATGAATTCCCATATGGTGAATTTGTTGGTGGACAATATTTCTATGAAGATACACCTTTAGCTACAGACACACACGATATTGGTAAAGATGCTTTAGATACATTTACAGCAAATTACAAAGCTGGAACCAGAAAGATAGACTGGACAAAAACAGAACCAGAAAGAGCTGAGTTCAAAGGTATGTCAAATTTCATGAACCATAGAATTATAATGACAACTACAAACAATACCAACAACTATGGTTTCTTAACAATGCTTATTTATCTCGAGGGTTGGGATTTATCTGTTGTAAATAATGAACTTGGACATGAGTTCTCTATGGACCTTTCATTTGAAATGGATTAATTATGGAAACTAAAAAAAGATTAGTAATTACATCCCTTGTTTTATCGAGTGCATTGCTCCTTGGAACAGTTGGAACTACAGTCGCATGGTTTGCTGGTTCACCTTATCTTGAATATAACAATATTAATATTGGAATTTCGGATAAAAACATTGAAATCTCAGATGATGATATCAACTGGGAATCATCTCTTGATAGTGAAGACCTTGGTATTGTTGATAACTTTAGACCAATTTCTTCAATGTTCTCAAATGAATGGCTTAAAAGCAAAAAGACAACACCGGAATTTAGAAATGGCTTTACTACAGCTGATAAACAATTTATGAACGATAGTGCGAAAGCATCTATCGCTTCAACTGGATACTTCTCGCATGCTATCTATTTAAAATCAGATGCAGATGCATATATTACGGTTGATCCAGAAAAAACTTACTTCGTTCCAAACGAAGAAAAAAACAAAGCTATTGTTAAGGATTTAAAACTTTATTATCCTGAATTAACAGAAGAACAAATTTTAGATAATCTCAATAGCATTAATAAATCATTAAGAATGTCCATCCTTGTTTTAAATAACAGCGGATCAGAACTCTTAAAGGATTATAAATATTACATCGTTGAGCCATATAAAGATCGAGATACATTATTCGGTGGAGTTCTCGATATGGATGAGAACAAATATTATGACTCAGTTGGTGACTACGAAGCCGTTTATGGCGATTTAAAAAATACTGACAAAGCCGTTTATGATGAACCATCTGAATATGATGGAACAATTGAAGGGGAATACTCTGTATTCAACGCTAAAACAATGAGGGATGTTCACCATTTCAATCTTGATGCATCACTTGAAAACGGATTTGAAATTGCAAATGAAAATTCAATTGCATTAGAAGATGCTAATAAAGAGATATTTATCCCTTTAGAAGCAAACACATCTAGGAAACTTATCATTTCATTCTATATGGAAGGATGGGACTTAGATAATACCAATGTCACAATGTACTCTAACTTTATTATTAATGTTAGCTTCATGATTGCGACAAATAGAGCCGAATAAGGAGGCATATTATGAGAGCGTACTTTTCATACCTTTGGGAAATGCTAAAACAATTTTTTGGAGATGTGGGCCAATTCTTTTATAAAGGCATTGTTTCTCCATGGACTGATTTAGGCCAAAACTTTAGAAATTACAATAACGTATTTAATGCCTACAAGGCTGATTTCGGCTTTGGCGGTTGGCTTATGTTCGTACTCTTTTTGCTCTTACTTGTTGGAGCACTTGGAGCAGCGGGCTATGGTTTATTCTTATTAATTAGAAAATATGCTAAGTTTGCAAAAACTGAAGTTGATAAAGATGAACTTAAACGCCAAGTCGCTAGACTTAACATTGAACTTTATGATTTATCACGTGAAAAGGAAAGAATTCTTGGTTTACAAATGCAATCTCTTGCTGGTAAGCAATTACCAACAGAAGGACCTGGAAGCGAAACAACAGAAGAAACTCTTGAAAACGGTTTATATGATGAATCTGCATCACGTTTCCCACGTTTAGTCCACGTTGATAATCTTTATGTTAATAAAGACACTGAAATTCCAGAGGTAGATGGCTTAACACTTGAAATTCTCTGTGAACAATTCAGAAACTACGCAGCTAGCCAACATGGTATTTATTATACCATCACAACTATCCGTCAAATGTTTGCGGGTATGGGTGCTGCAAAATTAATCATCCTTGAAGGTATCTCAGGTACAGGTAAAACATCTATGCCACTTGAACTTGGTAGATTCTTTAAGCATGATGCAAAAATCTGTCCAGTTCAACCTAACTGGAAAGATAGATCAGAATTATTAGGTTACTATAACGAATTCACTAAGAAGTTTAACGCTACTGAATTCCTTGAAGCTTTATATACAACTTTGTATAGAAAAGATACTAACCTAATTGTTCTCGATGAAATGAACTTAGCCCGTGTTGAATACTACTTCGCGGAATTCTTATCTATTATGGAAAACCCAGATCCAGCTAACTGGAACATTGAATTAATCGGTAACATCGATGCTCATGACCCTAAGTTATTCATGGAAGGTAAGATTAAAGTTCCACAAAACGTTGTATTCTTCGGTACAGCTAACAACGATGACTCTACATTCACAATTTCCGATAAGGTTTATGACCGTGCTATTTCATTATTCTTTGATAACAAAGGTATTCCATTTGAAAGTGATTACCAAGAAGCAGTGGATGTTCCATATGCTCAACTTCAAAGACTCTATGCAGAAGCTCTTGAAGAACACAAGATTGAAGATAACAACGAAAACCTTAAGAAATTCGAGGAACTTGATAATTTTGTTATTAAGAAATTCCGTCTCGCCTTCGGTAACCGTATTATGAAACAATTAAAACAATTCGTTCCTATCTACGTTGCTTGTGGTGGTTCAGAATTAGATGGTTTCGACTTCATCTTTACAAATAAGATTTTAAAGAAGTTCGAATCTTTAAACATTGCATTCTTAAAGAATGAGTTAACAGAACTCCAAAGAATGCTTGAAAAATTATATGGTAAGGGCACATTCCCAATGGCTAATAAGTTTGTAGAAAACTTACTTAAGATGAACTAATTATTATGGTAAAAGCAGAATCAAGGTACAAAAAACTTCAAAAGAAATACACGACAAAAGTAGATCCTATTTTTGCTAGTGATTCCGAGGCGAAAAACGTCCTCGATTCTTTATCGCGCGGGCGTAATGCGTATCTACGTATGGATAGGTGCGAGAGTGCATCGATGGACAATAGCTGGATTAAGGCTATCGAAGATTGCTTGCCTGCCCTTGAAGATATTGTTATGAACCCAAGAAGAACCTTAACAACGGAAGCAGAAGTTGTTCCAGTTGAAAAGGCTAGACGTACAACAAAAGAATCAGTTATTCACTTATCAGCGCATACTGAATATGTTAAGGAAGTTAAGCCTAATGGTGATGTTATTCCTTCAAAGATCTTAAACATTACTAATGAAGACTTCTATCAAACATATGAAAACAGATTCATCGCATCATTAATTAGAAGATTGCTTGTCTTTGTAAACCAACGTTATCAATACATTAAAGAATTCAATCCATTATCTGATAGCCAAATTCTTTATTACAAAACTAACGCGGTTGTTAATGGCGAAAATGTTGAAATTGAAACAAAGATTACGGTTGCTCACCCAACAAACGATGACTTCAATACTAAATCAGAAGAATTCATTTCTCGTATTGATCGAATTAGAGATGCGTTACGATTCTTCACTGGCTCTCGCTTTATGGCGATGTTCAAAGGTGAAAAGAACGTTCGTAACCCAATTCTTCAAACAAACATCATTAGAAAGAACCCACAATATCGTAAATGTTATGGATTATGGTGTTTTATTGAAAGATATACAAAGACTGGTATTGATGTAAAAGTTAATGAAGAAATTCAAAACTTTACACCTGAGGAACAACTTGATGTTAACAAAGCAATGTGGGCAAACCTTATTGCGTTAAAGGGTAAAGAGCCAATTGAAGAACCAGTTAAGAAAACTGAAAAATCATACGTTTCAAGAATCATTAAGACTCTTGATGAAGATATGTATACATTCTGGCACTACGTAAATGGTCCAGTTAAATTCATTCGTATCGATGATGAATATCGTAAATGGAAAGAATCTCCAAAAGATCTTAATCCATGGCCAACCAAAGTTATGGCGGAATATAACAAAGACGAATACGAAGATAATAAAAAGAAGAAAGCTGAAACTAAAGCAGTTGATGATCTTATTAAACGTCGTAACAAAGAATCTAAGCAATATCTTAGAGATACCGCTGAGGTAAATAGAAACTTAAAAGAAGAAAGGCTTGCTGCTAAACGCGCAATGGAAGAAGAGGCAAATGCAGCGGAAGAAGCAAGACTTAACGCTATTAGACAAGCCCTTATGGACGAAGCTAACAAATTCAATAACGAAGATTAATTATTATGGAAAAAGAGAAAAAACCAAAATCGAAACTTAGAAAGATACTCGACGGTCTTGTCGTTGGTGTTTTCGGTTCTTTGATGGTGTTAGTTCTCGCGTTCAATATTATTAATAGGGTTTCTTCGTCAAGAGGAGATGGGATGGTATTTGGAATGCAATATCCTGTTGTCCTTACTGACTCAATGGAACCCGAATATATGGTTAAAGACGTTCTTATCGTTAAGAAAGTCAAACCAGCTGATATTAACAAAGGTGATGATATTTCCTTCTATTACGATATCGAAAGAAATGGTAAAGAAAGAAGTGTTACCCACCGTATATCAGACATTGTTGTTGATATGAGCAAAGCTGAGGGTCAAGGAAGATATACCTTTACAGCTCATGGTATCAACAAACAATCTGAACAATGTGGTGGTGGAGATTGTACATATCAAACCCAAACATTTAACGAAACAAAAGTCATTGGAAGAGTTGTTAAAAGATCAGGATTCCTCACTGGCTACTACAAAGTATCAACATCACTAATTGGTCTTATCGGATTTATCTTAGTGCCATGTCTATATCTTGTAGTTACAAGTGTCATTGATATCACAAAGACACTTCGAGAAAGTGAACAGGCTGAAGAACTCGGTATTAACACAGTTGACGCAATTCCAATTGAGCCAAATAAAGATGATCCGCTAGCAGGATTATCCGAAGAAGAAAAAGAAGCTTTAAAAAAGCAAATGCTAGATGAAATATTAGGAGGGAAGAAATAATGAAAAGAAGTAATAACAAAGCTTGGTTAATATTAAGTATTGTTGGTTTCGCTACTTCAATTATTTTGTTTGCAGTATTAACAGTACTATCTTTCTTTTATCCAGAACTTATCGCAAATCCTTTTTACATTCTTTCTTATGCGATCGTTGTTCCAGTAATTTTAGCAATTGCCGCTTTAGCGCTTTCTAAATATTATTCAACAAAGAAAGAACTTAGAAATCTCCGTATTGAAAACCAATATAACTTTGGAAGAGAATGTGATTTCTATAACTACTTAATGTTCGCTGATAGAATCAATAAATTAAATAAGACTCACAAGGGTCAAAGTGCATACATTATTTATTTCTCGGCATCTACACTTGAAATCACATTAAATGCTGAACGTAATGAAGATGCTACTAAATTAAATAACTCAATCGCAGAATATTTAGTTGATTACTTCAAAGCACTTCCTGCAAAGAAGAAAGAAAACATTGTCTTCTGCTTCTATCATGGTTGTTTTGTTATCTATCTTTACGGTAATGAAGAAGACATGATTGCTTTTAAGGTCGGACTTAGCGACGCAACAACCAATGTTGCAAGAGCGCAAAACCTTAAAGTTTATGCTCGTCCAATCTTTGGTATTAAATTAGTTGATGAAGAAAAAGACTTATTCAATAACATGGATGATGCTTCTATCGCACGTAATATCTCTGAAAGAAACTATGATGAATCAACAATTTATTCACCATCTTTTAGAAAGGCTACAACAAAAGAAGAAATCGAAGAAATTGAAGATGCTATTAGAAATAATGAATTCGTTGTTTACTATCAACCAAAATACCTTTTATCATCAAAGGCATTTAACTCAGCAGAAGCTTTAGTTAGATGGAATAGTAAGGTTCATGGTTTAGTTGCACCAGGAAAGTTCATCAATAAGGCTGAACTTGGTGGTCTTATTCACGAACTTGATATCTATGTCTTTAGACAAGTTTGCCGCGATTTAGCGGACCAAAAGAAACGCGGAAGAAGAATCCTTCCAGTATCTGTTAACTTCTCTCAATATGAATTCTATTCACCATCATTCCTTCAAGATATTGATACAATCATGAAAGAATTCAATATTGAACCATACAACATTCATGTTGAAATTACTGAACCAACTGCACGTAAAAACGAATTCATGACAATCGCTATCTTAAATAAGCTTAAAGCTAAAGGTATTAAGATTGCTATGGATGACTATGGCATTGGTTATTCAAACTTAGCAAACTTAAACAAATTACCATTTGATACAGTTAAGATTGATAAGTCTTATATCGACGGTATTGTTACAAATGTTAAAACACGTGAAATTGTTAAGCTTTTAATCAACTTCTGTCACGCTAACGGTATTGAAGTTGTTGCAGAAGGTGTTGACTCAGCTGATCAAGTCGATATCTTAAAGAAGATTAAGTGCGACACAATTCAAGGATATTATTTCTCAAAACCTGTTCCTAGAACTGAGTATGAGAAACTTGTTTCTAAGTCATTCCAAGCATTAGATAAGGAGGAAAGATAATTATGTTTTTAATTATTGGTAGTAGCCATGATGATATCTTGTTCTACGAAACTTCTTTAAAGAATGCTCGTGAAGAAGTCTTAATGAATAAATATCACGCTTTAATCGGTACAATTAACAATCAAGAAGTTATGCTTCTTTCTGATGTATATACTTCTTACATTACAACTGCTTTATTAACACACATCATTGATAAATACATTATCCTTCTTGTTATCTGTGTTGGCCGTTGCCAAGCATTTTCAGATAATCTCAAAGTTGGTCAAGTTGTAATTTCAAGAAACACTATCTTTGGTGATGTTAACCAAGTCGCAGCAGTTAAAGGTAATAGCCTTGGTCAAATCCCAGGATTTAGTCGTTTCCTTGAAAGCAATGACTTACTTGTTTCAACAATGCATAAGGTCTTTGAACGTATCGGTCTTGATACGGTTAAAGAAGCAACATTCATTTCTGGATCTATGTTAAGAAATAGCCAAGAATTCGTTCTTAATATTAAAAACGAAAAGGCTACAACAAAGCGTTATGATGAAATTGAAAAGAAAGAAATCGCTCACTTAGGAGAATCTATCGTTACTGATAGTGAATCTGGCGGTATCGCTCTTGGATGTTCATTATTTGGTATTTCTTACATCACTGTTAAAGTTGTTGAAGGTATGGCAGGGGATAATGTATCTTTAGATACTTACTTAAAAATACTTAAACAATATTCATATGTCGGTAAGGCAATTCTCTCATTTATTGGTGAATTATCACGTAACGACGTTGAAAGAATGGAGGATCAACAATAATGAAACCTAGAAGATTTAAAACATCATTAAAGAACCTCCTTAATGTCGCAATTATTGCATCTCTTGTTCTTGGCTCACTTGCTTTCCTTACATTAGGATTTGCTATTGTCTCATACGCTCTTAACTTAGGTAAAGCAGTTACAAGTCTTGCCTTTGTTTTAGTGGGTTTAGTAGTAATCTTCCTCATCGTAGATATTGCAATTCTTATCACTGTTCAAAAGAAGGTCTATCATGATAACCTCCTTCAAACAATTAGAGATAACTTAGTTGCATTATCAAACAAAAAGAAAGCTGTTTTAGTCCATGACCAAGAAACAGTCATCTCAGATTTCAAGGAATTAAATTTACTCCTTGATGAAACAATTAGAATTTGTGATCAAACAATTGTTTATAACAAAATTACTAACTATAACGAAATCGGAATTGAATTCATCAATGACTCAAAATATGTTTGTTCATATGAATCATTAACATCAAAAATCCCTGATTTAATTCTCGGTAATGAAATGTTTAGATGTGCTTTCGTTGATTTATTCTACGAAGTAGGTAAAAACGCTAAGTTAGATGAAGAAACAGAAACTAGACTTACTAAGACAATTATTCATGAACTTAAGTATGAAAATATCTTAATTGCTAAACACGCGGGTGCTAACCCAGGATTCTTAGTATATGTTCCACACTTTGAATCTATTTCTCAATTAGGTGAAGAAGTCGATTTATTACTTCGTAATTTATCAATCATTCAACCAACTGAAACAGGTACAGAAGTTGTAATGTGTAAGGCCGCTGTTGTTGCTTACCCATTCTCAGAAATTACTAACATCTTAGCGGACTTAAAGTATGCTGCTAAGCAAAACAAGATTCTTTCAATCTTCCTTCCACCTTATCAAGCAAAACAAAATGATAATCTTCTTCAATCAACAATGAACCTTGCAAACGTTACAAGATTCCTTCAAAAGTTTGCATCTCTTACATTCGATGAAAAAGATTTATCTTCTAACTCTAAAAAGGTTAATAAAGTTTTAAGCCAAGTTACTGACTATTATGGTTTTGAAACATCTGGTTTGATTTACTATAACGACGCTCAAGAAAAGTTTGAAGTGGCTTATGAATACTCACTTCAAGGATTATCGCTTTTCAATAAGGGTGAATTAGTAGATGCTAACCTTGTTAACGTTATTGATAGAGTAAAAGATGATGATATGTCATATTACTTCTCAAATAGAAAACACGTTAACTCATTACTTGCTGGATATCTTGACTATTACATGATTTCTTCAGGTCAATTCTATGTAATTAGAGACGCTAATAGAATCTATGGTCTTGTCTATTTCTTAAATAGAAATAAAGAAGTTAACCTTGATGCTTACTTAAGAGAAGGTTTATTAACATTCTCATACTTCATCTCTTCTTACGCTCGTGAAATCTTAACAAGAATGGGTGCTAAGAACTCAGATATTAGATTTAACGATATTGCTCGTTTAACAAACACAAAACTTTATTCTATTGATAAAGAATCATACCGTTTAGTTTATATCTCTGATGCTTTACAAGATGTTATTCCAGAAGCAACTCTTAGAAAACCATGTTACGAAGTGTTATATGGATTAAAGGAACCTTGTGAAAACTGTCCTTTGATTGCACGTAATAGAAAAGTTGCCGCTCTTGGTGGCACTAAATACGAAACTAGTGTTGCTATTAAGCATAACGATGATGATACTGTCTCATTAATGCTTATAGAACATAACGAAAAAGCTGTATCTAGAGATAGATACGATCCATCATTACTCATTAATACTTATTCATCATTCATTGATAGAATTGATAATGCATTTATTGATGGTACTAAAGGATACGTTCTCTTATTAACATTAGATAACATTAAAGAAATTATCGAAGTCTATGGTAATGAAGGTTATTCAACATTAATTAAAGACTTCTCAAAGAAAGTTTCTTCAAAGTTAAAACACATTAATAATATCTATCTTTATAGAGATAACGTCTTAGCAGTAGTGCTCCCTGAAGCTAATAGACACACAGTCATTGATGATGTAGAAAACTTATTCAAGATTTCAAAAGAAACAATGATTGATGATATGAATGTTCAATTAAACATTTCTTACATCACAAACAAATATCCAGAAGCATTTAAGAATGTCACGGATGTTATTAAGAGCATTGATAAGAAACTTACTAAGTTTGTTGATCCTAAGCGTAGTGATTATCTTTACTTCACAGAAACAGGTTATTCTAGACAAGCATCTAGAGAAGCCTTCATTCTTGATGTTATTGATGCATCATTTGTTAAAGATACATTCGGTGTTCGTTTACAACCTGAAATTAACACAAAACACCGCATTTACGGCGCAGAAACTCTTATTAGATTAACTGATACCTATCGCGATATTGTTCTCCCTACAGGAGAAGTTATCATGGTTGGTGAACGTCATAATAAGATTAACATCATTACTGATGCTTTAATTAACACAATTGGTAACTTATATAGAGATAATGGTTATCAAACATTCAAGTCACACGGTCTTGAAAATATCTCAATTAACACAAACGTCGATTATTTAAGAGATGGAAACTTACTTGAAAAATTAGGATCACTTGCAAAAGCTTATATGATTCCAAGAGACTTCCTTGCCCTTGAATTCTCTGAAGTTGATGTTTATAACAACAAAGAAGAATTCGCTATGCTTGCAAAGAAGATTCGTGGATGCGATGTTCAAATCATTGTTGACCACTATACAGGTAATAAGTTAAGTGTTGAAGAACTTAAGAAATATGATGTTTCACAAATTAAGTTTGAATATTCATTAATCAAGTCAATTACACTTTATAAGTCAGATCTTGATAGAGTTTCATTACTCTCAAGAGCCGCTAGTGACTCAGCTATTAAGCCAGTTCTTATCGGTATTGAAGCACCTCTTCAATATGAACTTGTTAAAGATAACTGTGGTGACTTCCTCATTCAAGGTGAACTCTTATGTGGACCTCTTGAACCAGAAGACTTCATCAAGACTCTTAACAAGATGAATAAATAGTTCATATTAAATTAAAAGTTGGTATGCAAAACGTACCAACTTTTATTTAAAAATAAAACAGTTAGCAAAGACAACTTTTTAATTGTAATTTTCCTATTTATATTTGTTAACTTCTATAATATAATCAGTTGTAAGAATTTTCTTACATCCTAAGTTCCTATTCGGGACTTTTTATATGCCCTTTGGAGGAAATAATATGAATAAATATGATGTAATTATTGTCGGAAGTGGTCCAGCTGGCTATTTTTGTGCTTATGAATTATTACAAAAGAAACCAGACGCTAAAGTATTAGTAGTTGAAAAAGGTGTCGATATCTTCTCAAGACAATGTCCAATCATTGCTGGAAAACTTGATAAATGTCCAGTTGATAAAAAGACAGGTAGAACAGGTTGTTACCCAGCATGCCGTATCACATCAGGATTTGGTGGTGCAGGCGCATTCTCAGATGGTAAGTTCAATATCACATCTGAATTCGGTGGTTGGTTAAGCGACTATATTTCTGATGATGAAGTATTAGACTTAATTAAGTATGTTGATGATATCAACTTAAAGTATGGTGCGACAGAAGTTATTACTGATCCATACAATGAAAAAGTAAGACAAATCGAATTAAAAGGTATGTCAGTCGGTCTTAAGCTCTTACGTAGTAAGGTAAGACACTTAGGTACAGAAGAAAACATTAGAATTCTTGGTAAAATCTACAATGATTTAAAAGAAGTTGTTGAATTTAGATTCAAAACAGAAGTTTCAGATTTAATCATTGAAAACGATCAAATCAAAGGTATCAAGATTGGTGAAGAAGAAGTCTTTGCTGATAGTGTTGTTCTCGCTGTTGGACGTGATGGTTCTTCTTGGCTTGCAACTCTTTATGACAAATATCAAATCCCAACATCAAACAACCAAATCGATATTGGTGTTCGTGTTGAAACATCTGATATCGTTATGCGTGAAATCAACGAGGAATTATATGAAGGTAAATTCATTTACCGTACATCAGTTGGCACATTAGTAAGAACATTCTGTTCTAATCCAAGTGGTTATGTTGTTGTAGAAAATAACTCAGGTGTTATTAACGCAAACGGACACGCTTTCTCAAAGAAAGAAATGGGTTCTACAAATACAAACTTTGCTTTACTTGTTTCTCACCACTTTGATGAACCATTCAAAAACCCTAATGAATATGGTAAATCAATCTCTAAGCTTGCTAACCAATTATCATGTGGTTCAGTTATTGTCCAAAAGTTTGGTGATATCAAAAAGGGTAGAAGAACAAACTATAAGAGATTAAGAGATGGATTTATCAAACCAACACTTAAAGAAGCTGTACCAGGCGATTTAGCCTTAGTTCTTCCATATAAGACACTTAAGTCTTTAGTTGAAATGATTGAAGCTCTCGATACAGTTACACCAGGTATTGCTACAGAACACACATTATTCTATGGTGTTGAAGCTAAATACTACAGTGCTCGTCCAGTTATGAATAACAAACTTGAAACTGAAAAGATTCCAAATCTCTACATTATTGGTGATGGTGCAGGTGTTACACGTGGTCTTGCTCAAGCTGGATCTTCAGGTGTCTATGTGGCACGTAATATCTTAGAAAAGAAAGTACATTAAAATATAGCCCTCAAATTGAGGGCTTTTTAAAAAAAGTTTATTTTGTATCACGTGATACAATGGAACTATTTTTAGCAGTTTCGCATGCTTTAGATATATCTAGGCTATGAAGAACATCATAGTTGTCACACAAGTATTCAATAGGTATTTCTTTCCAAGCCACAATGGATGCTACTTTGTACAAATAACAGTAATATCGATAAAAATAACCAATAAAATGTAATAATGGATAGGTGAATGTAGTAACCTCTTTTGCTTTAGAAATTTTCTTTAATTTCGAAACAATGATGGCTTGATCTTCGTAGTTATCAAAATATACACCTTCATCCATATTTTTTGCATATATTGATTTCATGTATCTGCCGATGAAATCTTTTTCATCAAGCTTCTCATCGATGCATGATTTGAATATACTTGCCTGGATTGAGCATAGTTTTAATGCTTCTTTTTCATTATTTAAGTAATTCATCTATATATTTACCCATTCTTCGATAATTTAATTTGGCCATCTCTATCTTATTTTTCGATGCTTCTGTTTGTTCGAATTTTATTGTTTTGTATTTTTGTTTTTGAATTTGAGGTATATAAAGGCAGGTAATTCCTTCTATGTTTGAAAGGGCTTTATTATTGAGGAAAACATATTGTTTACCTAAATAATTAGCTCGTATTGAGTGACGGCATTGTTCATCAGTAATTTCTTTTGCGGCAAATTCATTAAGTGTTTCGTACATTGAGTTGTCTGCGATAGGTGCAATGATTACATCACTCTTTTTAATTTTTTCAATAATCTTTTGTATGATTGGATGATTTTCGTATTCTTTGATTCTTCCACGAAAATAAGAAATAGCGAGCATCCATTCAATATCCGCAGACAATTCATAAATGTTCAAGTTATCTTTTCTAAGATAAAAAGCATATACATAATTTGAGCGATATGAAGAAATGAAGGTGGCGGCTTGCTGTAATGTTTCTCCGGCGTAAAATCCCTTCCCAAAATCATTTATTTCCCTTGAGTAATCTAGGGAAATATTTGTTTTAATTTCGTTTTTTGAACCATGGAAAAGAAGAATTCTATTGCCTTTATCATCATCCATAACATCAGCGTGATCCTCATTAAAATTCAAACCATGTTCATATGCAAAAGAATAGATACCTTCCAGAGAAGGAGAAGACGGCTTGTATGCGTTGGTCTCAATTCTTGCAATAGTGACTCTCGGTATTCCAGTTTGTTCTGAAAGTTCATTTTGCGTTAAGTCAAAGTATTTTCTAATGTTAATGCAGTCAGTTGCGAAATAGTTTTTCATAACATGATTGTATCACGTGATACAAAACAAATCAATGAATAGATTCATTCAGTTTCTTTTTCTTCATCATTTCGTAATGCTTTTGTTGATTAAAACGAATGTTTTAAATAAAATAAATACTATGAATCAACCATTAGCAGATTTACTTAGACCTGAGACCTTAGACGAGATGGTGGGACAAACCCATCTTTTAGCGAAGGGCAGTGTTTTCCGTAAATCAATTGAAAAGAATCATATCCCTAATATGATCTTTTATGGTCCTCCAGGAATTGGTAAGACCACGATGGCAAACATTATCGCTAAGAAAACCAATATGTATCTTTATAAGTTGAACGCTACATCAGCGACAACAGAAGATATTAAAGAAGTAATCGCATCAACTAAATCCGTTTATTCTGCAAATGGAATTCTTTTATATTTAGATGAAATTCAATACTTTAATAAGAAGCAACAACAAAGCTTATTAGAGTTTGTTGAAAATGGGGAAATCACTTTAATTGCATCAACAACAGAAAATCCATATTTCTATATATATCCTGCCCTTTTATCAAGATGTAATGTCTTTGAATTTAAGGCTATTGTCGCGGATGAAATTGCGAAAGGTCTTAAAAGAGCTGCTAAAAAGATTGATGTAAAAATTGAAAAAGACGCTCTTGAATTATTATCAGTCTCAGCAAATGGGGATATGCGCAAAGCATTAAATAACTTAGACTTTATTGCAAGCATTCTCCCTAAATCAGATAGAGTTATTATCAAAGATTTAGTTGATGAAATCGTTATTAAAGGAAACATCTCTTACGATAGAGGTGAAGATAAGCATTTTGATAATTTAAGTGCTTTTATGAAATCTCTTAGAGGTTCAGATCCAGATGCAGCAGTATTTTATCTTGCCAAACTTCTTGAAGGTGGAGATATCATTGCTGCTTCAAGAAGACTTCTTTGTTCGGTTAGTGAAGATGTTGGACTTGCTTATCCTCAATTAATTCCAATTGTTAAGGCTGCTGTTGATAGCGCGCTTCAACTAGGAATGCCTGAAGCAAGACTTCCACTTGTAAATGCAACCATATTAATTGCAACAGCGCCTAAATCAAATTCTGCTTATATGGCGTACGCGAATGCATTGGAAGACATTCATGCTGGACGCGGAATAAATGTTCCAAGACAACTTCAAAATACCCATTTTGATGGCAAAGACGCTCTCGTAAAAGGACAAAATTATAAATACCCACATGATTATCCTAACCATTGGGTAAATCAACAGTATTTACCAGATGATATTAAGGATCATAAGTATTATGTTCCTGGTGATAATAAAATGGAGAAAACCACTCAAGAATATTGGTCAAAAATCAAAAAATAGTATATCTTATATATAAGAATTATTTAGGGGGCTAAATATGAAAGCAAAAAACCGTGTATTTGCAATTTTCGCTTTAATCTTCAATATCTTAATTTTAGGCGCAACCGGATATGGATTATACCTTTCTTTTTCAAGCACACCAGATCCATTAAGCGTACTTAGATATTTTACAATTGATTCAAACGCTCTTCTTTGTGTAGCAGCACTCATGATGATTCCAAATAACATCATTAAGATTGCTAAACCAGAAAAGCCATATGTTCCATTCTTTAAGAACTTAAAGTTTGTCGCAGTTGTATCAACAACAATTACACTAGTTACAGCATATGCTTTCTTAGGCCCTACAGGAATGTTTGGAACATATGTTCAAGCAACTCTTGGAGCATTAGATATTAATATCATGTTAAAGAGTGAGGTTTTCTTCCTCCACACATTTGCACCAGCATTAGGTATCCTTTCAGAAATTTTTGATAAGGATGTTAAGGCAAAATATAAATTAGTTACTTATGGTTTCATTCCATTAGCAATTTATACAGTCCCTTATTTAGTATTTGCTGTTGTACCAGGATTAAAAGCTACTTATGGTGGCGATTGGTATGGATTCTTATCATTCAATCTCCTTTCAAATGAAATCGCTAATACCGCTGTTTTAGCGCTTATTGCAGTATTGGGAGAATTCCTTATCGCATTATTATTCGGTACCATTATTTGGGCGTTAACTCTTATTGGAGCGAATTCAAAAGATAATAGAGAACGCGTTACTTACTCTTATGTTGGTTCAAAAGATGAACCTAAAAAAGAAGAAACTCCAATTGTGGACGCTATCCCAATTGAAGATCCTAAAGAAGAAAACCCAGTGGAAGAGGCTTTGGAAGAACAACCTGAGGTAGTTGCTCCTATTGAATCTATTGAAGAACAACCTGTTGTAGTGGAAGAAATTCAAGCAAAGCCAGTTGAAGAACAACAACAAGCATTAGAAGAAACACCGGTCGAAGAAGAACCTGTAGATGAACAACCTGCCGAAAAAGAAGAAGTTGAGCCAGAGGAAACACCTGAAGAAACTCCTGTAGAACAACCTGCTGAAGTTCAACCTGAAGAATCTAAGACTGAAGAAAAGCCTCAAGAAGAAAAGAAAGTATGGCCATTCCAAAAGAAGAAAGAAAAGAAAGGTTTTGCTAAGAAATCTGAAGAATCTAAGAAAGAAGAACCTAAAGAGGAAAAGGGACAAAAGCCTGCTAAGAAATCTTCTCCAGCAAAGAAACCTGCCGCTAAAAAAGCTACACCTGCTAAGAAATCTTCTCCAGCAAAGAAGGCAGAACCAAAGAAAGAAACAAAGGAAACCACAAATAAAAAATCAACTAATAAAGGAGGAACAAAAGTGGCAGTAGCAAAGAAAGAAGCAGCTCCAGCAAAGAAACCAGCTGCTAAAAAAGAAGAACCAGCAAAGTTCAACGGAAAGGCTCGTGTTTATCACATTTCACAACACGAAAATGGCTATAAGGTTAAATTAGCTGGTGGTGAAAAGGCAATTAAGACATTCAAAACACAAAAGGAAGCAATTGCTTACGCTAAAGAATTAGTTAAGACACAAGGTGGTACTTACTTAATTCACTCACTTGATGGTTCAATCCGTAAAGGTTAATCATTAAAATTATCAAAGTTTACCAGGTGTAAAACCTGGTTTTCTTTTGTTAACAAACAACATATTTGCAAAAGTTGTTAACTTTCAAAATTATAAAACCCGCTTATTAAGCGGGTTATTTCGTTAGTTAACTCCAATGATTGAAATGATTAATTCATCAAGCGTAGAGCCAGCGTGATGTGCTTTGTGAGAGAATGGATCTTCTTCTTTCTTTAACATATATCCATCAGTTGCGATACCTACATAATCACCTATGAATTTAGATACGAATTCATTTGGTTTGGTATCGCCAAATAGACCCATCTCAATGACTTCTTCCTTGGTGTAAAGATTATAGTGCTCACCATATTTTTCTTTGAAAATCTTGGTAAACTCTTCTTTCTTTTCTGGTTTAATGAAGAAGTTTGCACATCTTCCTTCTAAAGAGATATTTCTAAGTAAGCAATCTTGAATCTCTTTATCTTTCCAGATATCAATATTTTTAACATCAATTAATCCGTGGTCTGCGATTACAAGAGTAGTGACATCAGGATTCTTTTGGGAGAATTTCTCAATATATTTATTAATCTTAAGAATAATTTTGTGAACACTTTTAGCGGTTACGCCTTCACCATGCATTTCGTGATCTGGGTCGGTCCAATAAGCATATACGAATGATTCATCACCTAATTCATTCACAAGCTTGTAGTTATGCTTAATGAAAGCTTTTAAGTGTCTATTCCAATAGTGGGTAGTGTCAACAGCGGTGCCTTGAGTCATATCCGCCATCTTTTTATTATTTACTCGATTAATAATATCGGTAATCTTTTCATAACCACAGTAAGTATCACCAAGATGTGGTCCTGGAATCTTATCCCCAGTTTCATCATCTTTGTTTGAGAACATTTTGACAGTCTTATCAATACTTTCAAAATATTGACTCCATCCAAGCCACCCTGTTTCACTAGGGAATTTACCACTTAATAATCCGTTAGTAGCAGCAACAGTGGTAGGAGGGAATGTTGATGTCATGTAGTGGAATGTATGCTTTCTTAAAAATGAGTTTTCTGGTAAGTGCTTTTCAATAACATATCTTCCCATCCCATCAAAAAGGAAGAGAACTACTTTCTTTTTACCTTCTAGAAATTTATCAACTTCTGGAATGGTGCTGTGGAAAGGTTCTGCGCCAAAATGGTTAAGAATTGAGTTAGATAAGTTAACAATAGAGTTTTTATAATTTGCTTTATTCATAATGAACTTATTATATCACTTTGAAAAATATATAAATGTCTCATTTAAGTAAAATCCCTAATAAAACGCGTTAAAAAGTATCATATGATACTAAAATACACGTAATTTTGAAGTTTGATGATATCTAACCACGTTACAGTTTTTGTCTTTTTAAACCAATTATTATTCTTTATTTACAATTGATTAATTTATTAATCCCATTATAAAGATATGTAGTATAATTAGACCAACAAAATAAAAGAGGTTATTAAAATGAAATTAGTTATCGACACAAAAGAAACTATTAATAAAGTCGTCGCTGATGAATTTATTAAAGTTATCAACTCAAAAGAACATCCAGTAATTGGTTTAGCAACAGGTTCTACTCCATTAGGTGTATATGCTGAACTTGCTAAAGCAGTTAAAGAAGCAAGAGTATCATTCAAGAAAGTTCACTCATTCAACCTTGATGAATACGTTGGTCTTCCAGTAACAAATGATCAATCATACCGTTACTTTATGAACTACAACTTATTCCAACATGTTGATATTGATGTAAACAACACTAAGGTTCCTACACCAGAAACATATGAAGTTTATGATGATATGATTGCTAAAGAAGGCGGCATTGATATCCAAATCTTAGGTTTAGGTAGTGATGGCCACATCGCATTCAACGAACCAGGCACACCATTTGATTCATTAACACACTTGGCAGATCTTCAAGAATCAACAATTAAAGATAATTCAAGATTCTTTGCATCAATTGACGATGTTCCAACAAAAGCTATGACAATGGGCCTTAAGTCAATTATGAATGCTCGTAAGATTGTTCTTATCGCATATGGTAAAAACAAAGCAGAAGCAGTCAACGCAATGTTTAATGGACCAATCGACGAATCTATGCCAGCATCAATCCTCAGAAATCACAACGATGTAACAATCTATTGTGATGCTGATGCAGCCTCATTATTAAAGTAATTTGAATTATCAAATAATTAACAGGTCATGGCGACCTGTT
>JAKSVY010000027.1 GCA_024413875.1 Bacilli bacterium
TCCATGCTGCAAGAATATTCCAAGCAACAACAAAGCATTCACCAGCATCAACTAAAATATTATCAAGAACATTCGCACCTACAACACCAACCAAATAAATAAAAAGAACTAATGCATAAGTTACGTATTTATTTTTGAAGAATCGCAATAACTTGTTCATATGATAATTCCTTATAATTAATTATATCTAAATAATTAAGTTGGTAAAGATATTAACTCAATTTTATACAAACTGTTATATAAAATGAAAAAATGCCTAGTTATTAGGCATTTATTCTTTATTAGATTCGTCTTCTTTAAGAGCTTCGATATATCCTTTTGCAGGAGGTAAATTCCACTTAAAGATAATCGCAAATATTCTTAATCCGACAATAATGACTAAACCAACAATAACAGAGAGAATAATGAATTTCTCGCCAAGTTGTTTGTCCATTATTGTAAATACTGCGCTACCAATGATACATGGGATAATGTAGAAGTATTTTCTGAAGATCATTGGAATTTCGTTAACGAAGATATCACGGAACATTCCACCACCAACACCTGATATAACTCCAAGTGCGATAACGTATGAGTATGTTCCAAGTACATTTGATGATTTAATCATTGTTTGTGTTGCAAGAGATGCATTTGCGATACGGCATCCACAAACACAGAAAACCGCAATACCAACTGCATCAAGAACATAAATCCAATAATCGTGACGGTGTTTCTCAATAAACCAAGCACTCTTTTTAAAGTAAGCAATTGTAAACCAAATCAAAGACAAGGCAACACTAATAGCTGAGAGAATTAAATATTCAGGATCCCAGAAAATGTGTGGAGCATTTTGGCTAATAATTAAGTCTCTAATAAGACCACCACCAAAGACTTCAATAAGAGTTAAGAAAACAACGCCGATAACATCGGCTTTCTTTCTAATTGCCTTAAAAGCACCAGAAGTTGCAAATGATATACAACCAATGATTTCAATAATGAATAAGGCAATATCTATTGGAGAATTGAATTTCATAGCACCTATTATATACTTCTTTAAAAATAAAGATAGTGAATATTTAAAAAGCGTAGCAAACGCTACGCAATTTATGTTTGTTAGTGGTCGGAGCAGAGAGAATCGAACTCTCGACCTCTTGGTCCCGAACCAAGCGCACTACCAACTGTGCTATGCCCCGGGAACACTATTCAAAACTGAATTCAAATAATGACATTTGCTCTTTTTCGCCTAAGCCATCAAGAGCGCCAAGTTCACCAAGTTCTTTAACGATTGTTTGTGAGAGTTTTGTTCTCTTTAACAAGTCTTCTTGTGATGTAAATTCACGTTCTTGACGTGCATCAACTACCGATTGAGCCGCTGCTTCACCTAAGCCATCAAGAGATGTAAATGAGCAAATAAGTGCCTTGTTTTCGTGGTCAACAACGAATTCTGTTGCTTTAGATTTATAAAGATCAATGTTTTCAAATCTAAAACCACGTTCATGCATTTCAATAGCAATCTTAAGCATTGCCATAACACCTTCTTCTTTAGGTGATAACTCTTCTGTTCTTGAAGCATCTTTTGCTTGTAACTCTTTATATCTATTTACAATAGCGTCAAGTCCACCAAGCATTGTTTTGATTTCATATGCTTTTGCACGTGCAGTAAACCAAACTGAGTAGAATTCAAGTGGATAATAAACTTTATAATAAGCAACACGAATAGCTTGTGTAACATACGCAACCGCGTGAGCTTTAGGGAACATGTATTCAATCTTTTCACAAGAGTCAATGTACCATTGAGCAATATTGTGGTCGATTAAAATTTGTTTCCATTTTGGCCATTCACCAGGTTTCTTAGTTGGGCCACCTTTACGAACGAATTCCATGATTTGGAAGGCGTCACGTTTATCGATACCCCATTCTGAAAGACTGTTCATAATATCATCACGACATCCAATAACTTCTTGAAGTGTCTTTTGGCCACTGACAATTAATTGTTCAGCGTTACCTGCCCAAACACCGGTACCATGGGAAAGACCAGAAATGATAACTAAATCCGCGAATGAGTGAGGTTGGGTTTCAACAAGAGTTTGAATAGCGGTAGCAGTACCAAATTCAGGAATCGCTAACGAACCTGTTTTAGCGTTTAAAACGTTAGAGCTCATTTTTAATGCTCTAATTGATGTGAAGATAGAAATAACATCCTTATCATTTGTTGGAATATCGTGAACATCAATGCCTGTAAGTTCAGACATTAAACGTAATGCAAGTGGGTCAACGTGACCTAAAAGGTCAAGTTTTAATAATGAGTCGTGAATAGCACGATATTCATAGTGAGTTGTAAGCCATGTTGAAGTCTTATCATCAGCTGGATATTGAGTTGGAGTGAATTCATAAATAGATCTACCCTTAGGAAGAATCATAACACCACCAGCGTGTTGTCCAGTTGTACGTTTAACACCAACACACTTACCAGCAATATATTGAATCTCATTACGATTCATCTTTGTGTATACAAGGTTACTATTTTTCTCTAAGCCATTTGTCTTTTCGACATAGCCTTTTACATAACCAATTGCGGTTTTTTCTTCAACGGTACCAACAGTACCCGCTCTAAAGACGTTATGTTCACCGAAAATATCCTTAGTGGAGTTGAATGCTCTTTGTTGGTAATCACTAGGGAAGTTAAGGTCAATATCAGGAATCTTTTCAGCACTGAAACCTAAGAAGGTAGCAAATGGAATATTTTGTCCATCACCAATCATCTTTGTGCCACATTCTGGACATACTTTATCTGGTAAATCATAACCTGATTTATTAGCAATAGGATCAACCCATTCAACATGTCTACAATGTGGACATCTATAATGAGGTGGAAGTGGGTTAACTTCGGTAATATCAAACATGGTTGCCGCTAAAGAAGAACCAACAGATCCTCTACTACCAACCATATAGCCGTCGTTATTAGCACGTTTAATAATTTCACGAGCAATTGAGTATGTAACAGCGTAACCATTGTTACAAATACCATCAAGTTCGAGATTTAAACGTTCTTCTAAGAATTGAGGTAATGGATCACCATACAATGATTTTGCTTTTTCAAAGCACATCTTTCTAAGTGTTTCTGGAGCGTTTTCAATTTCTGGTTTATTAAGTGTTTTACCAATTGGTTTGAGTTCTTCAATTTGATCAGCAATCATATTGGTATTGGTAATAACAATTTCACGTGCTTTTTCTTCACCTAAGAAGGCGAATGCCTCAAGCATTTCTATTGTACTTCTATAGTGTTGTGCTGGAGCGTATGAATAGCCTTTAAGCTTATCATATTTATCCTTATAGAAAAGCGGGTGAAGTCTTCCACCAACAGCAGGAGCGCATACGTAAACATCTCTAAAGATTTTATCTTCAGGATTTACGTAGTGGCAGTCACCTGTTGCACAAACAGGAATTCCGAGTTCATCAGCAGCTTCAATAATATCTTTGATATATTGTTCAATAATTTCCATGCTTTCAACTCTTCCAGATTTAACTAAGAATGAGTAGTTTTCTGGAGGTTGAACTTCAATGAAATCATAGAATCTAATTTTCTCTAATAAAACATCTTTTGAACGTGTTTGAGCGGTATCAAAAACATCACCGTTAACACATCCACTACCGATGATTAAATTTTCTCTTAATCTTTGAAGTTCACGTTTTGGAGTCTTAGGAACTTCCGCTAAGAATTGGACGTGAGATTCAGAGATTAATTCATAAAGAGCCATAATACCTGCTCTATTTTTACATAAGACAGTCGCGTGTGATGGTCTTAAGTGTTTGACCAAAACATCACTTGCTTTAATATCTGATAACTCTCTATGAGTCATATGCTCATTACCATCGGTTAAACGAGGGAGCATTTGTGTCCAAACTTCACCTAAAATACGGGCGTCGAAGTCCGCACGGTGAGCTTCATCTTCATTGTATGAAGTTAAGTCAAGGTTTCTTGATAATGTTCCTAATCTGTGGTTACGAGATTCTGGGAACATATATCTAGAAAGAGACAATGTATCAATACATGGATTTTTAATTGGTTCTCTACCCATTAAGCGTAAAGCCTCGTTTAAGAAGCCAATATCGAAGTTAATGTTATGAGAAACAATAATTGAGTCACCAAAGAATTCGAGAATTGAATCGATTTCTTCTTCAATAGTTCTCTTGTTTGCAACCATTGATTGGGTAATATGAGTCTTTTCTTGAATCGCTAATGGAATTGGGATTGTTGGATTGATTAAGATATCTCTTGAATCAACTTCCATGCCTCTTTCAAGTTTAACCGCACCAAATTCGGTAATCTTGTCATAACGTGCACTTAAACCAGTTGTTTCTAAGTCGAAGCAAACATATGAAGCATTTTTAATTTCTCTATCACTAGGATTTAAACCAAATGGGAGCTCATCATCAACAACATAAAGTTCACTACCATAGAGGATTTTAATTCCTTTACCAGCTGCTTGAGCGGCTGGGAAACCTTGGCAAACACCATGGTCAGTAACAGCAATAGCTTTGTGTCCCATATGTTTAGCAAGTTCACAATATTTATCAATTGTGCCAATACCATCCATGTTAGACATAACTGTGTGTAAATGTAATTCAACACGTTTTTCTTCACTAGGATCGTCTCTTAAAGGCGGTTTTGGAAGGTCATCAAGGAAGTGAACCATGACATTGGTTTCACCACTAAATTTATCAACTGTAGCAGCACCTCTTACACGAACGTAGGTTTCTGCTGAAAGGCTATCAATCTTTTCTTTTGTAATGGCTTTACCTGATTCAAAAACACGGCAAGACATTGAGTGGCCGTTTTTCCAAACACAGAATGTTCTAAATGTTGAACCCTTCTTTGTTTTACGAGCATCTCCGACTGCGAAGACTTCACCATCAAAGTCAACGTTGCCTGATTCGGGATTAATTAAAGAAAGATCTTCAAAAGGTTGGTATCCACCCTTCTTCCAAAGTTCTTTGTTCTTTCTTTCATTTTCCATTGCTTGAAGGTTAGCAATCTGAGCGTCTAAGAAGGCTCTTTCAAAGTCAGACATTCCATCTTTCTTTTCTTCTTGAACCGGTTGCTCTTCTTCTTTTTCTTCAACTTCTTCCTCTTCTTCATTAGAAGATTCTTTAGAAGAGCGAACTTCTTTAACTTCAGGAACCTCTTCAACCACTTCAACTGGTTCAACTTGAACTGGTTCAGAAGATTCTTCTTCATTAACAACGATATCAACATCAACTTGATAATTTAAAAATGAGAGGAACTCTTTGAATTCATCAATTAAATCTTCGTATTTGATCTTTTGATCTTCGTTATCTGCTACAAAATGTAATCCATAAGCATCTTCTTCGTGTTTTAAGTTTACTGAAAAGAATGCTTTGGTGTGTTGCCAGTTTGTGAATAAGTCATACACATCTAAAGGAGTGATTTCTGATTTATATTTAAACTTTAATGTATATTTATATTGGATAGTTGTTAATCCATTCATTAATTGGTCAAGATAACGATATTCCCATGGGGTATCTTTGATAATGACCATATCAACTTGTTCTCTAAGAATTTGATTTCTTGCAACATATTCGAAGTCCATATCAAAATCTTCAGTATTATCAATACCGATAGAGATTAAGAAACGTTCGATTTTTGTTAAAGAACTCATAACGCGATACCTACCCATCTAAGAATATCAATTACCACAATTGCAATCATAAGAGTGAAAAGAAGCGCCATTCCGATGAAAGACATAATTGATTTGAGTTTTGAAGGGATTTTCTTTCTGCTAATTCCTTCAATGATTGTGACAAGTAATTGCCATCCATCAAGGCCTGGGAATGGAAGTAAATTAAAGATTGCTAAGTTTACAGAGATAAGTCCCCATAAATATAGATAATCCGCTGCTGTTCTATATGAAACATATGTTGCGGTAATTTGAAGCATGCCAACAACACCAGACATATTCTTTAATCCACCTGTGAATAATGAACCAAGGCCTTTAAATACGGCGATAGAGGCTTCTCCAAAGTCTCTGAAGACATTTCCTAGTCTTTCTTTGAAAGGAAGCCAATACTTGGCTAATTTAAGTGTTAAACCAGCATCACTAAGAACAACACCGTTTTTAGTTTTGCTTGTTGTGATAGGAAGAGTGACTGTTTTAAGTGTTGGAGTTTCTGAATCAGCATTTTCAAGATAATTTAAATGAAGTTCAAATGATGTTTCTTCATTAAAGATTAACTTTGTTGATTCATTACCTTTCTTAAAGACTGGATAATAATCTAAACTTGAATCTCTTTCATCCCAAATATTAAATACCTTTGGTAATTTAAGTTCTTCAGAAGCTTCGATTTCTTCTTTAGTGTACGCTCTATAAAGATAGATAGCGTCAGTTAAAACAGTGTCTTTTCTATTTGTTGTTGGGTAATAAAGCGCAGCGTAATGATATCCACCCATAACAACTTGGTTATCGATTAAATATCCATAAGCTTCCGTATCTTCATCATTACGAAGTAATTTTGGAGAATATGTGTCGCTTTCAGTAGCCTCAGGACCCATTATAATCAACTTATCGTTCTCTCTTACACCTAAGTTGTATGCAAGTGAGTTTTCTGTTACTCCAAAGCTTGTTGTGAATGCAGTTTGTTTAAAACAAAGGTTTGAAACTGAGAAGATTGTTAAAGCTAAGAATACATTCATAATGATTCCAGCTGAAAGAACAATCGCCTTCTTCCATTTCTTGATACCTTCAATACTTCTTTCAGGTGGTATTTGTAAATCACCAAATTCCCCTGCTGTATCTTCACCAAACATTGAAACATATCCACCTAATGGAATTGCTCTTAATGCAAAATATGTTTCTCCGTTTTTACGTTTCTTTCTTAAAAGTTTTGGACCAAAACCAATTGAGAATTCAAAACAATAAACATTAAATAACTTTGCCATCGCAAAGTGGCCAAGTTCATGGATAGTAATAAGAGCAGCTAAAGAGACAATAAAAAGAATAATTGTGATAATCCAACTTAAGATACCATTCATATTATCTAGCCATCCTTTCTACTTCTTTTCTAGCAAACTCATCAATCTTTAATATTTCTTCTAAAGAAGGGAATTTGTTTTCTTCAACTTCATTAACAACTTCGCTAACAAGTTTATTAATATCTAAATAAGATATTCTGTCATTTAAAAATAAATTGACTGCAACTTCGTTTGCTCCGTTAAGAGCAACAAGTTTTGATCCACCTACTTTTAAACATTCGATTGCAAGCTTAGTAAGTGGGTAACGTTTTTCATCAAAATTTGAGAAGTGGCAATCTTTTAAAGTGTCTAAAGAATTTGTCTTCACTACTTCAAATTCTGATTTACCTTCTAATAAGGCATATTCAATTGGTCCATGCATATCTGGTTTTCCATAATCTAAGATTAATTCACCATTGTTTAATTCGATGTATGAATGGACAAGTGATTCCCTATGCATTGATACGCGAATCATATCAAGTGGGAATCTAAATAAATAATAAGCTTCAATAATTTCGAAACCCTTATTCATCATTGTTGCGCAATCGATTGTTATCTTTGCGCCCATTTTCCAGTTAGGATGCTTTAAGGCATCACTAGCCTTCATTTCATTTAATTTATCTAAAGGAATATCGCGAAGTGCACCACCAGATGCGGTAACGTATAATCCTTTGACATCATTTTTATCGATGTTTGTTAAACATTTTGCTAAAGCAACATGTTCACTATCGATTGGATATAATTTTCCATATCCTTTATCAAGTAAGTCATTAATGATATGACCACCTGTTACTAAGGCTTCTTTATTAGCCAAACAAAGAATCTTATTTTTCTTTAAAGTTTCAATTGCAGGGATTAATCCTGCCATTCCAACCAAACTTTCAACACAGATATCGAAGTTAACATCTTCAATAAGTTTTTTAAATCCATCTTTTTCTGAATAAAACTTAATGTGTTGATATTTATTTTGATATTCCTTCTTATCTTCGTCACTTGTTACATAAACTGATGTAACATTAGGGAAATCTTTGAGGATAACATCAATGTATTCTTTCTTCTTACCAACGGAAAAGGATACAAGATTGAATCTGTTTTGATATTTTTTTAAGACATCAAGAGTTTGAGTTCCAATTGATCCACTCGCACCTAAAAGAAGAACATTTTTCATATTATGCAAGTAAGTTCCATCCATTAGAAATTAATGTTAAGAGGGCAGCAACTGCACCACCTGTGAATAATAAGCTATCGATTCTATCAAGCATTCCACCATGTCCTGGGAGAAGTTGAGAGAAGTCTTTAATGTTATAGTCACGTTTAACGATAGAGAAAACGAAGTCTCCAACAAAGGCAACAAGAGGCATTACAACACTAATGAGGAGTAACCAATACCAGTGATTTAAATCTAAGCTAGGCATAATTGGTCTACCTAATGCTGCTACTAAAAGACCAAATCCCATTGAGAAGACAGCGGAGATAACAACACCACCAATAAATCCTTCAACTGTTTTGTGAGGCGAAACACGTGGGTTAATCTTATGTTTTCCAAAGAAAACACCAACAAAATATGCGCCCATATCATTGAATGTTGCACCGATAATAACGTAGATAAATAAGAATGATGAATAGAAATATTTAAATTCATTAGTGCTTGTATATGGTAATTCTCCTCCAGGAGCAAGGTGAGGAAGAAGACCAGCATTAATCTTTGAAGAATAAGCTTCAAATGGAGCGTATCTCAGATAGAAAATTGATTGTAAGCAAATACCAACAATAACAAGCATTGAAAAATAATAGAAAACAGTCTTTAAGTCATAAACTTTATCTGCAAAGGAAATACAGAAATAGAAGATTGCTGAGATAAGAACCAAGATTGTTGAAAGTCTAATTTCTGTGAAGTAGTTACTTGGAAGAGTTTTAATAAATTCCCAAGGGTTGAACGTTCCACCTTCAATCTCGTTTTTCGCTGCATTCATGTTGTTTTTAATAAAGATCCAGAAAACAAACAAGAACAAGAGAAGATAGGTCATTGTGAAGACCAAGAATCTAAGTTTTCCTGAAGGTTGGTTTGTATTAATAATTTCGTGTCCACAACAAATGGTGACGAAGATCATAAGAATAAAGAAATACCATCCTCCTAAAAGAACACAAGGAATACCAACTGCCGCCATAATAAGGGCAGTAATAATTCTTGTTCTCATTGAGTGCTTGGCTTCTGGAGATAAACTATTTGTTTCCACTATTGGTTTGTGATTGTTCATTTATTTAATCCTCCAAAACGGCGGTTTCTGTCATTGTAGGCTCTTAAACAATCTTCAAAAGCTTCTTGTTTAAAGTCTGGCCAATGAACTGGAGTAAAGACAAATTCAGCGTAAGCATTTTGCCATAATAAATAATTTGATAAGCGATATTCATTAGAAGTACGAATCATTAAATCTACTGGAGGTAATCCTTTTGTATATAAATGATTTGCAAATAATGCTTTATCAATATCTTCAACATTAAGTTCACCATTTTTAACTAATGTTGCAATTTCTTTAGTGGCCATGACAATTTCATCTTGTCCACCATAATTAAGGCAAATATTAAAAACATATTTATTACAATCTTTAGTTAATTCGATAGCGTTTTTACAAGTGTTTTGTGTTTTTTCTGGTAAACGAGTAATATCGCCAGAAATCATAACTCTTGCGCCATCTTTGATTAATGTTTTGATTTCTCTTTTGAAAAATTGTTCAAGGTAAACAAAAAGGTGATTGATTTCTCTTTTAGGTCTTTTCCAGTTTTCAGTAGAAAAGGCATAAAAAGACATCACCTTGATGTTATATGCTTTACATAAGTCAAATACTTCAATAATTCTATTGCAAGCCTCCTTGTGGCCTAAATGACGTGGAAGTCCACGTTTATTAGCCCATCTGCCATTGCCATCCATAATGAATGCAACGTGATTTAGAGGTTTTGTTAATGTTACGTTAGTAATAATCTTTTCCATAGTTGCTTGAATTATACAATAATTACGCGCGTAATAATATTAAAATTTTCTTTTGTAGTTTAAACTAAAAAGAAAAGGTGAGATAACTCCCACCTTAGATTGCCATAATTTCTTTTTCTTTTTGAGCAAGAACTTCTTCAAGACTCTTAGTTGCTTCATCAACAACTTTTTGAATTTCATCTTGAACTCTCTTCTTGTAATCATCTGTCATTTCGTCTGAATCTTTGACAAAGTCAATGTATTCACGACGAATGTTACGAGTTGCAACTTTAGCATCTTCTAATTTGCCTTTTGCCTTCTTAACTAAGTCACGACGTGTGTCTTCAGTTAAAGCTGGAATGATTAAGCGAATAGAATCACCATCATTGATTGGATTAATTCCTAAGTCACTTGCTGCAATAGCTGCAACAATTGACTTAACATCACCCTTATCATAAGGCTTAATAAGTAATTGGCGTGGTTCTGGAACAGTGACTGATGAGATTTGGTTAACAGCAATCTTGTCTCCATAATATTCACATTCGATTCTATCAAGCATTGCAGGAGTTGCTCTGCCTGTACGAAGTGAGCTTAAGTCAGTCTTGAAAGCTTCGACTGTCTTTGCAAGTCTATCCTTGCATTCAATTGTTAATTCATCCATGGTTATTATCCTTTCTTGATGGTTGTTCCGATATCTTCTCCATTAAGGACTCTTAAGAAATTATCTGGGTCCGCCATATTGAAGACACGAACATCAATATCTTTGTCTTTAATCATTTCAACTGCAGTTAAATCCATAACCTTGAGGTTTTGATTAATGATATCGCTGCACTTAATTTCCTTATACATTTTTGCATTAGGATTCTTACGTGGATCGCTATCAAAAATGCCATCTACGCCATTCTTTGCCATAAAAATAGCATCAGAGTGAGTGTCGATGGCTCTTTGTGTTGCACAAGTATCTGTTGTGAAGAATGGTTTGCCAAGACCTCCACCACAAACAGTAACAAAACCTTCGTTGAGGTATTTGTCTGCGAGTTCTGGGGAATATGGTTCAACAAATTCTTTTACTGTAACAGCTGTAATAACCTTAGCTTTACCGCCTAAATTATTAATAGATTCTCTTAAAGCAAAAGAGTTAATGATTGTACCTAACATTCCCATGTAATCACCGGTGACACGGTCAATACCTGTAGTTTCAATAATTGAACCACGGCAAATATTACCGGCACCGATAATCACGACGACTTGAACACCTAAATCTTGAATAGATTTAATTGCTTTAGCCGTATCTAAAAGAGCGTTCTTAGAAAGGATGCCATTCTCGTTTTTATCAGCGAGGGCTTCACCTGAAAGTTTAATAACGACTCTTTTGTACTTCATAGGAATTACTTGTTTGCTTCCTTCATAACTTCTTCAGCGAAGTTATCAACACGTTTTTCAAGGCCATCGCCTAATCCATAACGTACAAACTTAACGAGTTTAACACCAGCAGACTTAAGATATTGTCCAACTGTTTGTGTGCCATCGCCCATGAGGTAAACTTGTTCTTCGAGAACACTTTCAGAGAGCATCTTGCGAACCTTACCTTCAACAATACCAGCTAAGACTTTTTCTGGCTTGCTTGCGAGCTTTTCGTCGTTCTTTGCAGCTTCTAATGTAACAGCACGTTCATGTTCGAGAACATCAGCCGGGATGTCGTTCATTGAAATGTATTGTGGATTGTTAGCTGCGATGTGAATTGCTAAACCCTTAGCGACTTCAGCATTCTTATCTGTAACTGTAACAACAGCAATCTTACCACCCATGTGGACGTAAGCACCGAATTCTTGACCATCTTCTTTAGTGATGACTTCAAAACGGCGGTAGCTGAGTTTTTCACCCATTGAAACTGTAGCATCAACAAATAATTGATTTGTTAATTCTTTTGCAGCTTCAACGTCAGCACAGTGATTTGAGAGAGTTGCTGTAGCAACTTCTTTAACTAAATTTTGGAAACGATCACCTTTTGCAACGAAGTCTGTTTCACAGTTGATTTCGATAATAAGAGCTTCGTTACCGTTAACTAAAGTGCTTGCCATACCTTCTGCAGCAATACGAGATTGTTTTGCAGCTTGTTTAGCAATACCTTTTTCACGTAACCAGTCGATGGCTTTGTCGACATCACAGTCGTTAGCTTCAAGAGCCTTCTTACAATCCATCATACCAGCACCTGTACGTTCACGAAGAACTTTAATAAGTGCAATTAAGTTATCGCTTGCCATAATTACTTAGTCTCCTTGTTTTCTTCTGCTACTGGAGCTTCTGCTGCTTTAGCAGCTTCTGCCTTCTTAGCTTCAAATTTTGCTTTCTTTGCAGCCATCATCTTTTCGTAGCGTTCTTGCTTTTCAGCACGTGCTTTACGAATAGCAGCCATCTTTTCTTGGTGTTCCTTGTCTGCTTGACGGATTGCATCTTTCATTGTGACTTCTTCGCCTTCATCCTTAACGTGAGCGACTTCTGTGATACCACCCTTTGATTCAACGATAGCATCTGCTAAGACTGTCATAATGAGCTTGATTGACTTAACTGCATCATCGTTACCTGGAATGCAGAAGTCTAATGTATCTGGATCACTGTTTGTATCACAAATACCGAATACTGGGATGTTTAATTTACGAGCTTCGAGAATTGCGTTGTGTTCAACCTTTGGATCAACGATAACGATTGCGTTAGGGAGTTTTCTCATTTCCTTAATACCGTTAAGGTTGTTTGTGAGTTTGTCTTTTTCTTTTCTAAGTAAGGCAACTTCCTTCTTTGGAAGGCGGTCGAATGTACCATCAGTTTCTGCTGCTTCTAATTCTTTTAAGCGGCGGATACGTGTTTGGATTGTCTTGAAGTTTGTTAAGCATCCACCTAACCAACGGTTAGAAATGTAGAATGATCCACTTCTTAATGCTTGTTCTTCGACAATAGCCTTTGCTTGTGGCTTAACACCAACAAATAAGACTTTACCATTGTCATCGACGATTTTCTTTAATGCTGTGTAAGCATCAACTACTGCTTGAGCTGTCTTTGCAAGGTCAACGATGTAGATGTTGTTTCTAGCACCATAGATGTATCTTCCCATCTTAGGATTCCATCTTCTTGTTGGGTGACCATAGTGAACACCAGCTTCAAGTAATTTTTTCATGGTAATGATTGGGGCATTTTCGTCATGCATTACCTCAGCCATGACGTTAGTTTCTTCAGCTGCAACCTCTGCAACTGGAGCAACTACTGTGTTTTCTTCGTTCATTGTAGAACCTCCATTTGTTAATACCTCCACTACTTCGAACCACGACCCTACCCTTCGGGTAGACATTGGCGGTGGAATTCATAGTGTGTGTTGTCTCTTTTTCAAGAGCGTTGCTATTTTAACATAACATCCAGTTTATAACAAATATTATTTAATATTTATTTAGAATTCTTTTTAGCCTTTGGATGATATGTTTCAAATTGATTCTTAAGCCCCTCTTGTGTTACATGGGTATAAACTTGGGTAGTATTTAGTGATTCGTGGCCAAGCAATTCTTGTATAACACGAAGGTCTGCGCCACCCTCTAAAAGATGGGTAGCGAATGTATGTCTTAATTTATGTGGGTGAAGAGAAAGGAATAATCCAGTCTTGCTTTCAATTTCTTTTAAAATATATTCAAGTCCACGAACAGTAAGTTTCTTTCCGTTCGCATTTAAAAAATAGTAATCAACGTTATATTCAGTTTTGTTATGTTCAAGAAGTTCAGGGCGGCTTTCTTTTTCATATTGTTGCATAGCGGCACGACAGGTTTTTGAGAAAGGAACAATTCTTTCTTTATTACCCTTACCGATGATTCTAATTGTTCTTGAACGAGCATCAATGTCTTTATACTCGATGTTTACAAGTTCAGAAGCACGAACACCTGATGCGTATAAAAGTTCAATGATTGCTTGGTCTCTAACTTTTAATTTATCCGTTCTTTCCATATTAGCGTTCAAAAGCTTATCAATATCCTCTACATATAAAGCATCTGGAAAACGAACGGCTTTCTTAGGGGTTTTTATCAAAACAAATGGGTTCTTTTCAATGTACCCTTTTTGTTTTAGATACTTAAAATAATGCTTCAATGCACTTAATCTTCTCGCACATGATCTTGGGGTAATTCCACTTGCAAGTTCTTCACTTAAGAAGTTTCTGATAATTATATTATCGACATTAGTAATTGAAGATCCTTCCTTAAAAATGAATGAGTAAAACTTCTCGATATCTCTTCGATATGAATCAACGGTTCTAGGTGAATATTGATAGACGTATTGAAGGTCTTCAAGGAATTGTTTAAGCTCTAATGTCATAGCAAATCTATTATAACAAAAAAGTAACCCTTATAGGATTACTTCTTATATGATTTGTATTTAATCTTTTCTTGATATGTACAAGTTGGATAATTTGAACAGCCTAAGAACTTTGAATATGGGCCTTTTTTAACAATCATATCCCCACCACATTTTGGGCAAGGTTTTACGACTTTGATTTCATATTGAGGCTTTTCTTCTTGCTTAATGTAAGTACATTTTGGATAACCGGAACAACCGATGAATTTTCCTTTTTTACCTTCTCTATAAACAAGAGGTTTTCCACAGTCAGGACATACTCCTTCCGCATATTCAACTGGCTTTGGTTCTTCTTTTAAAACAAACTTACACTTAGGGAAGTTTGAACAGCTTACAAATTCCCCATATTTACCCGTTTGAACAACTAAAGGAGATCCACAAACAGGACATGTTTCACCGGTTTGTTTTAATCTTTCTGGGTACATTCTCTTTTTAACATCATTGAATTCTTCAATGAATGGGTAATAGAAATCAGATAAAATTTGTAATTTTGTGACTTCTCCAGATGAAATATAGTCGAGTTTATCTTCCATATCTGCAGTGTATTTAGTATCAACAATATTAGGGAAATATTTGTTTAAAACAAATGATGTCTTCATGCCTGATTCTGTTGGGGTAATAATGCCTGCTTTAATTGAAATATAGCTACGTTGTTTTAAGGTAGAAATTGTTGAGGCATAAGTAGATGGTCTACCAATACCTTTTTCTTCCATAAGTTTAACGATTTTAGCTTCACTATAACGTGCAGGTGGTTCAGTGAATTTTTGTTCATTAGCGATGTCTTTTGCTTCAATTTTATATACATCACCTTCAGAAATTGATGGTAAGTTTTGAGCCTTTTTATCATCACTAGAATAAACACGTGTATAACCATCAAATGTTGTTCTAACACCTTCGGTTTTAAAAGAGACATCATTAGAATCTAAAATAATTGTGGTTACTTCTTCTACTTTCGCTGTCATTAATGAACCTAAAGCGCGTTCATAAATCAATTTATAAAGTTTATATTGTTCAGGCGATAAATATTTACGCATTTCTTCTGGTGTGCGTGAATTATCAGTTGGGCGAATAGCTTCGTGAGCTTCTTGGGCATGGCTTGCTTTACCACTGTCTTTATATGCTCCAACATATTCTTTACCAAACTTGCTAGCAATATATTTTAATGAATCGTTAACATAAGTTTGTGAAAGGTTTGTTGAGTCAGTACGGATGTATGTAACTAAACCAACATGATCACCATTAATTTCAAGACCTTCATATAATTGTTGAGCAATTCTTGTTGTGACAGCAGTTGAAAATTTATAGACATTGTATGCCTCTTGTTGCATTGTTGATGTTGTAAAAGCTGGCTTACCATATACTTTTCTAGATGATTTAGTAACTGACTTAACAGTTAATGAGTCACCAATAGAATTTTTAACTAAGTCATTATCTTTTTTATTGGTTAATTTAAAGTTTTTACCCTTATATTGATAGTAATCAGCCTTAAGAGATTTACGGCCAACATTATAATTAATAGATAAAGTCCAATATTCTTCTGGTTTGAAATTCAAAATTTCATCTTCGTGGTCACAAATAAGCTTTAATGTTGCACTTTGAACACGTCCAGCTGATTTAGACTTAATCATTTTATTTAATAGATTAGAAATCTTAAAACCAATAACACGGTCCATGATTCTTCTTGTTTCTTGTGAGTTAACAAGATTCATATCGATGGTGCGTGGGTTTTGCATAGCATTCGTGATTGAGCTTCTTGTGATTTCATGGAACTCTAATCTTTTAGTTTTGGTTGGATCCAATTTTAAAATTTGGGCTAAATGCCACGCAATAGCTTCACCTTCTCTATCAGGGTCGGTTGCAAGAATGACTTCGTCAGCCTTCTTTGCAGCATATATTAAATCATTCGCTGTTTTGATTTTATCCTTTTGGATAATATACATTGGAGCGAAGTCATTTTCGATATCAATACCTAAGCCATCTTTACCACGAATAGCTAAATCACGGAGGTGTCCTTTTGATGCTTGAACATCATAACCTTTGCCGAGATATTTCGAGATTGTTTGGCATTTATTTGGCGATTCAACGATAACTAATTTCATAGCGAGACATAAATATAAAGGTGTTTTAAAGCGTTGTCAACCCCTCCAAATTACCCCTATATATATTAAAGAAATAATAATATTCTTTAAGATTTTTTAACTTTTTTATGATGGGTCAATTGGGAGTTCATCAATAACATCTTGAGTTGTTTCAACGAGTGCAGCGCCTTCTTTAATGAGCTTATTACAAGCCGAATTTGCATCAGCTGGATAAGGAATACAACAAATGTTTCTTCCATTAATTAATCCATTCGCAACCGTGATAAATGTTCCTGAACGAACACCTGCTTCCCCAACTAAAATTGTGTTTGATAATCCTGCGATTAATCTATTTCTTTCTGGGAATTGCCCTTGGGTTGGAGCATCAAATCCAGGGTACTCACTTATAATTAAATGATCCTTCTTTATTTCTTTATATAAATCATAGTTTTCATATGGGTAACAATAGTCAATACCGGAACCCAATATCGCAATTGTTTTTCCTCCTCCTGCGATTGCGGCCTTATGAGCGATTGAATCAATTCCTTTTGCGAGGCCACTTACAATCGTGTAGCCTTTCTCTGCTAAACCTTTGACGATGTCATAAGTCATATCTTCTCCATATGTAGAGGATTTACGGCTCCCTACAACCGAGATGTTTTTGTAGTAATTATTAAGTAAAGAAATATCTCCGTAATAATAAATAACAAAAGGAGGCATATTGATTGTTTTTAAGATATCTGGAAATTCTTTATCAAGTGTTGTGACAACATTTGATTTGATAGAACTTAATACCTTCTGAACCTCTTCTTCGCTTACTTCATATTTTTTATCTTTAATTATCTTAAATATTTTGTGCCAATGCCCTCCATTAACATACGATAAATAGATAAGTAATTCTCTACCAGTCATAAACTTTTTTCTCCTTTCCTATATTAATTAATAGGTAGGAAAAATGAAAAAATGCCGAAATTTGTTAAAAAATCTGCATTTTTATCTTTTTATATATACGCGCGTGCGAGGATTTTATTCTGGTTTTTCTAAGGTAAATCGGCAAATTAATCCTTTTTTGAACTCATTTAACAATAAGACTTCAACCTTTGGCATATCAACTTCACCTTTAGTTAATAATCCTCTTCTAACACCAATTTGTTTTAATACTTCTTGGTTATTATCAGATAAAGTTAAGTCATATTTTTTAACAAATTCATCTTGGTGATTTGCTCTTAGATAATCAACAACTTTATTAGCTAAATCTTCGTTAGGAAGAATGTTTTCGTTAATAGAACCGATTAACGCTAAGTTAACAGCGTGTTCCTTATTTTCATAGTTTGATGGAAGAATCCCTGGAGTATCTAATAATTCAAATTGATTTGATACTTTAATCCATTGTTGTGTTTTTGTGTGTCCAGGAGTGTTTGCGACTGACGCTGCACTTCTTTTAGCGATTTTATTAATTAAAGTTGATTTACCAACATTAGGAATACCTACAATCATTGCTCTAATAGGTTGAGGTTTCATTCCTCTTCTGGCTTCTTTTTCTCTTTTTTTAGTGCCACATTTACTTGCAACATCCACTAAACGTTTAACATCCTTTTGGTTATTAAGATCAACATTAATAACTGTATATCCAAGATTGCTAAAATAATTAACCCACAAAGAAGTTAAATTCGAATCTGCTAGATCACTTTTAGTAAGCACTACTAATCTATCTTTTCCCTCAGTAACACGAAAAAGATACTCATTACGGCTTGATAACGGAGAACGAGCATCTAAGAGTTCAATAACACAATCAACTAATTTGACTCTATCTTGAATTTGAATAAGGGCTTTTTTCATGTGCCCTGGAAACCAGTGAATATCTTTGCCCATTATAAATACCTCGGCCAATGTTTTTTAATGTTGATAGGCTTATAGTTGCCCTTTTCATCAACTTTAATTTCACAAGTTCCTTCTAACGCAACAGCCTTGCCTTCAATCGAACTATATTTAATAGGTCCAACTTTACGTGAGTCATTAGAGTGATTACCAATACGGTTATCACCCATTACAAAGACTTCATCATCTGATAACGTGGTTGGATTTTCTCTATCAGCATATGTAGCTGTATATAAACCATCATGAACAAAATGATCATCTAATGGTTGTGGAATTAAATCAAATTCATCTGTTTCTGGATTTAAGATGTATAAATTACCATTACTTTCAGGATGAGCATCATCTTTAGAGATATAGAATGTTTCTCCTGGCATAACGATTAAACGTTTAATCTTATAATCTGTTTCATTTTCGCCATAATAACAAACAACAATATCAAAACGTTTGAGATTATCGATTGTCTTTTGGTGAGTATCCATGATTCCATAATCAAGATTTTTATATGTAGTAATAGATTGATGAGCGTCTTTTTCTCCAATGAGTTCACCATTTTGGTAAGAAGCATCATGGTTTAATGTTGGATACATTGATTGTCCATTAACCCAGAATGTTTTGTAGTAATTATCATGGAAAATAACCCATCCAATAACTAAAAGAGATGCGACTAAAAGAAGTGAGAGTAACACCATTGTGATTTTAGATAATACCGAACTTTTCTTTTTTGTTTCTTCCATAACGCTTTTATTATAACCCAACGCGGGCATATATAAAGAAGTAAAACGAGAAACGTTTTATTTTGTGACAAATAAGTAAAATAAAAAGCCCCATCACTGGGACTTTATATTGTCTTATTCTAGTATTAGAGAACTTCTTTAATACGAGCAGATTTTCCGGAACGATTACGAAGATATGTGATCTTGTTGCGGCGAACCTTACCTTGTTTAACTCTTTCGATCTTTGCGATAACTGGTGAGTTAACTGGGAATGTTCTTTCAACACCAATACCACCAGAAATCTTTCTGACAGTAAATGTTGCGCTTACGCCGGAGCCACGACGTTGCATTACGACGCCTTGGAAGACTTGGACACGTTCTTTGTTATTTTCAATAATACGTACGCTAACTTTAACTGTATCACCTGACTTGAATTCTGGGATGTCGTTACGAATTTGACGTGCTGTAATTTCGTTAACAATATTGTTGTTCATTGTCATTTCCTCCTTCTTACAAATGTTATCTTAGGACGTTCTTATCTAGACTTGAAAGCGGGACGTCTGCATCGTATCTAACCGATACGCAAGAAAGAATATACCAAATATATATTTGAAATGCAAACTAATTTGTAAGAAAAATTTAAGGTGTTAAGTAAAAGTACTTGACACTTGTTATTTATGGCTATATTATATATCAGGTTTAAAAAGGAGAAATAAATATGTCAGTTAAAATTAGATTAACAAGAGTTGGCCGTCACGGTGATGCAATTTACAGAATCGTAGTTGCTGATAGCAGAGCTGCTAGAGATGGTCGTTACATTGAACAAATTGGCTACTACAATCCATCAAACGGCGAAGAAAGCGCAACAATCAACGAAGAAGCAGCTATCAAATGGTTAAAGAATGGTGCTACTCCATCTGATTCTATCCGTGCTTTATTCAACCGTAAGGGTATCATGGCTAAATTTGCTGAAAGCAAGAAAGAAGCTAAGTAATAATGGACTACTCTGAGATCATTCATACAATTTGTGATCCATTCTTACATAATCCATCTTCATTAATGGTTCGTGAAGTTCCAAGTGAAGATGTTAAATCAGTTACTCTTCTTATCTTCGCAGAAGCTGAAGACACAGCAAGATTAATTGGTAAAAAAGGAAGCGTTGCTAACGCTTTACGTGAACTCATTTCAGTTGCTGGTAAGGGCGATAATAAGCGCATTTACCTCAAGTTTGAATCTTACGGTGAAGAAAAATAATGGATTACTTAACAGTTGGACATATTGTTAAAACAATAGGTCTTAAAGGTGAAGTTAAAGTTTATCCAACAACAAATTTTCGTGACTCTCGCTTTAAGGCTAAGAGTCACCTTTTTGTTTATAATGAGAAAACTAACGAGAGAACTGAGGTTATCGTTAGATCTCGTCATATGAACGGAAGCGTAGATGAAATTTTCTTTGATAGTTACACTACTATCGAATCTGTTGAAGGTTTTGTTGGTTGCTTACTTCAAGTAGAAAAGAACAATAAGCTACTCAAAAAAGATATGTACTATTATTCAGATCTTATTGGTATGGTAGCGGTTTTTGATAATGGAAAAACAATTGGTACTGTAAAAGCAGTTGAAGAATACGCTGCTTATCAAACACTTAGAATTAAAACTAATGATAAAGATGTTTTGGTGCCATTTGTTAATGCCTTTATTCAAGAAGTTGATTTAGAAAACAGAAAAATCACAATTAAATTCATGGAAGGTCTTTTATGAGAATAACTATTTTGACTTTATTTCCAGAAATGTTTGAAGGATTCGTCTCGAATTCTATTATTAAGCGCGCAATCAGAAAAGAAATTGTTGAAGTCAAAGTAGTTAATATTAGAGACTACACCCTTGATAAATATGGACGCGTTGATACTCCACCAGTAGGCGGAGGAGCAGGCCTTATTATGAAATGTCAACCTGTTGTCGATGCAATTAAGGCCAATTCTTGCGAGAAAACTCACAAAATACTTATGTCACCTCGTGGTGAGAAATATTCACAAAAGAAAGCTATCCAATTCTCAAAATTAGATGACTTATTAATTGTTTGTGGCCACTATGAAGGAATCGATGAAAGAGTTAATAATTACGTTGATGAATTAGTGTCAATTGGAGACTACATTCTCACAGGTGGAGAAATACCTGCTATGGGAATTGCAGATTCAGTAATTAGATTACTTGATGGTGCAATCACTGATATCTCACTTGATGAAGAATCATTCAACAATAACGCTCTTGAATATCCTCAATATACAGAACCAGCTAATTACGATGGTTATGAAGTCCCAAACATTCTATACACAGGTAATCACACTGCTATTGAGAAATATCATCGCAAAGAGTCACTTCGTTTAACAAAAGAATATCGCCCTGATCTATTTGAAAAATTAGAATTATCCAAGCAAGATAAAAAACTTCTTCAAGAATTAGAAGAAGGTAATGAAAATCCTGATTGGATGAAAAAAGCCCTTGAGAAAGGGCATAAATTCACTAAATAGAGTTTAT
>JAKSVY010000028.1 GCA_024413875.1 Bacilli bacterium
GACATTAAACCTTCTTTAATATCAGTGCCAGCAATTTCAAGAGAGTCAGTAACTAAGACTGTTTTTTCAATTCCTTTACACTTAAGAATTAATTTAATTAAATCTAAAGGTAAATGTTTACCATCCGCGATGATTTCACAAGTTAAATCATCTAAAAGGTAAGCAGATTCAATAACGCCTAATCTTCTAAATCCATGGTCTCTTGTAATAGTTGATGTACAAGAATATAAATGGGTAACCATAGTTGCTCCGTTATTAACAGCAGTTAATACATCATCGTAGATAGCATTACTATGTCCAATTGATGGGATGATGTTGTGAGATGAAATAAACTTCGCAAATTCCCCATTTTTATCGTTTTCAGGAGCGTAAGTCCATTTCTTGATATATTTACCATATTCTTCCACAAAAGGAACGTATTCTTCCTTAATTGGAGGAGTAATAAAATCTGGGCATTGCGCACCTGCTTGATCTTTAGAAAGATATGGTCCTTCTAAATGAACGCCTGGTACGTTTGATTTAATTTTTCCGGTTTTAAGAGCCTCAACAACATTAAGTGTAGCCTTTTTCATTACCTCGAAAGGTCCCGCTGTGACAGTAGGAAGAATAGTTGTAGTTCCATGTTTTAAATGGAAGTTACAAGCATTAATAACATCATCTACTGTGTTATTGATAAATGGATATCCGCCTCCACCATGGGTGTGGATTTCAATAAAACCAGGTGAAACAAAACTACCAGTGTAATCATATTCTTTATCAGCTGGTTTATTTTCTTTACTAACTTCTATTATCTTTCCATCTTCAATGTAAATATAACCATCAAAGAGAGAGTCTAATAAAACAATTTTGTTACTTTTAATTTTAATCATAATTATAAAAGTGATGCGCTATCTGCATCTAAATACAATACTGCACTGTCGTGCTTTCTTAAAATTGAGGCAGGACAATGTTCATCAATTGTTCCATTAATTGTTTCTTTAACGGCGTTAGCCTTTGTCTTACAAGGAACGATGCAGAATAAGTGTGATGCTTTAAATAATGTTGGAATTGTTAAAGTCATCGCGTGAGTTGGAACATCTTCAAATGTTTTGAAGCAACCATCATTAACTTGTTGTTGTCTACATACATCATCAAGTTTAACTGGCTTAACAACTTCCTTATCATTAAAGTCTGCTACTCCAGGATCATTGAAGGCAATGTGTCCATTTTCACCGATACCGAGAACAACAACATCAGTTGGATTATTCTTTAAGATTTCTCCATAACGAACAGCTTCTTTATATGGATCTTTTGCGGTGATATCAATATAGTTAACACTCTTAAATGGAACAAGGCCAAAAATATGTGCTTTTAAGAAGTTTCCAAATCCTTGTGGAGCATCTTTATCAAGACCAATATATTCATCCATATGGAAGGCATTAATTCTTTCCCACGGAATAGTTTTATCATTCACTAACGCAAGTAAAACATCGTTTTGACTTGGGGCAGCTGCAAAAATAACATTAATTGATTCTTTTTCTTTTAATAATTTTTTAAAACATTCTGCAACATCTTTAGCAGCGGCTTCGCCCATCATTACTCTATTTGGATATGCATTTACTAATAATTTATCTTTTACAAATGTAGTCATATTCATGGCCCCTTCCATTTCAATTTTTGAACTATTTACACCAACAAGGAATGCCTCTTTTGCATCTTTAAACTTGTATGGATTTACAAATGTTTTTCCCACTAAAGCATTTAAACCATTAAATGTTTCAAGATGTGGTTCGATTGTTGCAATAACGTCTTTACTAAATTCATTTAAGAACATCGAAACAATGCATTTCATTTTTGCTTCGCCTTTACCGGCTGGAACAACTGCTCCTTCTGATAAAGAATCTTTAAGATGAAAATATTGAATGTAATTTTTTAAGTGCTTGTAAGCTTCAACAGGATTAACTCCATCAAGGATAAAGTTGCCCATATCGAAAACTGCTTTTAATCTTCCACCAAAATGGTTTAATAACTTTTCAATATTATTGATTTGTTCACCATAGATAAGAGCTTCATTTTCGTGGCAAAGAACAACTTCGTATTTATCTGCTAAATCAAGCATTGCCTCAAGTCTTCTAAATACTTCTTTTTCAAAATCATCAAACGGAATGTTTGTTTTGTTATAGAAACTGAACATTCTAATGTATTTAGTATCAAAGACTGTCGCGATTTTATAAAACTTCTCTACCTTTTTTAAATGTTCATCAAAGTCATCAGTAATATCAATTTTGCCTAAAGGTGAACCAATCGCAGATACTTTGATATTGTTTGCTTTTAATCTTTTAGCAAACTCTTCTAATTCTTCAAATGAATAATCAGCCAAACCTTTAGATTCAATATTTCTTAATTCAATATATTCGAGTTTGTTATCTTTAATGACTTTTATTTGTTCATCAAAGTTTTGTGAATATTCATCCGCGAAAGCCGAAAGAATAACCTTATTCATTTTAAATTGTTACCCTTCTAACCACTTCTTCTTTTCCACTATTAAGTGATTTATTAATAGCGTTTAAGATGAATACTGGTGCAATAAATTCTGTGTAGTCTGTCTTATTTTCATTGCTCATTAAAGTGTCGTAGAATTCTTCAAAATGATCTTCAAAGCACTTTTCTCCACCAGTTACAGTGATTTCCTTAAAGGCTGTACCTTCACTTGTGAAAACACCAGCAGAATAAGAGTAATTGTCTTTTCCAAATAATCCAAGAACATCAAAGTCATCATATTTGAATGTAACAGATATTTGTCCTTTATAATCCCTAGCAATAACACTTTTTGGGAACCATCCAAATATTGTTCCAACAATATCAACTAAGTGTTCAGAGTAGAAGAAGAAACCACCATGAGGGTTATCCATAGATATTGGGCTTCTTACAAAGCCACCCATAGTGCCTTTTTCTTCTCTAATTTTTTTGAGTTCGACAACAGAATCATCGAGTTTTAATGATGATCCACCTGTTAATTTGATATCCATTTCTTTAGCAAGTGTGGCAAGTTCAATCGCATCTTCTTCCTTACAAGTAATTGGTTTATCAACAAACATTGTGATTCCTTTTCTCATATAAGGTTTAATGAATTCAAAATGATAATCACCATGACGTGCAGTATTAATAACTCCTTCAGGAGCATCTTTAACTAACTCTTCACAAGATGACATTTGTGGAATGTTATAAGATTCTGAAAGCTTTGCTTGAGCTTCCTTATCAATTGAAAAGCAACCAATAACTTTTAAATTATCGTATTTGCGGTTTGCTTTAATATAATCAGCAAATTGCTTAGCGTGTGAATTTTCACAACCGAGCATAACAACATTTTTCATCATAATTTAATTTCCTTTCCATTAGAGGCATACATTGAGAGAATTAAGCGTACAACCTTGCTTCCTTCATAAAAATCAATTAAGAATGGTCTATCTTCTCTAACACAGTTATAGAAATCAGTAATTAAGTATTGGTGACCATAACCCCATTCTTTTTTACCACTCTCATTTGCAATTGTTTTAACATCAACCTGTTTGCTATCAATAATTAGATTTTCACCAATGTAATAGATAGTGTGTTTGCTATTTTGAAGAGCAATCATAATCTCGTGAGATACGTTATTTGCGTTACTTGCTTCAATAAGGAACCTTCTACCATCGTTATATTTGAAAATACCAAAGGCTGATTCTTCTACATCAATAACATCTTTCAATGTGTCATTAAATGTATATGCGATAACACTATCAGGATAGCCCATGAAATAGCTAACTAAATCGAGAGTGTGTAAGGCTTGGTTAATCATTACTCCACCACCTTCAGTAGCTTTCTTGCCTCTCCATAAATCGTGAATGTAATAATCTTTATTTCTACACCAAGATAATGTTCCGTTTGCAGATACACATTTATCTTCTTCCATCATTGATTTGATTAATTTAGATACAGGTTCAAATCTTCTTTGCATACAAACACCAAGTTTGGCCTTTGAGGATTTAACAGCTTTTTCAATATCATCTAATTGTTCAAATGAAATCGCTAATGGCTTTTCACAGATAACATTGATGTTTCTATTTAATGCCGCAATAACCATTTCAGCATGAAGATAATGAGGCGTACAAATATGAACTACATCGATATTTTCTTTATCTAACATTTCGATATAGTTTTCATACACATTAGCAGATAAATTATGTTTTTCTTTTACGGCGTTTGCCTTGTCTAAAACAATGTCACATAAAGCGACAATATTTTCTTTGTTTGCTAGTAACGCATCTACGTGCATACTAGATACGACACCTAAGCCAATAATTGCTGCGTTTAATTTTTCCATAATTAGAACTTTTTAATCCTTAAGACTTTATTTGTCTTTCTTGCCTTTTCAGCGTAATAACAAATTAAATGTGAATTAATTGAATCTTCAATTTTAGTAAGTGATGAAGTTACCTTATCACCGCGGAAGAACGCACATACATTGTGCATAATTCCGTAATCACCACCAAAGTGAGAATCAATATGGACATCTCCATCTGGATGTTCAATATTTAAATCTATTACTTCTTCTTTAGTATCAATCGTCTTGAAATCAGTTGTAATAAGAGTGATTTTGTTTTCACCTAAATAACCAACGATTTCACCTTTTTCACCAACAATATGAATATGTCTATTAATCTTTGATGCCCCACCAACAAGGTTGTGTGTAGCAATTGATCCATTTGCGAATTCAATGCTTACACATTGTCTATCGACAATATCCATATCCGTCTTATAAACACATTTACCCATAATATCTGTCTTTAGATATTCGAGCTTTTCTTCCATTGTAATATCCTTGTAAGGTTTATTAATATTCTTCCAAGTATATTTAGGGAACCAGTCTTTGACTGCTTCAAAAATAGCAGCGTTATATAAACAAGTATCTTTAACTGGACATTGATAACAATATTCAGTTGCGCCTTCTGGAGCCTTTTCAGGGCAATACATTCTACGTGAACCAAAAGAAGATACTTTCTCTGGTGTAGTTTTGTTGTTTAACCAGCAGATTAAATCAATGTCGTGGCAACATTTGGCAAGAAGGAATGGGGATCCACATTCTTTTTCGTTTCTCCACTTTCCACGAACATACGAGTTAACCATATGAACATTCCAAACGTGTTCATTTAATTGTAATGAAATAATTTCACCAATACGTCCATCATCAATTAAATTTTTAATTGTTGAATAAAATGGAGTGTATCTTAAAACATGGCAAACACAAATTTGGCAATTGTGTTTTCTTGCCGTAAGAATAATCTTCTTTAATTTCTTTTCGTTTTCAACAATTGGCTTTTCTAACAAGAGATTATATCCGTGTTCGAGAAGAGGGATTGATGTTTCCAAATGAATTTGATCCATAGTCGCATTAATGACAAAATCACATTTGATATTCTTTGAAAGGAATTCATCGATAGAAAGGAAACAATTTTCTTTCTTAACATGAAGTTTTTCTGCTCCTTGTTCAAGCCTAAAAGGATTAGAATCAACAAGTGCGACGATTTCTAATTCATCTGGTTCTTGGTTAGAATAATCACCATAAATAGTCCCGCGGTTGCCTACACCAACAACCGCAGCTTTAAGTTTTTTCATATTAGAATCTCTTTTCAATTGGGTTAGCGTCATGAGCTTCGCTAATAACCTTAGTTGTTAACAATGCTTTTTCGGCTGTAATATACATTTCCTTACCATTAACAATGGCTTCATAAATATCGTCATATAATTTTTGTGTTCCAACATCAAAAGCAGTTCCTTCGTATTCACCTTTAACTTCGTGAACAACAAGCTTTTCTCCACAGTAGCATGGATCACCATTTTCGTTAACAAGTGTATCTTGAACTGGTTCTCTAGGAACATTTTCTCCTGGAACAACGTATTTCATTTCATAAGAGAAGATGTTTGTTTTATAGCATCCTCTTGAACCAATAATTTTTACATTATATGGAGAATATGCATCTGTATTATTGATTTCGATATCCACTACTGGTTTACCAGGAGCAGTTAAAATAATCTTAACGAAGTCATCATAGTCACCAGCAGACATTTCTGTGTGTTGAAGATTTGAATAAACAATCTTGAGATCTTTAGAGAAATCTAAGAATCCAACGCCTAAACCAATTGGGTGTGGTCCTGTATTGTAAGCATTTCCACCAACCATTTTTTGAAGTGTTTGCCAATCCCATCTACGTGAGAATCCACTAAAGCGGAGAGATACTTCTAAAATATCTCCTAAAGTTCCATCTTTAGCGAGCTTAAAAGCATGTTCACAATATGGGGCGTAGAAAGATTGTTGGAATGCTGCAATAAGAACATTGTTCTTTTTTGCTGTTTCAATTAAATCTCTACATTCTGCTTCACTCTTACAGAATGGCTTTTCACAAAGGACATTAAATCCATGTTCAAGTAAATCCTTTGAAATAGGATAGTGATCTTTTGAGTAAGAAGCATTGACCACTAAATCAATATCTTTCTTATCGAATAATTCTGTATAGCTAGAAAGAATTGTTGCGTTTGGGAAAGCTTCTTTTGCTTTAGCTCTTCTTACTTCATGTTGATCGACAACATAAGCGACATTGAATTTAGTATTCTTTTCACTTAAATAGAATTCGCCATGGATTTGTCTTCCACTACGTCCTTGACCAATAATTGCAATGTTTAATTTTTTCATATTCTAAATACCTCTTTTATTTTGTGTAATATGATAATCCTTTAAATACTGGAACACCTGATGTTATATCCCATAAATTAGAATCAAATGCTGAATAATCATTATGAGCTTGATCCATTTCAATAAATCTTGGGTACCAGAGTGCAGCAGGATATAAAACGTGTTTTGTACCTGTAAAATCTACATCTGCATCAGCTTGTTGTTGATAGATATAAGATTTAAATCTATCTGTCTCACCGATACCATAACTATGAGGTGTAACAATGTATAAATCCTTACTACCATTTGCTAATTTGTGAATACCGAACGCTCCATGATTTCCATTTGATGTCATAACATCAGGAACATTAATAATTACTTGAGTAGCTTTTAATGAACCATATGTTGAATAGAAGGTTGCAAATGAAGCTGTTGATGCTGTGCTATGAACTTTGTTATTAATATAAACATTTGAAAGTGTTGCACCAGTTTCACAGTGATGAGCAATAAGTCCTGCAAATGCAGCACCCATTTCACAATTTGTGAAAGCAGCATTTTTAATTGTACCCTTAAATGAATTTCCAAATAGCCCCCATTCATCTAAAGCGTTTGAGTGATTTAAATAAAGGGTAATCTTATGGCCATTACCATCAAAGATTCCTGCGAAAGTTGTTGGGCTCATACCAGAAGGCATAGATAAACGAGTAGATTTATTTTCAATATCTTTTGCAACGACGTAATAACCATCCACTGTTGTGCCTGGAACTGATGCTGCATATATTGACTCAAAATCTTTAACTGTAGTAATTACTTTTTGGGCAGCTTCTACTGTGCATTTTATCGCCATAACATCGTTATAGATAACTAAGTCAGCTGTACCAAATGAATTATTTGAATTTGATGAAACACCAAATACTGCTGATCCATCTGTTCTTAATTCTTCTTCACCTTGGTAAGCCTTAACAATTGTTTTAGAGCCTGCTATAAAAAGAGATGATAATGATTCAAGTTTATCATTTGCTGCATCATAAAACTTACCATCTACAATTGAGAAATTCTTTGTAACTTCATTAATGTCATAGATTGGTAAATCAACGGTAACCAAGAAACACTTAACGTATTCTTCATTATTTGAGTCAATGAATTTAGCTTCAAGTGTTGCTGATCCAGCAGCAATTGCGGTAACTGCTCCTGTTTTAGTTGAACTATTCCAATCTAATTTAACAGCCTCTAATGAAGGGTTATTTGTAGATTTGTTATTAATCAATCTAACAGATGTAATGTCTTTTTCGACACCATCTTCATCACCTTTAATAGATGTGATTTCTTGGCTAACTTTATATTTTGTTCCGTTAATTTCACTAATAGTGTATAGTTCAATATCGCTTAACTCACCTTCATTAAGATAGATATTCTTAAATGAAATAACATTGAGCTTAATTCTTTTTGTTAATGATGGTGAATCAAACCCTCTCCAAGAAGCGGAAATAATAACGTCGGTTGAGGCTCCGATTTGACTTCCGGCATAAAAAATACCTTCATCAACATATCCAGCAGATGGATTAGTTACCGAATAAATAACATCCATATCATAGAATTTTTTGTTATTGAATGTTACATAGGTATTAAGGTTTATTGATGTGTTTTTAGCAATTTGCTCTTCGCTAGAAATATCATTAATAAAATCCAATGTTGGGACATAAAAATCTGTTCCAACAGTTACAAGACATTGCGCTTTAACACCATTGATGGTTGCGCTGATAGTAGCCTCACCAGCACTAATAGCTTCAACATTTCCATCGTTATCAACAATAGCGATATTTCTATTTGATGTTGACCATTTAACAGAAAGAGAAGAATCTTCAAGGCTATTTGATGCGACTAATTTAGTTTTATCACCGATGATTAATTTAACGCTTGTCTCGTTTAAATAAACTTCAAAATCTTTTTTAACTTCACTTGTTTGAGAAGAAGTATCTTTATTACATCCCGCAACACTTAATGAAGAGAAGATAAGTAAACTTAATGCTAATAATTTAGTTTTCATTTTCTTTCCTCCTTTAAATAAGTGTCAAAATCCAGTTTGATAAAGAATCACTTCTTTCAGAAACTAGGAAGAACTTGAGTGGAAGAATTTCATAGTAGAAATATCTTGCCATCTCGTTATATGTATCAATATCCATATAATCTTTACCATATAAAGATAACATGTAATAAGCAGGTGAAACCCATTCAAGGTCAATATGTTCCTTAATCATTCTATATGTCTTAATATCGAGTTCTTCATAATAAGCAATTTTCTTACGAGCATTCTCAATATAACCTAACCATTTTGTTAACATTTGGAAAGGCCAATAGTCTTGGTTAGCAACCGCAACGTTAATGATGCCACCACTTGATAATTTTCCAATACGATCAAATAAAACAAGTGAATACATATTTTCCGCATAGAAAAGTTCTTTCATATCTTTAGCGGCTTCTCTAAACATATTATCAAACCACTTATCAATAAGTTTGTTCATATCGAGGTTAGAGTTCCAACTCAACTTAGCATCAAGATAGATAGCAAGCATTTGGAACGCTGTTAAGTTATAAGTGTTCCATCCACCTTGGTTATAAAGCAACTTAGCATTACCTTGCGCAAAGACTTGATATGTTTCAGGGTTATAGAAGTTTGTTGAGTTTACGTGGCATAAATAACCACCAAAGTTAGCGTTATATGTCCAAAGATATGTTGCAGAAGCAGTATCACACCACTTTCTATAAGTCTCGAGACCTTCAGCGTTTTGCTTGTCATAAATACCGAGTTGATATTGAATGCCACTCGAAATAGCGTAATAAACACCAACATCTTCTCTCATTACTAAATCTGGATGGTTAACAACAAATTTACCAGCAGATTCATCATAATGGGCAGGAGCGTTAATATAGTCGTTATATGCGAAGAAAACTAATTTAAAATCAGGACGATTATATTTGGCGTTAAGAGGATCATTCATCCACGCGCGGACTCTAGACATTAAATCATTACAGAAAGTAATAACAACACCCGATTGTTCTCCATATAATCTGAATTTTTCAGTACATGCTGCACATTTACAAATATCATGGTTATCTTCCATTGTGAAAGATACCAAATTCTTTAATGGATAGTTTACTGGATCAAAGACCATTAAACCTTCTTCAATAATTCTTGCTGATTTACTTACTAAAGCTTCATAATCTTCAGCATTACCATGTGCTGTGTAGCAAACTTGATCACCAGAATCAGAGAACCAATTTGGGCGAGCATCTGGAGCGTTTCTTGGAATAATATCTAAACAGTTATGAATAGCAGAACGAATTGCTCCATTAGCGGTATCAGCAACTGAAAGGAAATAATCAGAGAAATCAAATGGAGTTCTAAGTCTTGTAGCGACATTATTTGGGTTTTCTTTGATGAATCCCCATGAGTTAGCTCTCATTTGGATATCTGGAATATCAGTAATATCTAAGTTAAAAAACTTAAGATTATCAACTTTATCAATCGAGATACAATCGTATGAATATGTATCGAAATTTAATAATGTTTCAAGGAAATCATAGACAGCATAGATACATCCATGATTATCACCACCATTAAGATAGATAGTGTTATCCTTGGTTACGATACGAACCGCTTGTGTTCCGAGTTCTTCTTTATTAATAGAAATACCAGTACTTTCAAACATCTTTGTATCACCAATAGAAATGTATTCACCATCAGCTGTATGAGTCATACCAATAGCGTTTTCTGTAACATAATCTAAAGCAATACCAGTTGCTTCTTTAAAAAGAGTAGTAAGTTCTTCTTTTGCAGTGATTAAATAAGAATCAACATTAGCAGGAAGAACGATTTTGTAATTTGTCGATTTATTTTGAACGATATAATGATCTGTTTCTGTTTTCTCAAATTTGTGAACACCTTCAAATGTGTAGCGAGGTTGATCGGTTTCAGTTCCGATTATATCACTACCTTTTTTAGAAGTTGAACATCCAACAAGAAGAATGGAAATGGCTAATAATGCAAATGATTTGAATTTCATAATTATGCCCTCACTATTACTGTATAAGAATCACTAGAATAGTTTCCGTATTCATCGAAAACATACGCAACAATCTTAAATGTACCAACCTTTTGGAAGGCGTATGTTGCGACATTATATCCTGATTCCATGATGTTAAAATGGTCATCCATAACCATAACAACGACTTTTAATTTATCTTTTGCTGTGTGGTTATCAGAAACCGTATAAGAACGTACCTTAACAACTTGGCCAACCTTAATTTCTAATGTTGAGTGGTCATCAAAAGTAACGACTGGATCAATAACATCATCAACGTTAACAATGTAATAAACTTTATCGTTTGTAATCTTATCAGCTCCAGATCTTGTAGATCCTTCAGCAGAAATAATGTAATTGACTTTATATTGTCCGCATTCACTTAAGTAGATTGTATATTCTCTATTAGCAGATGCGAGATTTAAAAGCACATCGTCAACACTCTTAACGTTGTTACCTGCATTATCAAAAACAGAAATCTTAACATCTTCAAATAAGACCGGAGATAAGACGCAAGAAGCAACACAGCTAGATACTTTGAATTCAGAATCGATATCAAATGAACCAGTTCTTCTTTCATAATAAACTTGTGGACCATTTTCAATCATCTTAGTAGCCTTAAGCATACCTTGGTTATTAATCTTTTCCACATCAATTGTGCATGCTGATTTTGTAATAACAGAAAGCACTGATAATTCAAAATCACGACTTAAATCCAATGAAACATAATCGTTAATGTAAAGTCTAGTACCTTGCATAACAATTGAAATATCATTTGTCTTTTCGGTTGAATTAAAGAAACCAACTGATTTAGTTACACCATTTTCATTAACTTGGGAAATGGTTGCTTGATAAGTAGAAGATGTCACTCTTTCAACAGTTGCTGATACATAGTTATTGCTATCTTGATAATTTGAAAGTCTAACCTCAATATTTGCACCTGTTGTTTCGGTGAATGAATAGTTGAAAGCGTAATTTGCGAATGAAATGAAATTGATAAAACTCATTTCTCCGGCTTTATCAAATTCATATCTTAAACTTGATGATTCTTCGCTTGAATTTACGTAATCACCTTGGAAGTATGGAGCATATCTCTTTTCAACAGAACGTTTTCCAAAATTAACATCAACTATTTCAATTGTGTCTGTTCTATATTCGATATTACCTGTCGCAAATTTAAATTTAACAGTGCTTGATCCAGTAATTGTGAACTTATTTGGATCAGAAATTTTTGTAAAGTTATCACTATCAAAAGCAATGTATGGATTTGTTTCAACTTCTATTGGACCATTTTCGGTAGCCTTTAAACCAACTAATGGTTCAATCGAATATGAAGCACCTTTGATATAAGATGGGTAAACCATTGGTTTCTTATCAAAGAAGACTTTACCAGTATCGACCGAATTAACTTTATAAGTGTATGAAGTACTATAGAAAGCATCATTTATTTCATAAACAATTTCATATTCCCCAATATAAAGTGGTGTTAAATCATATGAATCCTTACTTTCATTTAAATTTAATGATACGCGTTTACCTTTAGGATCAACTGCGTATGCTTTAACATTAACTTCACCATTTTTACCTTTAACATTTAATGCTGGGATAGCATTTGTTGTAGCAGCCTCAAGTGAAGTGACTTTATCTTCATTAAATTCAAAAGGATTATTTGCCACACAGTTTAAGGCAACAACCTTCTTTGTTTCATTACCAAAACTATCCTTTGCAGAATAAACAAGTGAATAATTACCTAAAAGAGTTGGGATGAAATAGTCAGATGAATTGACAATGAATTGATCAGGTTGACCATAGTTATAGTAGATAGTTGACTTAAGATCACCATAGTAATTGAAGTCATTTACTTGAACATCAGTTGGAATATAGAACTTTTGATCCTTAAAGATAGTAACAGAGTTTTTGTCTTTCAAAAATTTAGTAACAATACTTGGACCAGTAGTGTCTTCAACAATTCCATCTTTAAGTTTTGTTCCGCTCATACCTAAAATAGAAGGGATTTCAACCTTCATAGATGTTGAGTTAAAACCAAAACATTCGAATTGAGCGTATACTTCACCAGTAGTGAAATATTCATCAATATTAAGTGGATTAGAATCATATACTTCAACAGCATCTAAATCAGTAATTAATTTACTATTAGTTCCTGACCACCAAACTTGGTTGTTATTTAAATTCCAAGTGAAAGCACAACCTTTATCTCTTTTAAGGGTTGCATTATCATTCATTGAACCCCAAACACCATATGCATCAACAACTTGATATCTAGTTGTAACGTGCTTGTTGTATGAAACTCCCTCAAAGACACAGTTAATCTTATCTGGTCTATTAGGGTTATATTCAAGTCCAGTGAAGTTTTGGAAAGCTGCACCTGCACCTGCATAATAAGGCGCTGAACTCTTATCACACCATGTATAGATTTCTAAGAATTTAGATGAATCATAAGCATCAACTAATTTAACTGTGCAGAATGATGCAGCGGGAATATCATCCTTGTTTTCTCTAAATATTGGATAGAAATCAATAACGTCAACCATTCCGTTTTTAAAGGAATGGATATTTACAGTTTTATTAAATTTAAATGAAGAACCACTAACTAAAGTAATTTCAATTCCAGGAAGTCCCGAGACAGGAAGTGCATTGTAATAAGAAGAGGTAACACCGCTACCATCTTCATAAATATTCTTTCTAACAATAAACTCTTTTACATAAGAATGATTGTTGTCATCATAGTAAGATACTTTATATTTGCCAGGAACATTTAATGTGTGTCTTCCTGGTTTTCTAGCGTTTCTATCAGGGAAAACTACTTCACCATAAGTGGCTTTTACAAGCCCATTTGGAGTTGAGAAATATGTTTTACCAACGGTTGGCATATCAATGATTTGATTATATTCGTATGACTCTTGGAAAGTTGTATCGTCAATAATGATTTGTGATTCAGCTTCTTCCGCAATCGCTTGTGAAATATGTGATACAACCAAACCACTTGCTAATAAAGTTATAGAAGCGCCTAAAATAAAACCTCTTTTCATAGTTATTCTTTAACACCTCCTGCAGACATATTTCCGAGCAATGCTTTTCTTGTAGCGAGGAATAACGCTAAGACAGGTAAAACAAGAAGCATACATCCTGCAACGATTTGTGGAATTTCAATAGCAGCTTGACCCATGATGTGAACACTGTTAGTAGACATTTTGAAAATTGCGTAAGATAAAGTTGGATGGTTTGGATAATAAAGCAATGGAGTTTGATAATCATTCCATAATGCAATGAAGTTAAGAAGGAAAACAGTCCAGAATAACTTCGCGGCCATTGGGAAAACAATAGTAAAGAATGAAACAAATTGGTTTGATCCATCGATTTCTGCTGCTTCAAGATAAACATCAGAATAGCTTTGGAAGTATGCAACGAAAACAAAGAAATAAATACCAGTAAAGTTCAAGTTAAGAATGAGCATGCCTAAATATGAATCAAATAAGGCAAGGTCACGAGTTAACTTAAGCATTGCTGGATAACTACCAACAATTGGGATAGCTAAGATGGTTAACATAACAACATAGATAAATTTTGAGAATCTATATCTATATTTAGCAACAAGGTAACCACAAAGTAAGGCAACAAATGTTCTCGCAAATGCGCCAAGGATACAATAGATGAAAGAGTTAATTAAGAACGAGCCGAATGTAAAACCACCTTCAGGGCCAACATCAGAAATCTTTCCAAATAAAGCAGAAAGATATGAATGGTCTTCTGGTTGGTATTTAAATGCATTAAGAACTAAGAAATAGTTATTAAGAGGTGAGTATTCATTGTTCTTAAAATCTGGAAGACCAAGAACATTACCAAATACCTTATATTCATCAGAACTCTTTAATGAAGTTGATAATCCCCAAAGTAAAAGAGCGATTAAAGAAATTGAGTAGATTAAAAGAATCACCATTACGATGATAGAACCAACAGATGCCTTTTCAACAGGCTTCTTTTGCTTCTTAGTCTTTGTTAACTTGATTCCTTTTTTACTTAGTGCTTGGGCCATATTTTAAAAGTAACTTTCTAACCAATAAAACTATTGGAATTAATATACATGTAACAAGTACACCTAACGCTGATAATTGAGGATATGAAAGATATTTAGATCCCTCTGCAACATAAAGATTAGAGCCAACGCTTTGAGTATAGAAATAATAACCAAAGGTTGAGAAAAGGTTGGCACCACCGCCACCGAAGAATGAATAAAGTTGCATTTGTTCAACAAACACACCAGCAAGTCCGGTAACAATGAATGTGACAAGAGTTGGCCAAATCATAGGGACATAAAGATGGATAAATTGGCGAACAGGTCCAGCGCCATCGAGTTTAGCAGCTTCAACAAGTGAAGGATTAATATCTGTCATTGCACCTGTATAAAGCATTGTGTTTGTACCGTATGCGAGCCATAAATTATAGAACAGAATTGCTTTGAATTGAGTTTCTTTAGTGCCGTCTAATAAACCGGTTACCATTCCACCACCAAACAATTCGACTAATTTACGATATACATCAGTAACGACATACTTATAAAGAATTGTTAAAACAATCGCCGATAGAACACATGGTAAATAAAGCATGATTCTAAAGAATCCTGAGAAACGATAGTTCTTAGCAATATAGAAACTAAAAATAAGCGCTAAAGGTGTAACAATAAAGAGGTTGCAAGCATAGAAGATAAATGAGAATTTAATCATATCTCCCACTTCTGGAGAGAAGAATACTTTGAATGCTGTCTTAAAGTTATCAAATCCAACAAAGACTGCTGAATAACCTAACCCATCTTCATTAGCCACATATTTTTGGAAGCTCATGATGAGCGAATTGAAGTTCGCATAGATGTAGAAAACAATAAATTGAATTAAAGGAATAGCAAACATGGCCACATAAAAGACTAAGCGGCTTCTTTCGCGCTTATTATTTCTTGTAGAAAATTTTTGTACTGTTTGTGCGGCCATTTTGTTTCCTTTAATTAGTTAGAATATTTCCAGTTTTCTGGTTTGATTGCGTAATCATCAAAAATCTTTGGAGCGTGCTCGTTGTTTTTGATTTTTTGTAAACAATATTGACCAGCTGCATCAACAAATGGTGAAGATTGTAAACATAATTTGATAATTGATTTTGCCTTTTTAAAGACTTCTGTTGTTCCTGAAAGACCAACAACATTGTCTGTGTTAGCGTTTCTTTGAGCAAATAACTTTGAATAGAATGGACCAGATTGAGTTAAATCATTTGTGTTCATTGGGTAATTAATCATTCTAGGCATACCTGTTTGAACTGAGAATGCAGTTAATTCTTCTTCTGTGTATAAGAACTTCATGAATTCAAGACATACACCCTTAAGTTCAGGGTTATTTTTTACGTTACCATTAATCATTGAGAATGAGTGACCAATATCTACTAAAGCTTGTTCTTTGCCAACAAATGAATCTGAATTAAATACTTCAGTTGGTAAAGACATCCATCTGACATCAAGATTTTCTTTCTTTCTACCAGTATATCTTTCAAATTGAGCTAAACATCCCATTTCATTAGATTCGTTATACCAATAAGAACCTTCAATGAGCATAGCAGCCTTATCGTATTCTGAAGAAACATCACCGAGATATAAGCACTTTTGTGCATCATAGTGAGACTTTGTTGAGATACCTGAGTCAAGGTTAAAGAAACCTTCGTTTTTAATGATATCTAAGAGTGCGATTGCGTAGTACTTAGCAGCCATATCGTTTCCTAAATAGCCTTGTGTGCCATCACTAGACATTGTTACCATTTTTGTTTTTGGTTTTTTAACATAATCAATGCCTTCAAATGCATTTCCATCATAAACAATGTTTCCTGAAGCATCTCTTTCAACAACTTCAATTTCTCCAACACAGTTGTAGTAATTTTTCATTTGTTGAGCTCCAGCAAGCGCAGACCATAAACCAGAGATTAGGTAGTCTCCATACTTTTGGTATTGTCCTGAAATACAAATTGGAGCGCAGTTATTTGATTTGATGTAATCCATTAAAACGATGAATTGTTGCATTGTTGCAGGAAGTCCATCGTCTTCAGTGTTGTAAACACCATCTGGTCCTTTACTTCTCTTTGTGTCTAATGTGCTAACAAAGTTTTCAGTACCATACTTACAATCCCATTCAATAGAATCTTCAGCGTCATCTGCTGCAAAGTATGCGTAAAGGCTATCAAAGATTTCGTGGTTATATGTTAAACCACCATAATATTCATAGTGTGGTAATCCATAATAACTTCCTTGAACTTGTAAACCATCTTTAACTGAATCAAAGATATTAGATTCTAATGATCCACCTTGTCTTGATGAATCTTTAACAATTTCATCAAGGTTAAGAAGTAAACCAGCTTGTGCTAATTCTTGAATATCTGAGAATCTTTCATCAAAGAACATTGATGTATTAGATTTATCCATTGTGCTGGTCTTAAGTTCAAATGAGTTAATGAATTTAATGTAAACGCCTTTCTTGCCTTCTGCAAAAGATGTATCGGCGTGAAGTTTAGCAAATCTATCAGCAGCCTTTTCAATCCATAAACTACCAATACCACCACCAAAGTTACCGACAGTGATTGTTGTCTTATTAGGGCCTTCAGTATTCCATTCAGATTCGAACGAGTTTGCTGTGCCACCATTACCAAATTTTCCACATCCTGTGATAGCTAAAAGAGATGCTATTGCAGTAGTAAGAAATATAACCTTGTTATTCTTCATAAAGAGTTTCTCCTTAATATTAGAAATATTATATCAAAAAACGCTCTTCTCTTTGAGCGCTTTTTTCATATAGTAGAAAATAAAATAAAATTATAGAGAATGAATTATTTAATTTTAAAGAAATTATCCTTGGAATATTGCATTGCAAATGCTGGGGTAGCACTCCAAGCTTGAAGATTTGAACCATCTCCAAAATATGGTGATATATATTCAAGAGGTGTTAATTTGTGATTTTTAATCGCAAAATTAAATGTGTGTGAAAGAGCATATTCGTAATCGCGTCCGTTAATCATAAGCATGTACGCAAACATGCCTGTCCAATAAGGCCAGTTTGCTCCATTGTGATACCAATAAGGGAGCGATGATTTTGAAAGGATATCTGTATATCGTTTGTAATTTGGATAAACAGTTAAAACACCAAAATCTTCTAGTTCTGCGTGGTTTTTTGCATATAATTTGTTCTCGAGATTATCGATAAATCTTTCTTTTTTATCAGTTGGAACAATTTCAAAAAGAACAGCCAATATTGTATCAATACTTAAATTTGCTTCAGTATAATCTCCATCAATATAGTTTACATAGTAACCAAGATCTTCACTCCATAAAATGTTATTGATAGCGTCTTTAACAACTTCAGCTTCTTTTAAGTAAGTATTATCCCCACCCAAAATAGAACCTAAACACATAAGGGCACGATAATACAAGCATTCATCATATGTAACATAGCCATCTCTATTAACAGCATCTGCCCAGTCTAGTCTATTTAATGGTCCTCGCTTATAGATTAAGTGAGTGTCATCTGCAAAAGTCATCATACGATTTACAACTTTTTGACATAATTCAAGAATTGTAAATTTACCATTTATGACTTCGTTTAAAATACTGTTATCGCCAGAATGATTGATATAATCAAACACCTCCATAACAAAGAAGAATGGGCTATCGTAATGACCACCCCAGAACGATGTGTAATCAGCTTTTACTGCAGATGGGCATTCACCATCATCTTTAATTCCTTTTGCAAGTGTGATGATTTGATTTTTAACAATGTCTTTGTGTTCTTTATGGAGACAAAGAATAGTCCAATATGAATCACGATAATAAGTTCTAAAAGGAGAAACATAATTTACCCCTGCTGTTAAAGCTGAGAAATTAGGAATCTCTTTATAGTTTTCAAGGGCAGTAAACATTGATGAACAATAAAGAGCTTTTCTTTCTTCGGTGTTAGCAATTTCAGGCATAACAATATCATCAATTTCGTTAGTTAATTGCTTTTCAATAGAGTTAACTCTTCTAACAATCTTTTTTGGATCATCAGTAAATGAAATAGCAATCTTAATATCGTCTTTGCTTCCGTTAGCCTTAATAACGTAAGAATAATTAGGTGCTAAATATTCATAAGGATAATTGGATACAAGTTTTGGAACATCCACAAATGCTGTGTAGTCGTTGACTAAAACAATTTCTTTTTTTGTTTTAAAAGTTGTTTTAATTCTATTTAAAATGAATGACTCATAACCAAATTGGGAAATAACAATTTTTCCATCTTCTAATTCATAAATAATCTTTTGGATACGACCACAATTTATTACTTTCTTTTTAGTGAAAATTGAAAGTGGTTCGCCATCAATAAAAATATTTAAATATGATTGAGCGTTGATGTTGTATCTTGGATTGTTCGCATAGTGAAAAGACTTAAAACCACCTCTTCCATCAAATTGTGTAAAAAATTTGGTTGTACCAATATCAAACAATACTTGTTCATACCCTTGGGCAGAAACGATGATACGTTTATTCTTGAACTTTGTTTTCATCTGATTTGTCCTCCACTATTTGTTGGTTATATAAACCAATTAGATAATAATTAGGATAATTTAATTTATTAATCTTTTCATCAAAAACCGAATAATAATACGAATACACTATCATTAATAACCATGGCAGCAAGAAAATAAAGAACGCTACATTAATAAACTCATTAATCATAGGAGTAATTATAAGTAGCATTGCTAACAAGTTGCTAACAGCGGGAATCAAGATTAATCCAAGCACTAATAGTATTGATTTAATATTTGTAATAATAAGGAATTGAACACTATTTTTAATTGTTAATCCAATACCTGCATTATATACACTCTTATAGTAATAAATATTAACTAAAAATGGTGTGATAAAAAGAAGGAATATAGCCCCATAAACAAAGAACCATAAAGATGGACCAACCATCTTAAGAAGTAAAGCTAATAAGGCAGTAAAAACACCAATAACAAATGAAGTTAATATAAAACTTTTCCAATTGTTTTTGATTCCTTTAATAAAATCATGTTTAAAGAATACGGGTTTCCCAAATAATAGATTTTTAAAGATGCCAAACGCTCCAGCAAGTCCAATGGCAAAAACCATAAAAAATGGAATACCTATCGCTGTAAATATGAGTGTGTTTGTGAAATAGAAATTAAAAAATTCAGGTTCTGTAAGTTCTGCTGCTTCATAAAGATTATAGGCATTACTGATGTTAAAATCGCAAAGAAGCCACGAGATTAAAAGAGGTAATGCAAATGCAAAAAGAACTAATCCTATAAGCAAAAACAAGGGCCTTCTTGTTTTAAAAATGAACTTTAATTGTTGCCTTCTATTGTGTGGAAGACATGCTTCATCAAAGTCTTTTGGAGCGTAAACTGCTTTCTTAGTCTTTTTCATAGTTTATTAAATGTCTTTCCAAAATTTCTTTAGTTGTGTTTTCTTTAACATCATCAAACACAATTGTTTGATTAGTTATAATCTTAAAATAATCACCAAAAGATAATGCTTCATCTACATTATGCGTAACATAAAGAACAAACGCATCATTTTCCTTTGCGTAATCACTTATTACATTTTGAATATTCTTCGCTATTTGAGGATCAATATTAGAAAAAGCCTCGTCCAGTATCAAAATTTTTGGATTGGTTATTAAAGCTTTTGCAACACATACCTTTTGAACTTGCCCAATTGAAAGTTGGGAAGGTATGCAGTTAATTAAAAAAGGAATTTCAAAAAGTTCTAGTACCTTATAGATACGTTTTGTAATTTCTTCTGGAGATAGTTTTTGATTTTTTAAAGGAAAGGCTAAGTTATCAAAAATGGTTTTCTTTGGATATAAATATAAAGATTGTTGAACGTATGAAATTGCTCTTTCCTTTATTGATAATTCATTAGCGTTAACTCCATCAATAGTTATTGTTCCATCATAAGGAAGAATTCCTGTTAAACAATTAAAAAGAGTTGTTTTTCCGCAACCATTTTCGCCAAATATAATAGTTACACCACCTGAATTAAAATTTATCGACAGACCGTCAAGCCCGTCGATAAATTGATTCTTTTTAATGATGTAAGTTACTTTAATATTTTCGCAACTTATTGTTTTCATTATTTTTCTTTTTTCTTAATTGATACTAAGACAACACCAACAAGTGCAAGTGAAGATAAAACAGCACTTGTAGCAATAACACTGCCCTTACATCCTTTGGTTGGAGCAGGCGCAACATAATCAGGATCTTTTTCTCCACAACGTGTGCACTTTCCTTCACTAAATTCGTGACCTAATGCTTCACCCATTTCTTCTGAACTTGCTGCAGTTGATTGTTTTGTAAATAATTCAGTCTTAAATGTTGCTTCATAGTGACCTTT
>JAKSVY010000029.1 GCA_024413875.1 Bacilli bacterium
AATTTTGAAATATATAAATAGAACGAAACAATCATACCGCAAGATAAAGCAAACTTAATTCCAAAGAAGAATACAACTGCGATAGCAACTGATTTTAAGAACGCGATAAATGGTCTATATAAAGTGAATGCTAAAGTAATGTTATATCTAGTTTTTAATAATGCATTGTTCTTAGCCTTGAATTCATTTTCTTTTTGCTTCTCTTTATTGAAAATTTGAATAATCTTCATACCTGAAAGATTTTCATTTAAGAAAGTATTAATATCAGATACTTGTTTTCTATCAGTTCTAAAGATTTTCGAAATAATTTTAGAGAAGACAAGCGATGCAGCAAAAACCACAACAACGAAACCAAGCATCATCAGTGATAATTGCCAGCTAATGGTAAACATAACCGCATATACACCAGTAATTGTGAGAATGTTACGTAAAATATGAACTAAAACGTCAGTAAATAATTGCGACACTTCTTGAGTGTAATTTGAAACTCTTGTAACAAGAGAACCAACAGGCATTTCATTGAATTGGTTGATAGACATATTTTGAATATGTTCATATACATCCATACGGATGCGATAAACAATTCTTTGTCCTGCTCTTTGAAGAATCATAGATTCAATATAAACAAGCAATTGATTTATCAATGTAATAACGCCATAACCTATGGTTAAACTTAAAATAACTGTAAGAGAAATCTCAAAGTTTTTGATTTCAATTAATTTAGCGATAGTAATAAATTCGCCTGGTCCATTATTGACTAAATTATCGGTAACTCCGCCAATAAGTGAAGGAAGAATGATATCAAGGAAAACATTAACAAAAATAAGGACTAAACCGAAAATAAATGACCAAATTTCTGGCTTTAAGTATTTCCAGATTTTTTTCATCATTTGAGGGAAAGGAATCTTAACATCACCACGGAGACGATCTACTTCTTTTTCTGCCATCGTTAGTTACCTCCTTCCACTTCTTCTTCAAGTTTTTGAAGAGTTACCATTCTTGAGTAAGTTGGAGAACTCTTTAAAAGTTCATTATGACTACCAAATGCTTCAACTTCACCATTGTTCAAAACAATGATGCGGTCCATCTTTGCAACAGTAGAAACACGAGAAGAAATAAGGATAGTTGTCTTTCCTTTTCTTTGTTCGTGAATATTTTTAATAATTGTTTCTTCGGTTTTAGTATCAACCGCACTTACAGAGTCATCCAAAATCATAATTGGAGCGTTACGAATAAACGCTCTTGAAATAGAAACTCTTTGTTTTTGTCCACCTGAAAGAGTGACGCCTTGTTCACCACAGATTTCATCATATTGATTAGGGAAATTCATAATGTTTTCATGAACATCAGAGAACTTTGCAGCATTTTCAATTTCTTCTTGTGATACTTCGCTTGAACCAAAAGAAATATTGTTTTTAATCTTATCAGAGAATAAAAAGTTATCCTGTGGAACAAACGCGATTAAATTACGTAAATCAGTGATATCAATTTTCATCAAATCAACATCATCAATAAGAATGGCGTTTTCCTCGATATTGTATAGATGCAAAAGAGAGTTCATTAAAGTAGACTTTCCTGAACCAATCTTTCCAACAACGCCAATAGATTCACCTGGATTTATTTCTAAAGAAATATTCTTTAAGGATTCATTATTATTTGTTGGGTATGTAAAGGAGAAATTATTGAAAGAAATTTTTCCTTGAGGATTAACAATCTTAATAGGATTTTCAATATGAACAATATCTTCATTTTCATCAAGGAAATTAGAAATTCTTTCTAGAGATGCTTTTGATCTACTTCTCATTGTAATAATTTGGCCTAATGCGATAACTGGCCAAATAAGAGTGTCGAAATAACCAATAAATGTAACTAGCTCTTTAGCTTGTAAAACAATGGTTTGTCCAAACAAAGTAAACGGTGTTCCAGTTGCGCATAAATAAACAAGATAACCACCACAGCCAAGGATGACACATAAAGAAACATTGATAATAATTTGAATCAATACATCAAATAAAATGGAGATTCTAGCAAAGTTAACGTTAATCTTTTGGTTCTTTCTAGCAATCTTGCTGAAAGCATGAAGTTCTTTTGTTTCTTTTACAAAAGCTTTAATAACACGGATACCAGTGAAAACTTCTTGCGAGAAATCATAGATTTCATCATTAGCGGCTTGTCTTTCTTTCCACTTCATCGCCATGAACTTTTCAACTAAAGCACCCCAAATAACGATTAATAAAATAGGAACAAACGCAACTAAAGATAAAGCCCAGTTAAGCACAAACATCTTAACGATTACAAAAACAGACATGAAGAATGCATCAACTAGCATTACAGTACCCCAACCTAAAAACTCTTCAATAGTTTCAAGGTCAGTTGTAAACCACGCCATAATAGTGCCAACTTTAGTTGAATGATAATAAGTTTGAGATAATCTTTCGGCCTTTAAGAACATCTCATATCTAAGGCCTGCTTCAATATTATGGGATGCTCTAAAAATAGTTAATCTAAATCCCATACGTCCAAGCATAATTAAGAAAGACGCACCTAAAAGGTAAATGATAATTCTTGCAACATTTTCAATAGCGATTTCAGTAACATCTGAAACGTTTTGGAATAACCCTACTAAGTTACCTAATTGTTCTGGAATAACAGTATTTAAATAATCTACACCAACTAAAACTAAAATTCCGATGAGAAATAACCACCAGTATTTTTTGTAGAATTTATTCAAATATTTTCCTAGAAGCATAAAACAAAATTAATTTATGTTTTATATGATATCACATTGAATAAATAATTCTATTTAAATTGAAAAAGCATGAAAACAAAAAGCGTCCATAGGACGCTTATAATTATTTATCGTAGTCGATTGCGAAGAACAATTCTTCGTAAGTTGGGTATGGTTGATTTTCTTTTGAAATATAGCGTTCCATACTATCAGCTTTTGCTCTAAGTGCATCAGCTAATGGAACAATGGTATTTAAGATATACATGCCTTTATCTTTTGCAGTTTCAAACTTGCTTAATGATTCCATCTCATCATCAACTTGTCCTGCTAACTCGCTGCAATCATCAATGAATGATTTTAATTTTTCAACCTTTGTAAGACTTGAACTTGGCATAAATTCTTTAGGACATGCAGTAACAAAGTTAAGTTCTTTGATTGCTGCTGGAATGATATTTTGATAAATCATTGCTACAAGAGTTCTAATTTCAATAGATCTTACATTGATATAAGATTCGTATTTTACTTCACTTCTAGCATAGATTTCTTTTTCAGAGTAAACACCGTACTTAGTGAATAATTCAATGCTATCTTTCTTGTAGAATGATGCAATTGATTCAATAAATGTACGGATATTTGGAAGGCCACGCTTAGCAGCTTCTTTTACCCAATCATCGCTATAACCATTTCCTGAGAAAAGAATGCGTGAATGTTTATTGTAAATATCCGCAACGATTGCTAATGCTTTTTCGCGAACATCTTGGCGATACTTTGCTTCTTCTAATTCATCTGCAATTTTGTCAAGTACATGGGCAAGTGATGTGTTGACAACAACATTTAATTGAGATGGGTTCATTGAAGAACCGAGCATTCTAAATTCAAACTTATTACCTGTAAATGCAATTGGAGAAGTTCTGTTTCTATCAGAATTATCCTTTGGAAGATTCTTGATTGTAGACATTCCGAATTCATTTAAACCTGATTTAACATATGAACTTGGCTTACCTTCTGCGATTGATTTGATAATTTTTTCAATAACATCACCTAAATACATTGAAACAATGGCAGGAGGAGCTTCATTAGCACCTAATCTGAAGTCATTTCCTGAATCACTAGACGCAAGTCTAATTAATTCGGCACGTTCATCTACTGCTTTAATTAAAGCAGCTGTGAATAAAAGGAAACGAACGTTGTTGTGTGGATCTTTTCCTGGGTCAAATAAATTTTGGCCATCATCAGTTGTTAAAGAATAGTTATTATGTTTACCAGAACCATTAACACCTGCATATGGTTTTTCATGTAAAAGGCAAACTAAATCATGCTTTAAAGCAACCTTTTGGAGAACATCCATTGTAATCATATTTTGATCAACACCTAAGTTTTGATCGCTATAAATAGGAGAGATTTCAAATTGGCAAGGTGCAACCTCATTATGCTCTGCCTTTGCGTAGATGCCTAAGTTCCAAAGTTCAGCGTTAACTTCTTCCATGAAACGAGAAACTCTTTCAGGAATTGAACCGAAATAGTGCCTTTCAAGTTCTTGGCCTTTTGAAGGCATAGATCCAAGTAATGTTTTACCAGTTAAATACAGGTCTCTTCTTTTTAAGAAGATTTCTCTATCAACAAGGAAATATTCTTGCTCAAGACCGACAGATGGAAGAACCCTTTTAACATTCTTATCACCGAAAGCGTTGACTACTCTTGTAGCAGCGTTACTAACAGCTTGAACAGATTTTAATAAAGGTCCTTTTGTATCTAATGATTCACCAGTGAATGCAATGAATACTGTTGGAATATATAAAACATGTCCTCTAATAAAAGCAGGAGATTCAACATCCCAATATGTATATCCACGAGCTTCGAATGTAGCACGTAAACCACCACTAGGGAAAGAAGAAGCATCTGGTTCATCTTTGATTAATGATTTACCAGAGAAATGAGTGATAGGTTCACCATTCTTTTCTTCAAAGAAAGAGTTGTGTTTTTCAGCAGTAGTTCCTGTTAATGGGTGGAACCAGTGTGTAAAGTGTGTGCAGCCGTGTTCAAGAGCCCAAATCTTCATTTCGTGAGCAATAACATCTGCAACATCTAATTCTAAAGGTACTTCGTGGTTATATGCTTTTAAAAACTTATTATAAATAGGAGAAGGAAGTCTCTTCTTCATAACCTTATCATTAAATAAGCAAACACCAAAATCATCATAGTTATACGCCATAATATTATCTCCTTGTCAAAAAATATATTCATTATTATAAACAAAGATTTAAAAATTTAAAGTATTTTCTAAAAATTTGATTATTTTTTGGTTTTCTCGCTTAAAAATCAATATTTTCGTACAATTCTTGCTTTTTGTATCTAGATTATGAAAATTGCATAAAAAAATCCCGACTATTTCGGGAATTCTTTTTAAAGTGGCGGAGAGTTAGGGATTTGAACCCTAGATACCCCTAAAGATATGCTGGTTTTCAAGACCAGTGCCATCAGCCGCTCGACCAACTCTCCATGGCGTAATAAATAATTAATCCGTTTTGGTGGACCCAGCAGATCCTGACACTGCAACCAATCGGTTATGAGCCGAGAGCTCTTCCTTTGAGCTATGGGTCCAAGTGTTTGTTTTTCTTTGGTCGCTGCGAGTGGACTCGAACCACCGACATATCGGGTATGAACCGACTACTCTACCAACTGAGTTACACAGCGATAAATGGTGGATCTGGAGGGACTCGAACCCTTGACCCTCTGAATGCAAATCAGATGCTCTCCCAACTGAGCTACAGACCCATTTTGTTGTGTTGGTAATAAAGTTTTCAATGGTCGGGGCAACAGGATTTGAACCTGCGACCTTCTGCTCCCAAAGCAGACGCGATACCAAGCTACGCTATGCCCCGATATCTGCACTAATGGCGCGCCTGGCATGACTCGAACATGCAACCCTCAGATTCGTAGTCTGATACTCTATCCAGTTGAGCTACAGGCGCACGTTTTCGCTAAAGTGCCTATATATATTATTCTTATTTTTAATATATTACAAGAATAATTTTCAAAAAAGTGGAGGTTCCGGTCGGAGTTGAACCGACGGTCATTGAGTTGCAGTCAATTGCCTTAGCCTCTTGGCTACGGAACCAGTGCGAGATAGATTATAGCATTACAGCATTATTGATACAAGTAAATATTATTTATAATATGTAACTTTTTTATCTAAATTCTTTCAAAAATCCAATTATTTATGTTGCCTAATAAAATTATTTTTAATTTTAGTTGATTCACTATAATTTGATATTTCTTTGAAATTATATTAATATTTATGAAATTAGGAGGAAGGATTATGAAATTACCTAAAGCCGCTATTGCATTTGCAGCAATTTTATCTTCTTTTTCTTTAGCCTCTTGTAATAAACCAGAACTTATTAATTTAGCCTATGGTTCTCTTGATAATTCTTTAAAAGAGATTACTTATACTGATTTAGCCACAATGGTTAATGATGAAGATAGTTTTATCTTAGCTATCACTTCATCTTCATTAGGATGTGGATGTTGGTCAACATTTAAAAACCAAGTATTACTTCCATATCAAAATGAGAATCATGTGATGATTTATTACATTAATCACCAAGAGTTCTATGATGCTTCACAAAAGCTTTTAGATACATTTGGATTAACAATTACCATTGATCCAGGATTTGGTTTATTCAATAAAGGTAAACTTAAGTACACAGAAAAATATAGTTCTAAGAACTATGTGTTCTCTAAGCAAGAGTACTTTGTTGAATATATGCAAGACAAAGTTAAACTTCCTCATGTTTACTATGTAAGCAAAGATATGCTTGATGAATTATATAAAGGCACCACTGCTTTTAACATCATGTTCTCTAGAAGCAACTGCGGTGATTGTAAATACGTATTGAAAAATGCTTTACTTGAATACGCGGAAGGAAAAGATAAAAATCCTAATCAAAGTTTATATATTCTTGAATGTGAAGATGTCTATGTTAAATATGGAGGCACTACAGTTAAATTAAGAGAATATGATTCTGAAGGAAATTTAACCACCGCTTCTCAAACACGTTGGCAAGCATTCAAAGATGAATATGGATTATCTTCAGTCAATGAAACTTATGGATTTAACACAGGCGTTGTTCCAACATTTATGCATGTTGAACCAAATGGTTCTAACAAGAACGTAAGTGTTATCAAAGATGCTGCTGTTTACTTCAACGATGTAGTTTCTTTAATTGATGGAAAATATATTGTTACTGATTCATTCTATACAGAAGAAAGACAACAATCACTCTCATACATCAGCGGAGTTAAAACGAAAGTTCTCAAAGGATTAGAATTAAATCCAAATGATGTTACTAGTTATGGAGAATATATCTCTTGGAACCATGATGCTGCTGAAAAGTATCACACTCCACTACTTAATGCTTTCTTAGATAAATATTGCTAAAAAACCAAAAAACGATCCATCAAAAATAATGGGTCGTTTTCTTTTCTAACAAAATTGCTATCCTTATGGATAGATAATGCACATTTGTAAATAAATATTATCTTCTTTTGTATGGTTCAGAATCATCATCTTTATCTCTAATGATAATTACTAAAGATTTTGGTGCTTCACATTTTGGACATGAACCATCAGGATTTGGATTAATGAATTGGCCACATACTTTACAACGGTATTTATTATTTTTCATAATATCCTCCAGTGCTCAAAGATAAATAATAATTGAGTCAGATGTTTTTTCTTTGTATCAATTATATCACTTTATAAAGAAACAATTTATATAATCCAAAAAACTAAGATATAATCTTACTTATGCAAGGTTATCAAATCGCTTTAATTGTAATAGGCTCACTACTTCTTGTAGCGTTTTTAGTTTTCTGTGCTTTTGGTGGATTCTTCTATCGTGTCTCTTTTGTAAGAAGAAAAGGCGATAAACATTTTGCGGAAAATGAAAATCCTGAAGCAAAGAAAAACCACAATAGAATTTGGTTCTTCTCTCAAAAGATTGAAGAATATCAAATGAGATCATATGACTTTAAAAAGCTTAAAGGATATATGATTCGTAACGAAGGATCAAATAAACTTGCTTTCCTTATCCATGGATATCGCGGACGTTATTATTCATTAACATATCAAGCAAGAATGTTTTATGAAGCTGGATATAACGTCTTTACTATCAACCACCGTGCTTCAGATACAAGTTCGGGACACTGGTTTACAATGGGACCTAAAGAAACGAGAGATGTTATTGATTGGATTAATTTATTATTAAAAGAAAATCCAAATTATCAAATCGCTATCCTTGGTGTTTCTATGGGTGGACACATCACAATGAAAGTTGCTGGAGACAAAAAACTACCTAGCAATGTTAAATGTGCAATCGAAGATTGTGGATATGCATCTCTTGAAACAGAATTACATAGTAATCTAGATGTTGTTAAATGCCCTCGTTGGACTGGTGAATTAGCTTTCGCGTGTGGCAAAGGTGTTTCAATTTTATTCCATGGTCACTTTATTCATAGCGATTCAAAAGATTCACTTAAAAATTGTCATATTCCAATGTTATTTATTCATGGTGACGCTGATACATATGTTCCTTTTTGGAATCTTGATTTAAACTACAACAACCTCACTACTGATGTGTATAAAGAAAAGAAAGTATTTAAAGGTGCTAAACACGCACAAAGCTACGAACTATTTGAAAAAGAATACGAAGAAACTATAATTAACTTCGTAAATAAATTCATAAAATGAAAATCAATTTAAACCAAGAAAATATCGATAAGTGTTATAGAACACTCTGTGCAAAAGAGATTAATATGGAAACTGCAGAATTCTATATTGAATATCTCACAGAGTATCCTTTAAGCATCACTAAAAAAGATATTGAAAAAATATCAAAGAATCACTCTATCCAAGAGTCATTTTTCATCGCAATGAAAAACAAAATGGAAATTGAAGATGATGACGATGCTTTCATCGAAATGAATGATTTATGTAATATTAAAAATATTCAAAAATTATCCACTAAGAAATATATCAATAACCCATTCTATAAAAGAATCCCTGTCACAAATCAAAAGCTTGGCAAATGGCAATTAATGAAATTAAATTACAAACCATATGAAGGTTTTGTTTATGATGAATTAGATATTCATCCAGAAAGAGATTATGGAGAACACACTCCGCTTGGATTCTTTGAAGAAGAATTCCCTTATCTCGCTATCGTTGAAGGTGATCAAATCTGGATGAGCGTTATTCCTCATGAAATTAACACCATGGATAAGCCAATCAAAGCAGCGTATGGAAATATCTTAGTGCTTGGTCTTGGTATCGGGTATTACGCATATATGACATCATTAAAGGATGATGTTGATTCAATCACAATTATTGAGAGTGATGAAAATGCGATTAAATTATTTAATGAATGGATTTATCCATACTTCGAGAATAAAGAAAAAATTAAAATTATTAAGTCTGATGCTTTTGAATATCTTGCGAATAACGATATATCTAAATTCGATTATTGCTTCTCTGATATCTGGCATAACGCTGGTGATGGCATCTATCTTTATTTAAAGATAAAGAACTTTGAAAAGAAATATCAATGTACATACTTTGATTATTGGATTGAAACATCTATCTTAGCGTTGCTTCGTAGATATGTCTTAACCGTCTATGAAGAGCAAATGGATGGCTCTACTGAAGAAGATTACTTAAAGGCGATTGATGAAAATGATGTTCTTGTAAATAAACTCTACTTCTATCTTAAAGACTATGAGATTAACTCTTACGAAGACTTAATAACTTTATTAAGTAACGATTCATTAAAAGAGATTGCAAGAAACTTGAATTATTAAACTAAAAATACTCGTTTGGAGCGAGTATTTTTATTTTCATTAATATTTTACTTATTCGACTTCAACGTACGCCCAGTGGCATTGTTTTGTGCCAATAGTGACAGATAGTGACTTAGTTGTTCCTGTAGGTGTGTAATAAATCATTTCGCCTTCAGTTGTGACTGTTCCACCAGTAATCGAGAAACCAGTAGAAGTATCACTGCCTGCTGCTACTGTTGATTTTGTATTATCAACACTCATATCAACTTTAACAGCAAAACATGAAGGTGTTGCATCAGTCCAAGTAAACGTTACAACTTGGTTAGCATATAAACGTAATGGGCTTGAATATTTATCTCCATTTCCTACGTTAACTGTTGCCTTACCCTTTGTAACAGTCATAGTAATATCTTCATAAACCCAAGTGGCAGAAGAATCGCTTTTAGATGTAATTTGATCTTCGGTTGTAAAATCAAATCCATTCACATCGCTTTCATATTCACCTTCAAGTGGGAAAGCATATAAATAGAAGATTCCATCCATTGTGAAGAACTGGAGTTCAGCTGAACCTGTTACATCATCAAAAATGTAGCCATATTCATCATAATCTTCGTTCATATTAATCCAATTTGGATCTTTTGTTGCAGTATCCAAATATGCATTTTCTACTGCTAATGTGGTGTCATCATCTTCTGTCATTGCTAATGCGTAAGGTCCATATTCATCAACATCAGTTGTAAAATGCCATTCAGCATTAGATACAAGGCCCGGAACAGTAACACCATATTCACTTAAATAATCATTTAATTGTTTAAATGGGAAATTACCATAATCGACTACTGTTGTGCTTGGTTCACTTCCTGTTGTTGGTGTTTGTTCAGATGAACCATTATCTTTTGATGCTTTGTTACATGACACAATTAATAAAGTAGATAAACTTAGCACTAATAATTTCTTAAATTTTTTCATATATTACTCCTAAGAAAAAGGGATACCGAAGTATCCCAATTTATTTTTAAATTATTCAGCTTCTTTTTCGATGCCAGCGTTTTGCATAACTGTATCGATGAGAGCTTTAGCACGCTTGACTGATAAGTCAGACTTAACATCGAGGTAAGCCTTAACTTCAGCGTACTTTTTAGCCTTAGCTTCCTTAACAGGAGTTGTGCTTGTTAAGTAATCGTTTGGATTTAATGCGAAGTAGACTTTCATCTTCTTACCAGCAATTGTGATGTGAACATACTTAACTGTGTGTAAACGGTATGTATCACCATCGATGCTGATACGGCTCTTTAAGCCATATGATAATAAGTAAGCCTTAAGTTCATCGTATTTATCCTTAAGATCACGATCAGATCTACGAACCTTGTCTGCGAATGGGACACGTTCAATGATAATCTTTTCGTCTTCTTCAACGACTGGAGCAACTACTGGAGCTGGTTCTTCCTTAACTTCTTCAACTGGTTCTTCTTCAACAGCAACGTACTTGCCATCTTCAACCTTGAAGTATTTAGAAAGGACATAAGCATAAGATGCTTCGACGATTTCCCATAATTGTTCTTCTTCTGTGTAGCTACCATCGTTAACTAATAACTTGTAGTAGTCACCAGAACCTGCGAAGTTAGATGCTTCGACAGAGTGGTCTTTCTTAAATGTTTCTGCTGCTTCTGCTTCTAAGCGGATAAGTAATGAAGAAACATTTTCTTTACCGTATGTAAGTGCCATATTGCAAACATCAACATTGTTAGAAACTGGGCCATTGCCGCCATTAGCTTCTTTGTTTTCTGTAGCAACTGGGTGCTTTTCACCTGTCATACCTGCAACATAGTCGCAAACCATCTTAACTGTGAAGTTAATTGGTTCTTTTGGTTCTTCGACTGTTTCTGCAACAACAGCTGCTGCTGGTAATACAGGACATTTTCTTTCTTCAAGTGCTTTAACTTTTTCTTCAAGTTCAGCAACTTTCTTTTCGAGTTCTTCATCGTTTTCCTTAACGACTTCACGAACAACACCGCCACCAATCTTATTGCTGAATGAGCCTAATGTTCCTGATAAAGCAGAAACTAAAGATAAGACAAATGAAAGTGCAACAAGTAAACCAACAACCATGACAATAATGACGTTAGCTGGTTTAAATGAATTCATGTTTCCACGAACAGCAACTAAGAAGAAGCTTGATCCATAGATAACAAGCGCTGTAGAAAGTAATAAACTAAATACAGCTGATAAAGATTTCCATGCTTTTCTTGCTAAGTATAAGACAAATAAAGCAAGGACGATTAACACTGCTAATGCGCTAGCGAGTGCTAATACGATTGCGACTGATGAAATTGCAAATCCACCAGCATTAACTTGGAATAAAGTAATGCAGTAAATAGCGAAATCAAGAGCGCCTTTTGCGTTAGCTTTTGCACCAGCTGGACCGAAATAGAATAAAAGTGCAATACCGATTACGAGAACGATATTAACAAGTGTAAGAATTCCAGTTAAGCTGATACCCTTTTTTGATTTTTCACTCATATTTTTTTACCTCACGTTGCGTAATATATCACTTATTTTTAAAATATCAAAACTTTTTTAATAAAAAAGACACAAAAAATTGCGTCTTTCTCAAAAATGTTATATTTAGGTGTCAAAAATCACGAAATCTTATAGATATTCAACCCAATTTCTGCCATTAACATCATTTCTTCAAGAACTAAATATTCGTATCTTCCATGGCAATTATATCCACCTGTTCCAATATTTGGACAAGGAACACCATTAAACGAGAATGTTGCCCCATCTGTGCCACCTCTAATAGGTTCATATTCAAACTCTACACCGAGTTTGTTATAGATGCTTTCAATCATTTCAAGAACCTTTGGATTCTTATCAATAATCTCTCTCATGTTTCTATATTGATCTCTTACTTTAATTTCAATCTTTGCAGATGGATATTTTTTAGATAAAGATTCAACCACATCATAGAAATCTTTTGTTTGTCTATCTAAGATAGATGCATCATGGTTCCTTAAAATGAAATCAGCATGGGCATTTTCAACTCCACCATTCATATTTGTTAAGTGATGGAAACCTTCATATTTTTCGGTCTTTGATGGAACTTCTTCACTTGGAAGCATTGAGATCAATTCATTAAGCACCATAGAAGCGTTTACCATAATACCTTTCGCAGAACCTGGGTGAATTGATTTTCCTACAATATCAATTGAGACTGCACGAGCGTTAAAGTTTTCATACGAGATGTATCTTGGGCTTTCTCCATCAATTGTATACGCGTATGCGCAATTATATTTAATAGGATTAAAGTGTTCAGGGCCTCTACCAACCTCTTCATCTGGAGTGAATAAAATAGACATTGGTCTTCTTTCGTTAACTGGTAACTTTAAAACATTTCTTGCAACTTCCATAATGATTGCAAGACCCGCCTTATCATCTGAGCCTAAAAGAGTTGTTCCATCAGTAGTAACAATTGTGTTGCCAACTTGTTCTTTTAATCTAGGGAATTCCTTTGGAGATAAGACAAGGCCAGAAGTTCCTAACTTAATATCTCCACCATCATAATTTTCAATGATTTGTGGGTTAACGTTAGCACCACTACACTCTAATGCAGTATCAACATGAGCACATAAACCTACTACATCATACTTAGTATTACCTGGTATATGGGCATAAACTCTTCCATATTCATCTAATTCGTTTTCAATACCAAGCTCATCCAATTGACTCTTTAATAACTTTAATAAGTCATATTGTTTAAGTGTTGAAGGAGTAAGAGTAGATTCTTCATCACTTTGTGTATCAATCTTTACATATTTTATAAAATCATCTAATAAGCGCATAAGTTTTTCCTTAATTCTTTAATTCTAATAAGTATTTATATGCTTCGAGTGCATTATCAATAAAGAAACTTGCAACACCTTTAAAGTCAATATTATGAGCTTCACCTTCACCATGATAATCCTTGATTAAAGCAACATTGTACCATTGAAGAGAAATAAACATTCTCCAAAGGTAATATGCTTCATAGTCTTTGATTTTAGGTTTAGCGTAAACAGTTTCTAAAAGCTTTACGCCTAATTTAACATTACCATTTCCAAAACATGCGATATCGTACATTTCATAGTTGTTCATAGCGAATTCAAAATCGATTAAGAAATAAACTCCATCTGTTCTTGCAATGATATTTGAAGGTTGGAAATCATTATGAGATAAACAAATCTTACCTTTTTCAAGAATAACTCTATTATCAAATACTAATTTGCGAAGCATTTCATATTCATTACGAGTATTTTGAACACCATAACCAATACGTTCATTTTCATAACCAAGTAAGCGTTCAAATGGATTGTAATATTCCTCAATTAACGGTGCGTTTCTTTCTGCTTTAATGATCTTTGCAACTTCATTAAAGTCAATTTCATCAGGATCAACATAATTTAAAGAAACACCAGGAATGTATTCATTAATCTTTACACCAGTTTCTTCATCGAATGTAAAGTTTTGTGGAGAAATACCCAAATTAAAATATATATTGCATACTCTATGTTCGATATCGCGGTCCACCATCGAATTAGCTTCGCCAGCAGGAATGTATAAAACATAGTTATTGTTGAATTTATCTTTCATAACGAAAGAACGATTCATCATTCCACCATGAAGTTCTCTTTCAAACTTTAAAATAGATTCAACCGATTTTAGTACTTCGCTAACACTTAACTCTTCTTTATCCATAGAAATATCTCCTTTTTTGATTAATCAACTGATTTCAATGATTCAACCATCTTTACTGTTCTTGTTTTTAATGATAAGAACATATTAACAATAAATCCAGTTCCAAATGTAATTGCAAATGAAATTAAATAAGTAAGTGGATAAACAGTATATAAGAACTCTACAACTGGAGTTCTATTAACCATTAACACAATTACTTCAAGTGGCATACCTAGTAGCATTCCAAATCCAATACCAACTAAAGTTAAGACCATAATCTCAATAATAAGAGACAACATAATCTCCATCTGATTGAATCCAAGAACCTTCATAGTAGCGATATCCCTATTGCGTTCCTTAAAGTTAAGAAGGGCCAAATTGTATAAAACAACTACCGCTAAGATAATCGCAAACCCTTTAACTGCTAATGTCATAAGAGAGATAGATGACATATAACTGCTAATAGTTTCATTATTTTCATCTCTAGTCTTATAGCCTAAAACACCATCAATATTTTTGATTTGTTCACCAATAAGTTTAACGTTTGAATAATCATCAACTTCAACATAAGCATTGTTTTGGAACTTCATAATTTCATCATAATCGTTATAAGTGCTATTTACGAAGACACCATGCATATAGAATGTTTCGAAAATCGCTCCAATCTTACCAACAAAATAATCTTTTCTAACCAACGGAACACTAAATTCAAGTGTATCTCCAACTTTTAAGTTTAAATCATTAGCTTCCTTTTGAGTAATAGCAATATCGCCTTCGAGTTTATATCCATTATCGCCAAGAATAAATTCTGAATTATCCTCAATACAGAATACCTTTGAATCATATAAGGAGGATGGTCCTTTTATTGTTGATGGAAGGAAAGCAGCCTCCTCAACTTTTTTAACACCCGGAATTGCTAGGATTTCATCCTTGTGAGATGTAACTGTGCTGTAATTTAAAGTAATATCTGCGACAAAATAATGGCTCATATCATGTCCAACACCATTATCGAGAGTATCATCAATACCAAAGCCACATACAAGTAATGCTGTACATCCCATAATTCCAACTACAACCATCAATGATTTTGAAATATTTACTCGAATGTTTCTAAAAGCCATCTTGATAGCAATACCGACTGGCTTTTTAGCATTTCCCATAGCCTTCGTCTTAATTGAACGAGGCGCAGCTGGTCTCATTGATTCACTAGGATTTAAGCTTACTTCCTTAAATACAACAAAGAATGTAACTAAACTTGAAAGAAGAATTGTTGCTGCAGTTGAAATTAACGCTTCAGGAAGTGCAAAAACATATCCCATAGCAGGAAGAGTATATAGAATCGCATACTTAATATTCATAATATATGAAAGTAAGAATGGCCCTACTACACAGCCTATAATTGCCCCTATTGATATAATGATTGTTGTTATCAATAGATAATGAACAATAATTCTTCCCTTAGGAACTCCAATAGCCTTTAATGTTCCTATTTGAGTTCTTTCTTTAAGAATAATTTGTGAGAATGTAGTTACAACTACTAAGATTGCAACAAGGAAGAACACGATTGGGAAAATATACGCTAATTGGCGAGCTTGAATAATATCATTTTGAATTGTGACATTACTTGTTAATGAGTCAATATCAGTGCACATAATTAAATTATTTTTACCTTCAGGTTTTGAATTAAAATAATTTTGAATTGCATCTTTAACTGGTTCTACATAGTTTTTATCGTAAAGTTTTGTGCAGTATGTATTAAAGGTGTATGAATCAACAACCATGTCGATTGCTCTATCAATAATTCCTGAATTACGAAGAAGAAGCTTCCATAAATATCCTGGTTCTATAATATTTTCTTCTTCTGGTGCACCATAATTATCATAGGCTTTTTCCCTTAACTTAGACTTGAACATGTCAATATCTAGTAAGAAATTTGAAGCATTCATCAACGAACTTTGAACATTCTCTGCAAACATCATTGATCCTGTAACTTGGAATGTTAAATCAATCGTTGAGTTATCAAAGATGTTTTCGCTATTTTCATCTTTAAGGCATGAACCAAAGACATCAAGCATATTTCTTTCTTTAAGAGAGTCCCAAGCTTCTCTAATTGGTTCAGAAAACTCAGAAGGAAGTGAATTAATTAAATCATCTATTTGTGTGATGTATTCTTCATTGTAATTTTTAATTACACTTTCTACTGTGTAACCACGAAGAACGCTTTGAACTGACGCAAAATTAAAACTAACTGTTTGTTCACGGTAATAATTGTTCTCATCAATCCACCTGTTCCATGTTTCAGGGTGCATAGGATCATTGAATAAACGGCTATCAATAATGAAGAACCCTTCAGTTGCTGTGTTATCACAATCATATGCACAGTTAATAGTTGGAAGTTCTTCGCTCATTAAAGCATTGAATGAACCATTACCAATTTCTGCATTTAATGAATATCTTGTTTCGGTATAGCCAAGTTCACCAACAATTTGGTTAATGGCATCACTATCTTGTTCATCATTAATTGTGATCGATGTCCAAATATCAGCGATATTGCTACCTTCATAAAGTGTATTTGTTCGCTTTGCGATGTTATCAGCATTACTACATAAACCAACAAAAAGAGTCACGGCGACAGCGTTAATCATAATGATTGCTAAAAATTGGAGCCATTGTTTAAAAATGGTTCGTATTGCTATCTTGCCTAATAACTTGCTTGTTCTTGGCTTTTTTACCATTGAACTGTCTCCGGATCAACTGGTGATTCCACCATTACATCGCTGGCAATCTTCCCATCTTGAATTCTAATAACACGGTCAGCTGTATCAGCGATTTTAGCGTTATGTGTAACCAAAACAACAGTCTTTTTGTAGTTGTGGCATACATCAGTTAATAATTTGATAATCTTTCCACCAGTTTTACTATCAAGCGCACCAGTTGGTTCATCACATAATAATAAAGTTGGATTTTTAACAATCGCTCTTGCGATAGCAACTCTTTGTTGTTCACCACCAGAAAGTTGTGATGGGAAGTTCTTTTCTCTACCCTCAAGTCCAACGGATTTCAATATATCTTCAGCTTTAAATGGGTTTTTGCCAAGAGATTCCGCTAAAGAAACATTTTCTAATGCAGTTAAATTTGGCATTAAATTGTAGAATTGGAAAACAAAGCCAATGTCTTGGCGTCTAAACTTACCTAATTGGCTATCTTTAAGTTTTGTTACTTCAACATCATTAACAAAGAACTCACCACTGGTTGCAGTGTCCATTCCTCCTAAAATGTTAAGTAAAGTTGACTTGCCAGCACCTGACGCTCCAAGAATAACTACGAATTGTCCAGCTGGGATTGCAAATGAGACGTTGTCTAAAGCGCGAACCTCATTAGTTTTCGCACTTCCATAAATTTTTGAAATGTTTCTTAATTCTACTTGTTCCATAATGCTCGCATTATATCACTAACGGAAAAAAGTAATAGTAAAACATAATAAAATTATGACTTTTCATTAACATTTGTTGCGTATGTATACAAAAAAGCCACTTATAAAGTAGCTTTTTCGATATTTTTAAGTTTAAGTTGTCGGATAGTCTAACAAAGACTCATCGGTGACCGGCTCTATGATAGGTGCAGCACCACCTTTAGCGTTTAATACTTCAGACCCATTAACATTCACAGTGTAACCATCAACATAAAGATACATCTTTAAATTTGTTTCATAGTTGGTATAGAACCAAACGTTATATGTTGATGTTGCATTATCGAAATTGACGGTTAGTCTAAATTTCTTTGTTGGATCAGCTGGTGCAACAATATAAAGAGTGAATACTGAACTTGTTAAATCGTCAGGAAGGACATCATCAGCACTTCTAAAGTCGATTCGGCCAAGTTGACTACAATATCCTTCATCCGCCTTGTATTCAAAGTGAATTGACGTGATACGAGTATTATTGATATATTGGCCTATCAAATTACCAAGCCAGCTTCTTCTTGGGTTATTTTGAACACCAACGGCAATAACATATCTATCAACATTAGTTTCACTTCCTGAAGTGAGTGTGCCACTAGAATTATATATTGCAACAACATTATTATTTTCATCAATTCCACACAATGATGCAGCTCGCGCTTGGATCGGAACAATCTTTTTAATAGCAATATTTCTATCCGTACCACTATCGTTATGTACATACTCACTCTCACCAGACGTATCAAGTGAATTAAGCGTATCAAAATCTATAAAAGTCCCATTTCCTTTTTTGAGCGCTGGTACTTTTAATGTAACGCCAAGAGCAGCGCCGATGGTTTGGTAGTGAACATCAATCGTTCCAAGATTATTACCAGGTGTTTTCTTTAGATAAAGAACCAACGAATCTGCGCAATATTGTGTTGCGTAAAATTTATTATCAATAGCTGGTGTTATAGTAACATTAGCACCAGATTTTTCTCCGGCAAGATTTAAATATGTTGGCCCAAACGTAATTCCACCACCAACAATATCAATACTCTTGGAACTATAACCAGAACCAACAATTTCTGGATCATCACCAATAAATTGTGAACCAACTGACTCTCTAATAACTTGTCTTTCAACTGAGTTTGCATAGCATTCACCGAATTCATAATAGAAGTTTGTTACTTTATCTTTTAAAGGTGTGTATGTATTGCTTACATTATTATCATCATCTAATTCTCGCCCATACATGTTTGAAACAAAATTGTTTTCACTATAGAAAATTTCCGGTTGGCAAGGAATAGGAGCACTAGAGAAAACTAGGTTTGAAGTTGATTCTTTCTTTGTTAAGTTGACATTTTTTATTATTGTGCTATTGCTTTTTACACCAGTTTCGCACACTTCCTCAATTTGATTTACAGTATTGCCACTAAGGTTTCCGTAATAATAGCCAGCATACTTTGTACTACTAAAAAGTCCATATGTTGGACAGGACATTTTAAAAATAAAACCAATATGATGAACACCGCCAGTTAAACCATGAACAGTATAATCGTTGAATGAGGCTTCAATATCTATAGTTCTTCCGCTAAAAAGATTACCGCCATCAGTTACAGTAAAACTGGCTTCATAATCATAATCATAATCATCATCACTTGTTTTGTTTGAAAGTTCAATTTCTTGTTCATCAATCAAAAGCGTTGCCAAAAATGTTGGATCAGTGTTTCTAGACAAACCATTAATTCCTGTTTTTGAGAAACTCGGAAATTTAATTATCAAATCATAATTATTGACGTCATTATCAGAATGATAATATTTCCATTGCCTTTCACTTTTGTCATAATAATAGTAATTACCCTTGCCAGTTTGCTCTTCTAGTGAATAAGTTGTTACTTGAGCATCTTCAGCAGGCATTACATATGCATCCGCTTCATTTTTATAATATGCTTTATATGTATGGTCTATCTTATTAACGTTTGCGCCATGATAACCCAATGTTGAAATTGAATAGTTTCTATCCACATTTACTGTAGAATTATTGTTTGCACCAGTATCATAATCACCAATTAAACGATAGTTATTATCTTCCTTAGTAACGCCAACGCCAAAATTATAATTACCATTATTGATGGTATCGTCATATTCGGTGTTTCTAACACGCATTTTAGCATTAGCTAAAGTGTATTCATCACCATTTTCATCATAGGTGAATTCTTCTTCATCATAGTGTTCATTAAAGTAGTCATAGATTG
>JAKSVY010000003.1 GCA_024413875.1 Bacilli bacterium
GAAGCAAAGATTGAAAAGGTAATGGGTATTGGATTCACAAACTTCTATAGTTCATGTGAAGAAAAGATCCTTGCTAATTATTCAAAACCTAAAACCGATACATTTATCTTTAATTACACATTTGAAGGTGATTACACTGAACTTTGTGAAATTAAAAACGGAACATACTCTTTCAAAGAAGGTTATTACGTTGCTGAATATAGAGATACAATTGGAACTTATGTAACAACTGAATATTCTTATGAGTTTATCTTAGCAATCGCTAATGGAAAGATTAAAGCTGTTGATGTAGAAATGGAATACTTAATGGCGTTAGGCGAGAACGAAATCTATGAATATGTAATGGAACAATCTCAATATGATTTCTATTACAATGATGGAGTTTACCCTGCATATACAGGCACAAGATTCTAAGAAAATAAAACACCGATAACACGACATCGTATATAAAAATTGTCGATGCATTCGGTGTTTTTTATATGTTTCTTAAACAAATTTTATAATTTTTGCAATTTTTGCTTTTCAATTAAATTCATCTATGTATATATATAAAACATTATTTTTTTATTTAATAAGGGGGGTCTTATTATGAAAAAGTCATTTTTTGCTATAACATTTGGTTTAACTGCCTTTGTGGCTGTTGGAGCGTCTCTTTTAACAAACAAAGGTAAATCTCTTTGGTTTGGAGCATCCGCTACTACAACAACATATCAAGTAACTCTTGATGATTCAAATGCTTATCAAGATGGAAACAAGACACAAGTAGCATCATCTTTAACTGGTGGTGAAGTAGCTTTTGCTTATAGCGATTGCTTTGCTTATGATGGATATCACGCTGTTATGTATTCTGATGGATACATCACAAATACAAATCCAATCTCATCAATTACAAAAGTTAATGCAACATTCGAAGGACCATTAGAAATTGCATATTCATTCAATGGTGAAGACTGGTCTGAATTCGCAATTGCTAGAAGTGGAAAAGATTTCTATTTCCAATATGAACCAGCATACGTTATGTTCTATGCAAATCAACACATGGTTGCATTATCTTCTTTAACTATTACATATGCGTGTGAACCATCAACTGATAGTTTAGAATTTGTTGGAAAAACAATGACATTCAATAAAAACTATTTCCCAACTTCAAATCAATACATTTTAAGTGGTGAAAATGAATTTGAATTTGCATGTCACGGTGTTATCTCTAATACAAATGGTATTTACTTCTCATCAACATCTGTTGCAATTGAGTCATACACACCTGTTAACCTCACTAGTGTTACAATTACTGCTCCTTCAAGAACAACATTCGCTGGAACAATTTATTCTGGAACGTCATTCCAAGCAAAAACTCACTCAACTGCTATTAGTAATAGTGGTTCAAAAACATATAAAATCCCTACAGGTGATACCTATTTCATGATTGTGGCTGGTAAATCAAGAACATATTTCACATCATTCGCAGTTAACTATGATGTTCCTGCAGTTGATCCAATCGCAATTGATTGTCTTCCGGACGATTACGAAGTAACACCTGGAATGTCTAGACAAATGTTTATTGATTACTATCCTGCAACAACAAATAGAAATAAAGATGTCACATGGGAAAGTAGTGATACATCTATCGCGACTGTTTCAAGTTCAGGTTTAGTTACAGTTGCTGCAACTGCTCCAGCAGGTGCATCTGTTGAGATCACAGCAAGATCTACATTCAACTCAAGACTTGTTTCTACAGCAACATTAAATGTTGTTCCAACAAAAGTTGATGAATGGACAATCATGGTTTATATGTGTGGTGCAGATCTTGAAAGCGGAGGCTACCAAGCATCGTTAGATATTATTGAAATGTGTGAAGTAATGGGCATTCCAATAGACGTCAATATCTTTATCCTTACTGGTGGTGCTTCTGAATGGGGTATTAATGGTATTCCTGCTGACCAAAACCTCATCCTCACTTTAGGTGAAGATGATGAAACAGGCGAAACAGGTATCTTCCTTGCTTACAATGGTTTTGAATCATACATGCCAATGGATGATCCTAATACATTACTCACATTTATGAATATGTGTATTAGAAGTGCTCCTGCAAAACGCTACGGATTGATTCTTTGGGATCACGGAGGCGCTATGCAAGGTTGCTGTTTTGATGAAAACGTTTCTGATTCATCAGGACTTCTTAACTCTGATGTCATGGCGGTTATGAACTATATCTATGAGCATGATATCTTAACTGAAAAGATGGACTTCATTGGTTATGACTGCTGCTTAATGGCGGTTCAAGATATCGTTGTTACAAACAGCTTATACTTTGATTACATGGTTGCGTCTGAAGAATCAGAAGCTGGAACAGGCTGGGACTATGACACTTGGTTAGATGACTTATATATGAATAAGCCAACTAGAGAAGTTTGTAGAGCAATCTGTGATGGATTTATCAAAGATAATGATGGTGACGCTATCGGAGGAAATCCTGATAACAACCAAACATTATCTTACTTCGATCTTTCTTACGCTGCTAATTACTATGTAGCATTCGAAGACTTTGCTGAAGCTTGGATGGCTAAACTCCAAACAGCAGGAACTACAAAAACAACTATCCAATCATTCTTCAAGACAGTTCAAACATACGCAGTTGATAGTTCTAACTCACAACTCTATTATGGTGTGTTTGATGTATATGACTTCTTTGTTAAGTTATATAAGAATACAACATTATGTCCTGATGTTAGCTACATCCTCGATTGTTTAGATGCATTCGATATGTTAGTTGAATACTGTGGATGGGGTATTGGTTCTGGCAATTCATATGGTATGACACTCTTCTATGCTGTTAGTGCTAATACACAACAAACAACATATTATGATGAATATGAAACACCATTCAGCAACTGGATTCAATTCAATAGAACTTACGGCTATTAATACACAAAAAGGTATGGGCGACCATACCTTTTAATTTTGAAATTAACATAATTAGATGTTTGGAAATAAACCGAGTAATTGATTTGGAGTCAATATCGCTGTTTTCGAATGGTGGAAGTCTTTAATATTATTTGTGACTATAAAATTAAAACAATTAACTTTGGCAACTTCATCTAAAACCGCATCCTCATAGTCCGCTATTTGCGAATTAACGCAATATTTAAGATCGCTCTTAAGTGTTGGGACAACTTCAAACGTATCAATAATTAAATTAATAGCTTCACGTCTTTTTTCTTCGGTATCGAAATATTTTCTAAGAATGAAATAAATATCAGTAATTTGTTTAGCGGTTATTGCGCCTTTAATTTCACCTATAATAACTTTTTTAATTAATTCCTGAGAATCCTTGAAACTATAATCTCTAGCAGTCATTGCATCAATAATTACATTTGTGTCAAATAAGACTTTCATGATTATTCCCTTTCAATATTAGAATCATTAATTGCTTCTTTAGGCAAAGAACCAAATAATTGATCCCACTTGCTTATGAGCTCTTGCTTTTCTGGAACAATAGTAAAAACTACTTTGCCTCTATGGGTGACTTTGATTTGCTCTCTTTTGCCTAGTTCAAGGTATTTTCCAAAATGTTGTTTAAATTCAGTAGCGGTAATCGTACACATAATATTCTCCAATCGCACGATTATATTAACATAAGTGTGCGATTGAATAAATAGAAAAAAGACATGTTTTAAACATGCCTCGTTCATTTTACTTTTTTGTTTGTCTTATTTTATGTATATATTCAATTACAATCAATATTACTAAGTAGATAATAACCATACCTACAATTGTTAGAATTGGAAGTTCATAAACTTCAATCATTGATGAGATAAATATTTCAAGTCCAATACCAAGAAGGATAACTCCTCCAAGTAGTGGGGCCCATTTTCCAAGCTTCATACCAAACTTCTTACCAATGAATAATCCCGCCATGCAGATAGCAAATGTTACAACAGCGATGATACCTGATGAACCAAGAGCCTCAACCCATGAATATTCATAGATATCAAATCCAACCGATAAGGCATCAATTGAAGTAGCGATACCTTGAATGAATAAGGCTAATATCCAACTTCTTCCTTTATCATCTTTTTCTTCCTCTTCTCCGCCATCAATGAATTCTAAGATCATCTTCCCACCAATAATAGTGAGTAACACAAGAGCAATCCAAGGAATGAAGTAAATGAATAATTTAAATTGAGTAGCAATTGTATGAACACATACCCAACCAATCATCGGCATTGCAAACTGGAAGAATGCAAACGTTCCAGCCGTTAAAAGCGTTCGCCCAATTTTTAATTTAGGATTAGCAAACCCGGTTGCAAGGGATACCGAAAAAGCATCCATTGCTAATGCAACACCTAATAATAATGAATTAAGAATAAGACCTACTAACGGATTCATGATTATAAAGTGATAACTCCAAATGTTCTAAGCATTAAAACACCTACATAAATAACATAGATTCCAACAAGAACCCAACCATTCCATTTTTTAATCTTACCAGTTAAGGCAAAGACAAATACTAAGACAGTAGCGATTCCCATAAAGACTAAATCTAACCAGATATCTGCTCCTACAGTTAATGGATTAACAGTAGAGGCAATACCCATAACAAATAAGATATTGAATAAGTTAGAACCAATAACGTTACCTAACGCGATTTCATTTTCTCCACGCTTTGCAGCAACAGCAGAAGTGACAAGTTCAGGAAGTGAAGTACCAACTGCAACAACAGTTAATCCGACAACTAAACCAACAACATTAGTGTCAAGTCCTGCGACTGTACCAATATCAAGAGCGATGTTTTGAGCAGAATAAACAACAGCTTCTCCTCCAACAACAACACCAATTAAACCAACAATAGTGAAGACAATACATTTCCAAACTGGTAATACTTCGTTTGAAACTTCTTCTCCGCCATCATTTGCGTCAACTAAGCCTAATTTAATTTGTCTTTTTGCATCAACAACAATATAGACAATATACGCAATAATTAATAAAACAAAGACAATGCCTTCCCATCTTGTAATGCCAAGAGTCTTTGAATCTCCACCTGAAATATCAACACCTCCAAAATCTTTTACAAATAAAAGGACAAATAAGGTGCATAAGGCGGAAATGCCAAGAAGAATAGGGAATTCCTTCTTACATACTGATTTCTTGACTGCAATAGGCGTAAATGCGGCAGAAATACCTAATACCATTAATAAATTACAGATGTTTGATCCAATAACGTTACCAACAGCAACATTCGCATGTCCTCCGTTAAGTAAACAAGTAATGGAGTCAGATGCTGAAACAGCAAGTTCTGGACATGATGTTCCAAAGGCCACAATTGTTAAACCAATGATGAGTGGTGATATATGCATTCTTTTAGCGATACTAGAAGTTCCATCAACAAACATATCTGAGAACTTAACTAAAAAGAAAACACCAACAGCTAAAATAGCAATATAGACAATCCATGTCCACCAGTTAGGAATTCCTCCATTAAGAGCAGGAATTAAATCACCATAAATTTTCATAAAGAACCTCCCTTAGAAACAAAAGAGACTTACGCTAAACACCTAGTAAACTTCTAAGTATCTAGCATAAGTCTCGTTTATTAAGACTGACCTGGATTAACTCCGAGATTGTAGGTCAGTCACTACAATTTTTTGTAGTTACTACTCCCTTATGAGCAAAACAATAATAACAAAGCATTTTTACTAAGTAAAGCAATTAAATTAATAAAGGTGTTATAAAAACACGTTTTATTTACAATAAAATCATTATTTCTTGCATTTTACTTTTACAAATAAAATTTTGTGACTATAATATAGTCGATTATTATGGGCTAATATCTCAAAAAGGTATAGTCCAAATATAAATGTGTATGTAAATACACCGGGAGAAAAAGCATATAGAGAAAAGATGTCTGATTAAGTAATTGGCTAATTAGAGTTTGTCTATATGTTTCGTTTTCCAAATAATCAAACAACAATAAACAAGGATATCTTATTGTAGGTATCCACAAGGAGGAAAGTACACAATGGGTGTAAAAATTGTTGAGACAGCCCTCAGAGATGGGCACCAAAGTCTATTTGCAACCAGAATGACCACAGATGAAGTTCTTCTTGGACTTGAAGAACTCGATAAAGCAGGTTATCACGCTATCGAAATCTGGGGTGGTGCAACATTCGATTCATGTCTTCGTTTCTTAAATGAAGATCCATGGGAAAGATTAAGAAAAGTACGTAAAGTTTGTAAAAATACAAAACTTCAAATGCTCTTCCGTGGCCAAAACATTTTAGGTTACCGTCACTATGCTGATGACGTAGTTGACAAATTCGTTGAATTATCAATTAAGAACGGTATCGATGTTATCCGTATCTTCGATGCATTAAACGATATTCGTAACCTCAAGTGTGCAGTTGACGCTACAAAGAAGTATGCAAAGAAATATAAACGTGGTGAAGCACAAATTGCTTTATCTTATACAGAATCTCCAGTTCACACAGTTGAATACTATGTAGAACTCGCTAAGGAAGTTGAAGCTATCGGTGCTGATTCTCTCTGTATTAAGGATATGGCTGGTGTTCTTCTCCCAGAAAAAGCTTATGAATTAATTTCTGCTATTAAGAAAAATACAAAGCTTCCAGTTGAACTTCACTCACACTGCACAGGTGGCATCATGGGTTTAACATACATGAGGGCTATCCAAGCTGGTGTTGATATCATTGACTGTGCTTTAGCTCCACTTGCTGGTGGTACATCACAACCATGTACAGAATCTATCTGCTATGCATTAGCAGGTACAGAATATGATCCAAAGTTAAATATGGATCTCGTTGCTTCAGCATCTAAGAAGATGGAAGCAGTCCGTGACAAATACTTAAAGAGCGGACTTCTTAAAGCAAAATCATTAACAATTAATCCAAACATCCTTAAATACCAAGTTCCAGGAGGTATGTTATCTAACCTCATGAACCAACTTGATGCATTTGGTAAACTTGACCAATTAGACGCAGTTCTCCAAGAAGTTCCAAATGTTCGTAAGGATTTAGGTTATCCACCTCTAGTAACTCCACTTTCACAAATGGTTGGTACACAAGCTGTCCAAAACGTTTTAAATGGTGAACGTTACAAAACATGTCCAAAAGAAATTAAGGAATACTGCCATGGTAAGTATGGTAAATCTCCAGCACCAGTAGACGAAGATGTTCGTAAGAAAATTATTGGTGATGATGAAGTTATCACACATAGACCAGCAGATGACTTAGCACCAGAATTCGAAAACTTAAAGAAAGAATATAAGGGTATTGCTAAGTCTGATGAAGATGTCTTATCTATCGCATTATTTGGTGATGTAGCACTTAAGTTCATTAACCAAAGAAACGAAGATGCTATTCCTACAAAGATTAAAGTAGAGGCATAAGGCTTATGAGACTATACGCATTTATTGAAGAAGTCTCTTTACCACAAGCATTATTAATTTCTTTATTAGCTGTTGCAGTAGTTATTGGAATTTTAGCTCTTATCATCGCTATCTGCTCTGGCGTATTCGCTGGTATCAATGGTGTTGATGGAAAATTCCATATTAACGCTAAAAAGCAAAACAAGATTCTTGATGAAGATCCAGATGCTGCAATCGCATTACTTGTCGCAACTATCGACTTCAATAAAGAAACAGGAAAGAATGCTCGTGTAAAAAGCATTAAAAGAGTTGATTAATTTCTGAGGAGAATATTTATGAAAATCTATAATATTAAAGTTAATGGTAAGACTTACAAAGTCGAGCTTGAATCAATTGAAGAAGTAGCATCTGCTGCTAAAGCAGAAGCTCCAAAGACAGCTACTCCAGCTGCAGCTCCAGTAGCTGCTGGTGCTGGCGATAAGCAAATCGTTGCACCTCTCCAAGGCGCTGTCACACAAATTAAAGTTAATGTCGGTGATACAGTTAAAAAAGGACAAACAGTCGCTATCATCGAAGCTATGAAGCTTGAAAACGAAGTATCTTCACCAGTTGATGGTGTTGTCACATCAGTTGCTGTAACAAAAGGCGCAAGTGTTGCAACAAACGATCTCTTATTTGTTCTTAAGTAATCATGGACATTAAGGAATTATTACTTAACTTCTGGAATTCTACAGGTATCTCTGGTTTCTTTGTCGGTGATGGTTGGAAGTATCTAATCATGATCGCTGTTGCATGTGTATTAATCTTCCTTGCAATTAAAAAAGGCTTTGAACCTTACTTATTATTACCTATCGCCTTTGGTATGTTATTAGTTAACCTCCCAGGAGTTAGAGACAATGAAGAGTTTGGCCATTTCTATAATGCCTTATATCAAGGTGTTAAATTAGGTATCTATCCTTGTTTAATCTTCCTTTGTATTGGCGCTACTACAGACTTTGGACCACTCATCGCAAACAAAAAGTTAATGCTTTTAGGTGCTGCTGCACAAATTGGTATTTTCTTAACATTTATTGGTGCTATCGGAATTTCAAAGATTCCAGGATCTGAAAACATCCTTGGAACTGCTATTGGAGTAAAAGAAGCAGCTTCTATTGGTATTATCGGTGGTGCTGATGGACCTACAGCTATCTTAGTTACATCTACATTAGCTCCTGATCTACTCGGTTCTATTTCCGTTGCAGCTTACTCTTACATGGCTTTAGTCCCTGTAATCTTCCCACCTATCATCAAACTTCTTACAACAAAGAAAGAACGTGCTATTAAGATGGAACAAACACGTGAAGTTTCTAAACGTGAAAAAATCTTATTCCCAATCATCGTTACTATTGTTGTTATCCTTCTTGTTCCAAGTGCCGCACCATTAATTGGTTGCTTAATGCTTGGTAACTTAGTAAAAGAATCTGGAGTAGTTCCAAAAATCACTGAAACACTCGCAAATTCGCTTATGTACATTGTTACAATTCTCTTAGGTTTCTGTGTTGGTGGTACAACAACTGCTACAAACTTCTTAAAACCTATGACTCTTATCATCTTCGCATTAGGTATCTTTGCTTTCGCATTATCAGCAGCTTCAGGCGTTCTCGCTGGAAAGCTTATGTGCTGGTTAACAAAGGGCAAGGTCAACCCAATGATTGGTGCAGCTGGTGTTTCTGCTGTTCCAATGGCAGCTCGTGTTGTCCACAATGTTGGTAAGAAAGAAAATCCAGATAACTACCTTCTCATGCATGCTATGGGACCTAACGTAGCAGGTGTTATCGGTTCTGCTGTTGCAGCAGGTATCTTATTGCTCTTATTCAAATAATGTCTATTAACGAGATTCATTTTTCTAGCGTAGATTCAACAAATAATTATCTTAAAGAGAATTATGAATCTTTAGACAATCTTACTTTTGCCTCAACTGATTATCAAAGTGGTGGCAAAGGACGTAATGGTCGTAAATGGTTTTCTCCTTCGGGGGAAAACCTTTTATTTTCCGTTTTAATTAAAGATTTATCTTATGTAGATGATCCTTCATTATTTTCTGTTTTTGCATCAGTATGCGTCGCTAAAACATTAGAAGAATTAGGATTACAAAATATCTCAATTAAGTGGCCAAATGATATCTATGTTGATGGTAAAAAGATATGTGGAATTTTATCAGAAGGAAAATACTCAGATAATAAGTTTGCATATGTAATTATCGGCATAGGACTTAACGTAAATCAGACATTTATGGGAGAAGAAATCCTTCATCCATTCACCTCAATTAAACTTGAATTAGATGAGAGCGTTGATATTACAAAAGTTAAAGAAATATTGTTCCCAAAAATCCAAGAAATGATCTTAAGTATTAATGATGATAAAGGAGAATATTTTGCCTACATCAATGAGCATAATTACCTCCAAAATAAGGAAGTATATGCTTCAATTAATGGAGAAAAATCACTTGTAAAAGTCATCTCTATCAAGGATGGAATGCTAGAAGTTAAAAGGGGTGAAGAAATCCTTTTACTTAATAGTGGTGAGGTTACATTTCATTTATAATTAATAAGCCATAGTAATAAACTATGGTTTTATTTTGCATTAAAAATATATAATAATTGACCTAATAGGTTAAACTTGATATATTGGATGTATTATGACTAATGCTACAGAAAAATTCTATGAGTACATTTTGAAGAATTTTGGGGAAAATAATCCAATATTTTTTTCAGAAATTAAATATGACAATTATTCCGACATTTGGAAATCAAAGCAACTAACAGAACTTTTGCATGCCAACAAAATCAAACGATTTAGCAAAGGAATTTACTTCGTGCCAACTACGTCAATTATTTGTGGAGAATTATGTTTGAATAGTTATAGTGTTGTTACCAAAAAATATATTAAAAACGGTTCTGAATATTTTGGCTATTATACTGGTTATAGTCTCCTAAATAATATTGGCTTATCCACTCAAGTACCATGCGCTTTAGAAATTTGCACAAATAATGAAAGATCGAAAATAAGAAAAGTCAAAGTGGGGAATGCAAAAGTTCTATTGAGAAAAACTAGAGTTCCTGTGGATTCCTCAAATGTTGCCGTTCTAACTTTTTTGGAACTAATGAATTGTATTGAACCCTCTTATATAAACAAATATAGGTTTGACAAAATGAAAGAATTTATAAAGATGCACAATATCACCAGAAAAGATATTACAAAATTTGCCCCATATTTTCCTGATAAGGTTTTTAGAAATCTCGTAGAAACGGAAATAATTTACTTTATTAGAAAGAAATAGTGGTGAGGTTACATTTTATTTATAAATAGCACTTAATTGAAACACATAAATTAGCAAACATTAAAAAGAAACAAAACAAATGAGTTCCTTATGGAACTCTTTTTGTTAACTACGTTGTTTTTTCTAACTCAAGTTGACTTTGTTAATAAATTGTTTGGTTTACAAAACCAATACAAATCTATATAATAGATAAACATTTTTAAAAAATGTTCGACAAAGGAGGAAATAACTTATGAGAAAAATAAACAGATTTTTACTTTTAAGTGTATTGAGCGCTCTTACTTTAACTGGATGTGGCACCAAGTCAAATTCAGGAAATGGTAGTGATACAACCCCAACTTCAGATACAGGTTCAACAGACACAAATCCTGGTACAACAGATACTAATCCAGGAACAACTGATACAACACCTGACACAACAGATACAAACACTGATACAGATACAACAACTCCAGAAGGACAAGATATCACTGTTACATTAAATAACTTAAGCAATGATGTTGTTAATGTCTCAGTCGATAAAACAACAGTCAAAGCTGATGAACAAGTAGTCGTTACTGTTACAAGCATTGATAAAGGTTATGATGTCATCATTGTTAGATTTACTCGTAGTGATGAAGAAGCTATCTCGTTCACTAACGCTGGTGTTAATCAATATTCACTTGTTGTTCCAGCAAATGGAATCATCAATGTCTCTGCGGAAGTTCAAGGAAAAGATATCCAAGGTTATCTCCATGATGACAAAGGTTTAGTAGGAGAAACTGCTTACCAAACAGTTGATGGTGTAACAAAAGAACTTGCCCTTGAAGTAGATGGAAAGAATACTTACTGGACATTCGTTTATGGCGCAACTATCAAAGTTCAACTTACTGAAAAAGATGATTACGTTCCAACTGCCCTTAATGTTGATGGAACTGACTATAAACTTGATGATGAAGGCTACGCAACATTTAAAGTTGAAGTAGAAGATTACAATGACTTCTTCCTTGATATTAGACCAGTTTATGAAGATAACTCTCCTCTTACTGGTGATTATGCATTTGAAATCAATGAAACATCTCACTTATCTGCAACTGTCTATGCTGAAAACGGTACAACAAGAATCGTTGGAACAAATGTTAATGATATTGTTTACGTTAAAGTTGTTTCAGATGATGAAGATTATTCAGTAAAGAAAGTTGAAGTCGAAACACGTTCAAGCGATGTTGGTGGTGCTAATAAGTTAGAAGCAACATATGACAGTGGACTTGATATGTATCGTTTCAAAGTTCCTTATGCATATAACAAAATTGTTAAGATTAATCTCTATGAATTAAATAACTCACTTCTTAAAGGAACAGGCGTTGCTGGTACATACCTTACAGTTGGTATCAGTGCAGCATCACATGTCTTCTCTGAATTTGATGATAGATACTTCACAGTTAACGATGGTGGTGAAATGGCACTTGGTTCAAAGAATCCAAACGCTCCAGCACGTACCGATACAGTTACTGAAGTAAGAGAAGGTGGTGTACTTTATACTGATTCATATAACAGTCCAAGATACGGAGACAAACTCTTCTTTGCTAGTGAAGATGGCAGTGCCGGAATTAGAACTCCATTCACATCCTATGACTTTGTTGGTGTTAAAAAACAAAATGCTGATGACCTCGACTCAATCTATACAGTGGCAGGTGAAAGAATGTTTATTGATGAAACATACTATCTTGCCTTTAGATTCTATCGTGAAGGTACATTATATGCGACAGCATTTATGGACTACGCTAAAAAGACAGTATTATTCAACCCAGACTTCACAATGGTTAATGGTGATGAAATTACTGATGATAAAGCAGTTTATACAGTAGGTAATGATATTGTTATCGGCTACAATGGTGAAGGGGGCAACTCATCACGCTGCTTCATGGGTGATGTCTATGGAACATACACTAATGGTGAAAGCACACTCTTTGTTGGTGGGCTTTATAGAGCAACATATGATGATGAAGAATTTGATTATGTAGCTGATGGAACAACATTAACTCTTACAAAAGGTAATAGAACAGTTGTTCTTGAAGTTAATAATGAAACTAGAACATTCACAGTAACCTCAGATGAAACAATTGAAACAGTTACTCTTCCAGAATTTGCCGGTAAGAAATTCCGTGCTAATTACTGTTTTGAAGATGATGCTAAGTACTATGGATTCTATCTTGAATTCTCTGCTACAGAAATGACACTTTCTTGTGTGGGTTCAACAATTGTTAATCTTGATATGGATAACTGTAATGATAACAAATATGCATACAACAAAGATGCTGTTTATACATATGACGAAAGTACCAAGAAAGTTTCTGCAAACCTTGTTGTTAAAGGTGGTGCAACTAAAGCAGTTACATTCACATGGACTGGTACAGCATTCAAACTCGATTCTAAAATTATTGGTAATGGCAGTTTCTATTCAACAACTGCAACATTAACAGAAATTAAATAGGAGGAAATATGAAAAAATCAAATCTCATCTTAATTACACTTTGTTCATTCCTCCTTGTAGGATGTAACAATTCTGGTAATAACACAAATACAGGTACAGATACTGATACAAATACAGATACAACTATTCCGGAAGATAATCTCCCAGATATCGGAGAACGTTATGAAGGATTAACTGAAAAAACATCAGGTTGTAGTGAAATCTGTGAAGGTGGTACACCATCATCAGAAGGTTTCTTAACAGAAATCTCATCAGATCGTTTCCTTGGTGAAAACACTGATTATGAATGTTATTTCGATTCAGCATCAACAAATAAAACAATTCGTGTTGAAGCTGACCATAGAAACACAAAAGATGGTACAGTCCACGCTGAAATCGAAAGAATTGAAGGAAGCAATAGAAAATTCATTATCCACACAAAAGTAGCAGGTGACTTTGTCTTAAAGATTTATAACTACAATGATGAAATCGTCTTCCGTAAAATCGTTCGTGTAAGACCAACATATTCAGAAACAGAAATCTTAAAGGTATTATGTAACGCTGAATATTACAAAACTCTTACAGCTTACGAAAATTATATTGGTAAATGGAAATGCGCCTTCTACGAAGGAGATAATGGTGTTGAATGTGCTCTTACTGGTGGTGATGACGCTGATAGAAACGTTAAACTCACAGCAAGCTTAGAATATGACACATACTATGCTCCAACAGGATGCTACATCTTCAATACAACAGTGCTTACAACTAACACACAAAACACAAGTCTTGTTTATGTTACTGTATCGGCACAAGGTGATCTTGCTTACCTTTATTACCCAACAACCAATGATAAAGGTGAAATGGAAGAACACTTATTAACATTCTTATACAACGTAGACATTTCATATGTCTATGAATACTAGAAAGGAGATTAACTATGAATAAAATTGTTAAAAATTTATTATTAGTTACATCAGCAGCCTTATTAATTACTGGCTGTAAAAACAAATCAAGTCAAAACACTGACACTAGTTCAAACACAGACACAACAATCCCTGAACCAGAAGAAGAAAAGTACAGAGTATCTGTCACTGTTCCTAGTGGTGTTAAATATGAATTAAGCCATGAATACGCTAAAGAAGGTGAAGTAGTTACTTTAACTATCACTGAAGTTGGTGCAGGTATTAGCATTTCATCAGTTACTATGAACAATAGTGAACTTACTGCAACTGCTGCAAATGTCTATTCATTTACAATGCCATCACGTTCAGCACGTATCGTTATCAAGTTATCTATCTCAGGTGACGTTGTTGTTGAAGGTGATATCGCTGCTTTATTAACTAAAGATCCAGTTACAGGAATCTATTGTGCTAAAAACGTTAAGGTTGAAGGCGCAGGTGAAACATCTAAATTCAACTTTGCCATCTCAGCTAGTGGTGAAAAGACAACATTAAGTGTCATGGATTTTGATGAAACAAGATCATTTGGTAATGTTGAAATCTGCCGTGATAAAGAATATGCATTAGAAGTTGCTAACGGATATACATATGATTTCTATTACAACCCAGAAGCATATGAAACTCCTTGCTATATTCAACGCGCTAATGTTGATGTCCTTCCTAGCGATCCAGAATCTTTAGCAGATTTATTAATCGTTACTCCTTCTGTTAGAAGTGAATATGCAATCTACCCAACAAACCTTGTTGGTGCACACTATAGAATCACAGATAAGACAACTAAAGATGTAATCACAAAAGAAATGGATTACAAGCTTTATGAAAATAATGTTTCATTTACTAAAGTTGTAGATACATTTGATCCAGATAACGTTGATCCAATGTATGTTTACAAGAAATACGATGAAGCAAATCAACTTTATACAGTAGTCGATACTTATAAGAAGTATGAAGGCGATAAATTATCTAACGATGACCGTTACCGCTTAGAATACAATGGTAACACTGCTCACTCAGCACGTTTATCAGTTATTCAAGGCGATGACTGGGGTCAAAGATATGGCATTAACGAAAGATACGCACGTAGAAATGTTAGAACATTCGCTCACATGCCTAACTATTTCCTCGAAAGAGAAATGATGTATGCATACCGTGTTGGCTTTGGTGGTGATAACGGAATGGCTAACCACGACATTTCTGTTGTTTCAACTGAAACTGCAACAGGATTTGATGTTGCGTTAAACACAACAGCAGAATTCACAAAGAATGCTGGTGCTGAAAAGGATTTAACATACAAATACGCTGTTAATATGTCATTCACAAAAGCAGGTGCTATGACAGAAGTTTCATTCAAACAATCTTCATTTAATGATAAAGAATGGGATTTTACAGCACACTCTCCAAAAACAGGTGTTAAGGGTACAGTTGTTAAATCAATTACTGGTACACTTGAATATGGAAATGTTAAATCAGGTGCTCCTGATATGGGTGACTTTAATCCTAATGATTATTTCATCCAAGAATTTAAAGATGTTCAATTCTGGAATCCAAAAGTAGATAACCAAGCTGCTAAAGATGCAGGTAGAAGTATTGTTGGTTTAACTGATGATCTTTACTTTGTAAGTAGTGATGGTGAATATTCAAATCTCGTTGCAAACAAGAAGTGTTACTTACCAGAAACTGCCTTAGATTTATGGCAATATGGTATTACTGATTCAACAAATCAAAATGTCATTAGAAAAGAAGCTAATGATATCTATAACACAGTTTCCGCTGCAGCAGTTGGTAAATCAACTGTAACAGTTACTAACCATGTTCCAGGAACAGGTGCTTCTACTTCATTAGAAATTGAAGTTATCGCAACTTCACAAGTTCGTGATTTCTGGATGTCTGCTATTGATACAGAATGCTACGCTGTTAAAGCAACAGTTAAAGCTGGTGAAACATATAGTTTCAATATTCATACTTCTCCAAAGGATGCTGCATTACTTTATACAGCAGTATCTATGAATACAAGCTTATTAACAATTGCTTCTGCTCCAAATTCACCAGTTCTCACTATTGATACTTCAGGTGCTATTGGAATTACAGAAACAACTGATGTAAAGGTTAGAATTGATGCTACATATGGTTCGTATGTTTCATCTGTTGATGGTTCAACATATACATATGGTCCAACATATTTCACATTCACACTTTTACCAGCAGATGTTGATCCAACAGGTAAGTGGAACGCTGTTGATCCAAATATGCCAGAAACATACATCAACTTCACAAAAGAAGTTTATGATGCTGCTAAGGGCACATACAAAGGTGTTATCTCTGATACATATTATGAAAAAGGCGTAAATAAAGGTACTGATAGATTCTACTTCGAATACTCATTCAAGAATGGTTCAGTCCACGCTAGACTTTACGATGTAGATATCGAAACTGCTACAGGTAGTTTCAGTGCAAATGACTTCTTCCTTGATTTTGCATATGAAGCAAGTAGAGACTGGTACTTAGTCTTCTTAGCAGAATATGAATACGATACAGATTACGAAGATTACTGGTACAACTGTATCTTAGGTGATATGGGTGCTGATGGAGTTACACAAGGTACATCATTAGACGCTGCTAGATACGCACCATTTGCAAGAGCAAAATAATTACAATATGAAAAGGCTATTAACAAAAACATTATGCTTACAAGCTATTCTCTTTATGGGAATAGCCTTTTCTACTTCATGTGCATCATCTAGTCCAACTAATTCATCTAGCAAAGAAGAACCAATCGTTATTAATTCTACAAAAAGTGCATTATCTTATATCAATACCAATAAGAACTACACATTTACATATGTTGGTAATTCTTTAGTAGCGCACGAATACACATTTACTGAAAACGCTATTGGAATTACTTCTAGTAAAACTGAATTAAATCACTATTACTATTCAGATGAGCAAGGCACATTTGAGGTAGAGCGTGATTTAGATAATACCAAATACATTACTTCAGAATATCGTTCTGAAGAAAACGTATGGGATAGCAAACTCACATTCACATATTTCGATATCGGAACAAGCTTTGTTAATGGTATTAAAGATTCAGAAACAGTGGTGAGAATTAAAAACAATGATTACAAAAGAACATTTATCCAAATGATTGGTCGTTCTCCTAATGACTTCATGGATATTGATTCATTAACTGCAGAATATAAAGCAGAAACTGGCTATATTAACTTTATTTGCACAATTGGATCTAAAGAATATAAGTATGTAGCAAGTGATTTTGGAACTTCAAAGATCAATGAACTTGAAGGCAAAACATTACACGCATACGTTCCATCTAATATAGTTGTGAGTGCGCGTGATGCAATGAAAGCAAATAACTATGTCCAAGGTATTTATAGTTTTAGTGAAAGCGGTAACGGATATGTAGGTAATTACTTATTTAATCCTCATTACTTTGCCCAAACATATAATTCATCAACCACCATGACTGGTTATGTATCACTCCATTGTGATGCTGTTACAGATGGAGATGATCCTCATCCAGCATTAAATGGTTGCTACTACACAATTATTGAAAATTACGCAACAAATCCAACACCATCTATCAATTCAAATCCTATCTCAACAAACAATAACATTGTTGAAGTAATGAATTATCCAAATAACCTCGCTATATGGTCAAACTTCCATAAAACAATTGGGTGGAATGGAACATCAACAGAAGAGATATTAGGAAAAGGTTACTATACCGATGATGCTTCAATTGTTAGTGATTTCTCTTCAAACTTTAATATGGATGGATCTTTCCAAGGACAAAAACCACACTCACTTGGTGTCGATATCAAGGTCAGTAGTGGACAAGTAGAAAACATTACTTTCTATTATTATTTCATGTATGGAGCTACTAAGATGTGTTACCCAATACCATTCTATAATTTCGGTAAGGCTAACGTAAAAGTCTTAGATATGATTTACAATACATATCACACAATCCAAGATTAAATAATTAGGTCAACATTATCGTTGGCCTTTTATTTTAACTAAAAAATCATAGTTAACGTGGCTAATTATAAAAGAAATATATTCGATGAAATGCTACTTTTTACCAAAATAAAAATAACATTCTTGCACATACACGCGCAAAGTTTTATAATTTGCGCATATTTATTGAAAAACCGGACATATTCGTTTTGAAATGTTTAAGGTTATGAAAGGAAAAAGAAATATGAAAAAGAAATTTCTATTTGCTTTGACTGCTAGCACAATCACAGCTGCCGCTGCGGTTGCTTTAATGCCACACGCTGGTGTTATGTCTTTCGCTGAAGGTTGCGAACATGAAGGTAATCACTATGAAGCTGTTGCAGCAACATGTGAAAGCGCTGGTAACAAAGAATTCTGGGCATGTTGTGTCTGCCACGAACAATTCGTAACTGCTCCAGGTAAAGGTACTTGGGAAGATAAGGGTGCATATGCTGGACCAGCATTAGCATCAACTCACGCAGCATATCTTGCTCCATTAGCACACACTCCAGGTGATTGGAATGTTTATGATAGAGGCGATACACTTGGTGTTAATGCTTCTTGTTCTGATTGTGGTGAAGCTTGCTTTGCAGAAGATGTTAACTCAGTTGCAAAAGGCGCTGTTTCCTCTGCTGAATGGACAGTTTCAAATGTCGGTACTACTATCGAATGGACACATGATGAGGCAAGCGGTAGATATTCAGCAACAACAAACAATAAGACGAGTGCTATTGCTGCAATGAAATTAGACATCACAAAGTCAGGTACAGTTGTATTTGATTATACAATTGGATGTGAATTAAGTTGGGACTACTTCACGGTCTTCAAAAATACTGATGTCACATGGACAAGAGACTATGTTCATAACAACTACTCAAAAGCTGTTTATACATCAAAGGGTAAAGGTTCAAGCAACGCATATAGCGATACAGTATCTCTTACAGTTGAAGCTGGAGATACATTAATCTTCACAAAGATTGCTGATAGCTCTAGCTGGTACAATGGCGATACTGTCACAGTTGAATTTAAATCTATGCAATCTTATGGATTAGTCAACTTTGATACAAATGGTGGTAGTTCAGTTTATCCAGGAATTACAATTAACGGAAATATTGTAACAGATCTTCCTTCACCAACTAAAGATGGCTATGTGTTTGATGGTTGGTATGCATCATCTACATTCTCAGGTTCTGCATTAAATAAGGGCGATCATGTTGGAGATAATGCAACTGTTTATGCTAAATGGTGGGATTTAAATGAACAACATGAATTAACAGGTTCTTATAAAGGTTTCGGTTATAAGGTTAACGCAACAAATAGAACTTCAGTTCAAGGCTTCTTATCTAACATTACATTTGATGTTAACTTCAAGGGTGAAGTTGTAGCTTCTTCTACATATTGGGCAGCCGGCGCAACTTCAATTACTGGTTATGAAGATGGAGAAGGAACAATTGGTTCATACTCTGTCAAGTTTGATGAAACAAATGGCGTTATTTATGTTCAAAAATCTAACTTATCAGATGACTATGGTTGGGTCTTTGTTAAAGATTCAACACAAGCTTACACAACAGGTACAGTTATTGGATGTACATGGGGTGGAGCTACACCTGGAGTATTTGGCTCAGTTCAATTCCCATTAGCAGATGGTTCAAATGAAACACTCTTTGTTAAGGGTACTGCTGGTGTTGTATACCCAAGTGTTACATTCTCTACATTAAAAGAAGATGTTAATGATGTAAGCAAGTTGAGATCATCATTTGGTTTCCAAGTTATCGGTTCAGATGAAAGTGTTATTGAAACATTCGGTTATGATGGAAGCGATTATTCTCCAGTAACAGATGATTACTATGGTGTTTACACAAACGATGTTGTTAGCGATACAACAGTTTCTAAGATTTATGTTACAGGTAACAAGAGAATGTATAGAGACTCTTCTACATCAGCTCAAACTTACACAATTAACGATAATGTAATTTCATATGTTAGTGGTAACATGGCAGAAGACTTTGAACTTAACAAAACAACCATGAAGTTTGTAAGAAGTGTACCAACAGTCACCATTACTTATAACTTCAATGGCCACGCTGCAGCATTAGAAGATGGTTCAGGTGTATTCAAACTTGATACAAATACTCAATTAGCATGTAAGGGTGCATGGTTATATGAATCAGACCTCGCTAAAGTTGTTGGTAACAAATCAACTGATGGTGAATACCTCTTTGAAGGTTGGTATAAAGATGCTGCTTGTTCACAAGCATTCGCTCGATGCGAACCAACAGAAAATCTTGAACTCTTTGCTAAGTGGACAAAGATGTACACAGTTACACTCGTTCTCAACAATGGTGAAGATGATAGAACAATTGATGTTAAGGGTGGTAACACTCCATCAATTACAAATCCTACTAGAGATGGATGGATGTTCGGTGGTTGGTTCACAGACCCAGATTTCAATACACCATATGTTCCAGGAGCAATGACAGAAAGCATTACTCTTTACGCTTCATGGGTTGAACAACCAGACTTCGCTAAGGGTAGTTACCAAGGTTATGAATGTTGGAGTTCAGCATACAATGCGGATAAGACAACAGCATCATCACACTCATTTACATTTGATACAAATGGTAATGTCTTAAAAGGTACAACAAAATATGGTACATATAGTGCGACTGATTCAGTTGAATCAGGAGTCCTTGAAGTTGCATCAGGTAAGGTTATTGGTTTCTCTAACAAATACAATGGCCGTTACATTGCAACATCTGCTTGGAGCGGACTTGGAAATGACCCAGTACCAGGAGATATGACATTTGCTGTTCAATTATTCTCGGGCGAATCAGTCAAGTTCAAACAAACAACTCTTGTTTCAGGTTCAGCATTCTTAGTACAAGTAATTATTACTGGTGGTGAAAACCCTGAAACATTCACAGCATATATTGATGCAGATAATGATAAAGTTTATGCTGGCGTTGCACTCTCAGTTAAGAGAGGTGAAGCAGTCACATCTGATTTCGCTGACGTTTATGCTTCAAGCGCTTATGCTGATTCGATCACTATCTCATTAGATGACACAACAGTTGGTGTATGGGGTAAGAATGGTTCATCACTCAAGCGTGGTGACGCTTATGCAGGTTCATATAGTGGTACATTCAAAGGTGAAACTGCTACATTAGTTCTTGATGGTTTCGGAAACGCAACTGTTGGTTCACAAACAGGTACATATTCAGGTAAGGGTTCTACAGTTACTGTCACAGTCGGTGGTAAATCATACGATGTCACAATTTCTGGCGCTACATATACACAAGTTCTTGATGGATATGAAGGTACATATACAGGCTCTAACGGTGCATTAGTTGTTACTGGTTGGGGAGAATGTACACTTAATGGTGTTGCAGGCGTTTACACTGTCAGCAGTCCAAATGTATTAAAGGTTGTTGCTGGTGAAACATATTTCCTATCAGTCGATAAGGCATCAGGTACATACACAGCTGCATCACCTTCTGCATTTGCAGGTTTAACATTCACAGGCACAGATAAAGATACCTTTAATGATGATCAAACAGTTAAACTCATGTTTGAAGATTCTCCAGCTATCGAAGGTACTGTTCAATTCGGCGCTTCTACATTCACAGGAACATTCACAGGAACATTTACAGGTAGTGTATTAACATTAACATTCACTAAGGGCCAATATACAAGTGATATTGATGGCAAGGTTGCTACATTCTCAGTTGCTGATGGTGCAATCACAGTTACATCAACAAACTTAACAAGTGGCATGTATAAAATTTCTAAGGATGTTGTTTACTCATGTGCCGGATTCGTTGCACCTACAACAGGTGAAACAGATCCAGAACCTGAAACACCTACACCAACAACATATACATTTGCTGACTTTGCTGGTGATTATATGACAGGAGAAGATGAATTATATTTTACAGTTTCATCTTCTGGCATCGTATTAACAAGCGTTGGCGATAATGTAACTGAAAGTCTATGTGGAAACTGCGGTTATAATGAATCTGATTACTATAACTATAATTACGTCTCTACTGGCGAAAATGAATGGACAGTAACATTCGAATGTGACCACGCATACTATTCAATGGTTGTTAAGTATGATGGTGAAAATGTTACATTAGTTAGTTTCAAGAATGGTTCAACAGTTGTTATGTCTAATGTTGTATTAGAAATCGACGCTTAATCAAATCATATATCAGAAGGCTCGTTAGTTCGCTAGCGAGCTTTTCTTTTTGCTAAGAACTCTAGATAACTTGGTAAGAGTTATACAGAGTCAATCTCTATTTACATGAATAACCCAGTGTGATAAATTATTAGTAAGATCTTTAGGGGTGTGGTAACTGATTAAAGGTCTTTTTTTCATACCGATCTCACCGCTTATATGAAGAGACACTTTAATCAGTTTTTCTTACTTACCCCTCTTAAGGAGGTAAAGTAAGATCAGTACCAACACGACTGTTATTAAATAATCCATCCGCGTAGGATAAATAGAGATTGAAGAAGAAGCTATTCATGGTTTCTTCCCCTTTCTTACTTATTAATAGGTAAGATTTTTAAAATTTTGCCGAAAGTTTTTCATATATTCATAGAATATAGATTTTCAAAAATAATCAATAATTAACAATATAAGGCATCAAATATCAATAAATTAGGAATTAATCAAAATAATGTAAAACTCGCCTTAAATCGTTTATTTTACATATACCAAAAAACGTATAGTTTAAGGTGTATATGACACTAAATTTATTAGATTATCTTTTTCTATACCTCGTAATTATACTTTCGTGCCTTTTTTGGCATAAAATATGGTTAAGTATTCTTTTTAATAAAAAAAGAAATTATAATAAGAGTCATGAAAAAGATTATTCAATTTGGTGAAGGTGGTTTCTTAAGGACATTCGTAGACCTTTATTTCGACACCTTAAATAAAGAAATTAAAGACGAATATGAAGTAAATATTGTTAAGCCAATTACATTTGGAACTTTAGATAAATTCCATAAGCAAAATAACAAATATCACGTCATTTTAAGAGGCTTCGCAAACGGAAAAGCATTAGAAGACGTTTATAAAGTAGATTCAGTTAAATCGGTCATTGATCCATTTAATGAAGAAGATAAATATTATGCTTTAGCAACTGATCCAGAATTAGTTATTTTAGTAAGTAACACTACTGAAGCAGGAATTTGTTATAACGAAAATGATGATGTAAATGGTTTTGAATCTATTACATATCCTGCTAAATTAACAAAATTCTTATACAAGAGATTTAAAGCTGGTTTACCAGGTTTACATCTTTTACCTGTTGAATTAATTGAAGATAACGCTGACGAATTATATAAGTGTGTTGATAAATACATTACACTTTGGAATCTTGGAGAAGATTTCCGTAATTGGAACAATACACAAAACTTCTATTGCAATACATTAGTAGACCGTATTGTATCTGGATATCCAAGAGACAACAAAACAAAAGATCATTTAATCGAACTCTTAAATGAAAATGATGAACTTATGTCAATCGGTGAACCATTTGGTTTATGGGTTGTCCAAGATAAGGGTAACATCTCTAATTTAATTAAAGATGGTCACCATAACATTGATGTAATCCTTACACCGGATATCCATTATTACAAAAAGAGAAAAGTAAGAGTGTTAAATGGTAGCCACACTAACTTAGTACCTATCTCACTTTGGTTAGGTAAGGAAACTGTTTATGATGTTATGAATGACGTTAAGTTATCTAACTTTGTTGAAGATACATTAAGAGAAGATATCATTCCATTTGTAAGTGATGATATTGCTCAAACAAGAAAGTTCGCTGATGATGTTAAAGAAAGATTTATGAATCCATTCTTAAATCACCAATTAACATCAATCGCCCTTAACTCAATCTCAAAATGGAAAGCAAGAGACCTTCCATCATTTGTAGATTACTACGAAAGAAATAATAAGATTCCTACATATTTAACAATTGGTTTTGCCTATTTAGTAAATATGTATATGCATATTGAATGTGTAGGGGATAAATATATTTGTCATCTCCCATCAAGAGACATTGATGTTAAGGATGATGAATGCTATTTAACATACTTCCAAAATAAGACAGTCCATGACTTTATGTCTGATGTAAATACATGGGGTATGGATTTAACTAAATTTGCAGGATTTGAAGATAAAGTAAATGAATATCTTTCAAATATTGGTTTAGGTGACACAGTTATTTAATTTATGGATAAGTTATATAGAATTAACGAAATCGATAATGTTGCAATTAAACTTAGTGGTGACTCTGATATTAAAGTTGGCCACAAAGTTGCTTTAAAAGATATTAAATTAGGTGAATATGCCTATAAATATGGACAAATCATTGGCAGGGCTAAAAAAGATATCAAGGAAGGTGAATGGATTCATTCACATAACCTTGAATCTCATTTAGACCAATCTTTTAATTATTCATATAATCCAAATTTGGTGGATTTACCTTTTGAAGAAAAAACATTCCTTGGTTATAAAAGAGAATCAGGAAGAGCAGGTATCCGTAATGATATCTATATTATTCCAACAGTTGGATGTGTTAACTCAGTTGTTAAACAATTAGAAAAGAAGGCTAATGAATTAGAATTAGGATCAATTGATGGAGTGTTCGCACTTACCCATCAATTTGGATGTTCTCAATTAGGTAATGACCAAGAAAATATTAAGAATTTACTTGCAAGTATCGCTCTTAATCCTAACGCTACATACGTATTATTTGTTGGACTTGGTTGTGAAAACAATGGATTACAAGGTATCAAAGATGTTCTTGAACCTTATAAACGTAACAACATCTATTTTTATAACACTCAAGAAGTTGATGATGATGTTGAATATGGATTTAGCTTATTAAAAGAACTAATTAATAAAGCTAAAACACTAAAAAGAGAACCAATCTCAGTTAGTGAACTTTGTATTGGTCTAAAGTGTGGTGGTTCTGATGCTTTCTCAGGTATCACTGCAAACCCAACAGTAGGACGTGTCTCTGATAGAGTAATCTCTTGTGGAGGGGCTACCATCTTAACAGAAGTTCCAGAAATGTTTGGAGCGGAACAAATCTTAATGAATAAATGTGAATCTAAAGAAGTTTATGATAAATACGTTAAGATGATCTTAGATTTCAAGAAATACTATACTGACTTAGGATTCCCAGTTTATGAAAACCCATCACCTGGAAACAAAGAAGGTGGAATTACAACCTTAGAAGAAAAATCATTAGGTTGTATCACTAAAGCAGGTAGCTCAAAGGTTAAAGGAATCTTAGATTACACAGAAATCGTTCAAAAACCTGGTTTAAACTTATTAAACGGTCCAGGAAATGACTTAATTGCTTCAACTGCATTAGCAGCGTCAGGATGCCAATTAATCTTATTTACAACAGGTAGAGGAACACCATTCTCAACAGTTGTTCCTACCCTTAAGATCGCTACTAACAAAGCGTTAGCGGAAAAGAAAGCAAATTGGATTGATTTCGATGCATCTGATATGAATGATGAAGCATTATTCGAATTAGTTATCAAAACCGCTAGCGGTGAATATAAAGCAAAACAAGAAGATAGCCATGAAATCGCATTCTTCAAAAAAGGAGTTACATTATGAGTTACATAAAAGACAATTTCTTATTAAAAAACAAAACAGCAGAAAAGTTATATTTTGACTATGCTGCTAAAATGCCAATCTTTGACTATCACTGTCACTTATCAGAATACGTAATCTTTGAAAATAAAGAATTCGATAATATCTTTGATATTTGGTTAGGTGGAGACCACTATAAGTGGAGACTTATGAGAAACTATGGTGTTAATGAAGAATACATCACAGGTAATAAACCAGTTAAAGAAAAATTCATCAAATATTGTGAAACTCTTTCAACCGCATTTGGTAACCCACTTTATCACTGGTCACAAGTAGAGCTTAAAGAATTCTTTAACTGCGAACTCGAAATTAATAAAGAAAACTCAGAAGCAATCTGGGATTGGTGTAATGACTTTATTAAGTTAAATCACATCACACCTCAAAAACTCATTGAATCATCAAATGTTAAGATTGTTTTCACAACAAATGAAATCTTTGATGATATGGAAATCTTTAATAAAATTAAAAACGAAAGAAATTATAACTTTAGAGTTATTCCAGCATTTAGAGCAGATAAGATCATGAATATCGACGCTGCTAAATATAATGAATTTGTTGATAAATTAGGTGAAGTTAAAGACCTTGATGCTTTAGAAGCTGCTATCGAAGCTAGACTTCAAGAATTCATTAAAGTTGGCACAACCGCATCAGATACAGCTTTACAAAACGTCTATGCAATTCCTACAAAAGAAGAAGCTGCTAAAGTCTTCAAAACAAGAAGAGCAGGTAAAGATATCTCTGAAAAAGAAGCTGAAGTCTTCAAGGGATATTTAACATACTTCTTAATGAAGTTATACGCTAAATACGATATTAGAAGTGAACTTCACTTAGGCGCTATGAGAAATAACAATACAGTAATGCTTAACAAATTAGGCTTAGATACTGGTTATGACTCAATCGCCGAAGATAACTCAATTAAATATTTATCTAGATTAATGGATAGATTAAATGATGAAAACAGTTTACCTCCAATGATCATCTTTAACCTTAATCCAAAGATGAACTCAGAAATCATGACTCTTATTGGATGTTTCCAAGATGATTCATGTAAAGGAAAGATTCAATATGGACCAGCATGGTGGTTCCTTGATAACAAAGTCGGTATGGAACGTCACTTACAAGACTTAACAGCAACAGGACACTTAGGTGCCTTTGTTGGTATGCTTACAGACTCTAGAAGCTTCCTTTCTTATCCACGTCACCATTACTTCAGAAGAATCCTTTGTAACTACTTAGGCACTATGATGGAAAATGGTGAAATGACTACTGATATCGAATTTGTTGGTAAAGTAGTGGAAGATATTTCATATAACAACTCAGTTAACTACTTCAAAATGTAGGAGGTCTTTATGGCAAAACTCAACGTTACAAAGTATGGTGTTGTCGGTGATGGAGTCACTTTAAACACGAAAGCACTTCAAGACTTAATTGATAAACACGCTAATAAGAACAACATTATTGTTTTTCCAAAGGGAACATATGTTTTATCAACAATCTATTTAAGAAATGGAACAAACATCCATTTTAATAAAGGAACAGTTATCTTAGGTTCAAAAGACTTCTCTCTTTTTGGACCAGATGAAGTTCTTGATTACCCAACATATCAAGATGAATCTCACAGTTATTTCCATTCATCACTTTTTGTTGCAGAAAATGTAAATGATATTCATTTTTCTGGTTACGCAACAATTGATATGCAATCTGTATGGGATGAAGAAAACATCCGTAAGATTGTTCATAGAGGTTGTAAAGTATTTGCCTTTAAGAATGTTAATAATTACTCAATCAGTGATGTTAATTTGTTAAACGCTACAGACTTAGCTCTTTATGTTGCGGGTTGTAACTATGGTGAAATCAAAAACGTCAAAATGAGAGTATATATTGATGGTATTTCACCAGATAACTGCCATCATTTAAAGATTCATGATTGCGAAGTTGAAGCAGGCGATGATGCATTAGTCTTTAAATCATCATACACATTAAATAGACTCGAGATCTGTGATGATATTAAGTGCTATAACCTTAAACTTAAATCAAGATGTAATGCGATTAAGTTTGGTACAGAAACTAATGGTGGATTCAAAAATATCCACATTAGAAACTGTGATATTAGAGATTGCCGTATTACTGGTATCTCAGTTGAATCAGTTGATGGTGGTCATCTTGATAACATCACATTCAAAGATATCATTATGAAAAACGTTGGAGCACCTTTATTTGTCCACTTAGGTCATAGACTTAGAGGACCAGAAGGCACAACTATCGGATCAATTAAAAATATTCATTTTGAAAATGTTAAAGCCGTTGGACCATATAGAGTTTATAAATGTGTCCCATGGAACTATGTTTCATATGTCGCAAAAGACACTGTTCAATTCCCTGGATTCTATTCAAAACAAAAAAGAGAACCAGTTGGAACATGGCAAATTACATCTAACTTCTGTGGTTTAGAAGGACACAATATCGAAAACATCACATTTAAGGATATCTATTTCGAACTCGATGGTGGTGTTAAAGAATTTAATCCAATCGTCCCAGAAAAAGCACCTGATTATCCAGAAGTATATGCATATGGAAGAATCCTTCCATCATATGGTATGTACTTTAGATATGTAGATGGAATTAAAATTGATAACTTTATCGTTAAATTAAATCACGAGGACGCTCGTGAAGAAATCATTTACGATAAGTGCATCAATTATTAATTGGCACCTTGTTTTATAGAATACCGCTTGTTTCAAACAAAGCGGTTTTTATGTTTAAAAGAAGTCTAGTCGAAAAATTCCAAAGACTTTGAAAAAAATCGACTAGAGTATTGAAACAAATAATATATATGCTATAATGTAGTCGAAAAAATCCAAAGACTTTGGAAAAAATCGAGTATATGGAATTTAGAAGAGATAAATATTTAAAACAATTATTGGATAAAAGAAACAATTCATTAATCAAAGTAATAACCGGCGCAAGACGCAGTGGTAAATCATACTTAATGAATAATATTTTTTATAATGAATTGATTAAAATGGGTGCACAAGAAAAGAATGTTGTTAGATTTGCTTTTGACAATGATGAAAACATTGACTTATTGGATAAGTATCTACCTGATGAACCAACAAAAATTTATTTACATAACGATTTCTATGTTGTTAATTCAAAAAAGTTTAGAGCATATATTAAAGATATAACTAATGATGATGATACTGAATACATATTGCTTCTTGATGAAATTCAGTTATTAGATTCTTTTGTTGGTACATTAAATGGCTTTTTAGGTCACGATAATTTTGATGTATATGTAACTGGCAGTAACTCGCAATTATTATCTTCTGAAATTGAGACAAAATTTCGCGGGAGGAAATCATCAATACATGTGTTGCCTTTATCATTCTCTGAATTTTTAACAGGATTTGAAGGCGATATTCAATCAGCATGGAAAACCTACATAGTAACGGGTGGAATTCCAATCGTTTATCAACAAACGATTGAAGATAGATACAAATATTTGGAAGAATTGTGCTATGAGGTATATCTAAAAGATATTGTTGGAAGAAGAGGGGTTAAAGATGCCGATTCACTTTCTGACCTATTTGGAATCATAGCATCATGTGTTGGCAGCGGTGTTAATCCATCTAACTTAGAGAACGCTTTTAAATCTTTAAAAAAAGCAGTTATTACGGATGATACAATTTCTAATTACATCAAACATTTTGAAGATGCATTTATTATTTCAAAAGCTGAAAAATATAACATTAAGGGTAAAAGTTATATAAATACCCCATACAAATTATATTTTGAGGATATAGGCGTTCGAAATGCTAAAACAAAATTTAGACAAATTGAGGAAAGCCATATAATGGAAAATATAATCTACAATGAACTTAGATATCGTGGATATTCTGTTTGTGTTGGCGAAGTTAATATAAACGAAATGACTGATAGATTAGATCGCAATGGCAAAAAGATATATAAATCAAAATCATTAGAGGTTGATTTTATTGCAGCAAAAGGTGATAAAAAGATATATATTCAATCTTGCCTAAATATTGATAACGAAGATACTTTACAAAGAGAAAAAAGAAGCCTTTATTACATAAATGATTCTTTTAAAAAAGTTATTGTAACTAAAAACGGATTAAATATGACCATTGATGAAAATGGATGTGTAATTGTAGATTTGTTTGATTTTCTTATTAATGAACATTTATTAGAAATGTAAAACCCTGGAAAACCAGGGTTTTTGCTTATTTAATAATCTCTTTTTTGAATACTTTTAGCCAGTTTCTAGCAATAATTTTGCTTCCAAGTAAATTAGGATGCACACCATCATAACATACGTTAGGATTGCCGTATTTTTCACCAGCAGTGGTCAAGTCTTTTTGAAGCTTAACAAATGGGATGTTGTATTCTTTAGCGATTCTTTTACACGCTCTCGCGTATTTATAAACCTTATCAAGATATTTAAGCTCTCTAACAATTGTCCCATCAATAAATGATGGTTCAAGAAGCATTAATTCAACGCTTGGATTACTTTCTCTAATCTTGGTAATCATATATATGAGGTTAGCCTTATATTTTGATAAAGAGACACCTCTTTTTTTATCAACAATACCATGCCAAACGTCGTTAACGCCAATATAGATAGATACGACATCAGGATTTAAATCAATAACATCTTCTTTAAGTCTATCAACTAAATCACAAGATCTATTTCCAGAATTGCCTTTATTAATAACAAGGTATTCACCAGGATAATTAACCTCAAGTTCAGTTGCAACATTAAAAACGTATCCTGAGCCTAATTTATATAGATTATTAAGATGAGATTCTTCTCTCATACGACACATATCAGTGATAGAGTCGCCAAACATAACTATTTTCATAACTATAACTTTATAATGCACTTATCTTTAATGAGATGTTTAATATCATCCGATCCTTGATCACGATACTTAATGTATAATTCCTTAAAGTCATCAGCAAGTTCAGTAGGGATGAGTAATAATCCAGCACCTTGAGTGATTAAAATGCAGTTAACATAAGTGAAAGCAGTTCTCTTGTTACCAAATAAGAAGAGTTTGTGTTTCATAATGTATAGCAATGTTTCAATAGCTTGATCAACTGGATCAACATTATCTAACATAATTTGCTTTAATTCTTTTTTGACTACTGATTCAACTGGAATACCAGGTGCTTCATATCTACCGTTAGTAGTGTAAGGAGTAGTTCTTAATGAACCCGCTGTAAAGATAAATCCTTCTTCAATGAATTTATTAATCGCAGATAAGATGTTGTAATCAGGTATATTAGATACAACGTACTTATTAAGGATTAAATCTAAAGCATTCTTAAGGTTAATAATCTTCATAACATCTTTTGAAGATAATCCTTTAATTTCACCAGAAAGAACAGAATTAACTTCTGTAAGTGTTAATGGTGTCTTATCAGCGTGTAAGATAGATTGAATAACTAAATCAATATGATTAGATACATAATCCATATATTTAACTGCGTCAGGAGAATATGGTGTTTCACTGTAACCAAGTTCAATAAGAGATTTGTTAATCTTTCTTAATTGAGCCTTAATTGCTTTAGCTTGGACTGAGTTATCAGAAATAAGGCGATATAAATAATCTGAGTATTCGCCTGCATACTTAGTTACAAGTTTTTCATTTTCTCTAAAGTGCACGAAAATATATTTCTTGTTAGTTCTTTCTCTAACTTCGATAGAACCATAGAGTAAGTTTTTGAGTTTTTGTTCAAGGAACTCTTTCTCCTTTAATAAGGAGACAATTTGTATAGACGATTTTTTCATAGTGAACATATTATACTACGATGTGAAACAAATGATATTAAAAATATAAAATATGTTTCACACAGACCAATAGGCATGATTATTCGATAAACTATACCTAAACAGGTATAAAAAGTACATTTGAACGCATATTATACCCAAAATGGTATAAATAACTAAAAATATATTGAAAACTATATCAAATTAGGTATAATTAATGCAGGTGATATTATGAATAAAGAATTAAATAACATAGCGATTTACGTAAAAAGAACTAGAAAACAATATGGATTATCTCAAGAAGATTTTGCTCTTAGATGTGGTGTTGGCCTTCGCTTTTTACGAGATTTAGAACAAGGAAAAACAAATTTAAATATGAAAAAAGTTATTTTGGTTTTAGATTCGCTTAATGCTGACTTAGTTGCAGTTGAAAGAAAGTAATATGGAAAGAATTGGAATTGTTTATTTTAACGATATTGAATGTGGGATAATCAAGGAAATTGAAGGGCTATTTATTTTTTCGTATAAAAAGGAATATCTAAATAGTGAGAACCCAGTCGCTATTTCGTTAACTATGCCGTTAACAGAGGAAGACTATAAAAGTAATGTGTTGTTCCCTTTTTTTGATGGTTTAATACCGGAAGGATATTTGCTAGATTTGGCTTCTAGAAAATATAGTATAGATAAAAAGGATAGGATGAGTTTGCTTCTAACTGTTTGTGAAGATACTATTGGGGCAGTATCGGTCAAAGGAGTTCAATCATGAGGTGTTTGTGTTGCAACAAGGAAATTGTTGGTAATGATGTAAATGGTTGGCACACATCATGTGTTAAGTCTTTTTTTGGCTTGAAGGATTTACCATCTTTCGATTTTAATGGTAGTGAAGAATCGTTTGTAAAAGAAGCTTTGGAATTGCTGAATGATACTAGTGTGACCGGTGTTCAAAGAAAATTATCATTCTATTTATCTAAAGAAAAAAATAATTCTCGTTTAACTCTTTTGAGTAAAAAAACTCCAGGATATATTCTCAAAATCAATAGTAAAGATTTTGAATCGATAGCAGAGTTAGAACATTTGACGATGCTTCTTGCCGAATGTTGCAAAATTAAGGTGGTACCACATGCGTTGATAAAAATTAGTGGCAACCATTATACCTATATTTCAAAAAGAATTGATAGAGTTGATGGCGGAAAAATTCATATGGAAGATTTTTGCCAATTATCAAATAAACCATCGGAATATAAATATAATGGATCTTATGAAAAAGTTGCTGAAATAATAGATAGATATAGCAACTTCTCAAGAATGGATAAGGCTGAATTATTTAATAGACTAGTGTTCTGCTTTATTACTTGTAATTCAGATATGCATTTAAAAAATTTTTCATTAATCTATTTAAATAACAAAATATGTTTATCTGATGCTTATGATTTGGTTCCAGCGCAATTAATGGTAAATGACCCTGACGAAGTCGCTTTAGCGCTTAATGGGAAAAAGAGCAAACTTAGAAAGAATGATTTCATAAAGTTTGGCTTACATATTGGTATGGAAGAAAAAACTATTACAAAACTTTTAGCAATGTATGCCAACAAGAAAGAAGAAATGCTTAGAATCGTAAAAGAATTCGATATTAATGAAGAACTAAAACAAAAACTTATGAACAATATTATAGAAAGGATAAATAGGATTTCTTAATATGTGTTGGTTTAGAAAGAAAAAGAAACAAGAACCTATAAACTCTAAATACTATATTGGGGAAAGAGTTAACTTTAAATATCGTGACGACATGAGAACAGGTTATATCTATAACATAAAGAAAGATCCTAATGAAGAAGTGATATATGATATCCAAGTAGGCGGAGAATGTCCTTCTGTTTTATATGATATTAAAGAAATAGACATCAAGTGGCCTATTAAGAAATAATCTCGCATATGCGGGATTTTTTTGTTTGATAATCATAATAAATCCAATATAATAGTATCATATGATACCAAATAAGGATATTTTATGAAGAAAAGAGAAAATAAATTTTACTGCTTAAAATGTGATACTTACGTTCCTTATATTTTAAAAGAAGTAGTGGAAACCCATTACCCTAAAGATAGGCCACTTGAGATTAAGTTACTCCGTCCAATGTGCCCTATATGTGGAAGAGAAGTTGTTGAACCTAATATTGAAGCAGAAAATAACATCCGTATCTTTGATGAACAAAAGAAAGCTATGGGGTTATTAACATCTTATGAGATTAAGGCTATTAGAAAGAAAAGAAGATTAAGCCAAGCTGAACTCGCTAGACTAATAGGTGCAGGCGAAAAAACAATTACTAGATATGAGGGTGGCATGATCCAAGATAAAGTCTATGACACTCTTATAAGATTAATAGACGATGATAATGCATACGCATCATTAGTAAAACTAAACAAAAAATAAGAATATAAACAAAATAAATGTCTATAAACTAAAAAACTATTGATAAATCCAGCAGAATGGATTATTTTATGCTTGAGGAAATAATTATGAAGTTGCTTAAAATATGGACCAATAGTGGATACAAAATGTTAAAAAAAGGATTTGAAATTAATTTTTTAACAAAAACAAGAGTTGATAAGGATTCTGAAAACGATGATTTAATTAAACTGGAAAATAATTTGTATTATCCAGTTGAAACAGTTTTCATTGGAAAAAATTCCTCAGGAAAAACTACTGCACTTGCATTAATTGAGCTTATTATCGAGTTTATTGATACTGGAAGGGTAAATAGAAACTCTATTGGTGAGAGCGATAATTTATCTTTCGGTGCTATTTTTTATCATGAAAAAATGATTTATAAGTATGAAGGTGTTTTTGCAAAAGACAATTTTTCAAATAGAGATTATTTAGTTATTAAGGATGAATCTCTCTTTTCAACAAGAAACAAAAACAGTTATAAAAAGGATTTAAGCAATATTGCATTTACTGGAAATTCACTTATCCAACCATCAATAGGAAGGGATACGTCTGATATATCAAGATTTAGTTTTTCTAGCTATGACTGTAACATTAATAAATTAATAAAAGAAAGAAATGTTGTTTTGTTTTCCTCAATTGTTAATAGTCTATATGGCAATGGAACCTTTAATACATTAATTCATATGTTTGATGATAGCATCGAATATATTGGATTTGAACATAATGAAAATAATGTAGATATTAATTTCAAAAGAATTAATCAAAAAGAAAAACTGGTTAGTCTGTCTTATTTAAAAGAAATAATGTCCGCTGGAACATATCGAGGTTTGTTTTTGTTTGCTGCATCCATGGTTGCATTCAAGACAGGTGGAACAATCATTATTGATGAAATTGAAAATAGTTTTAATAAAAACCTTATTCAAAATCTTTTCGTGTTGTTTAAAGACGCAAGGATAAACAAAATGGGTGCAACATTAATATATTCAACGCATTATTCTGAATTATTGGATGAAAGTGATAGATGCGACAATATTAATGTAGTACATAGATATGGTGATTCTATTACTTGTGACAACATGTGTACATCTTATAATCTTAGGACAGAACTATCTAAATCTAACCAATTTGATCAAAATGCTTTTGACAATTTTGCAAATTATGAAAGATTAGCCGATTTAAGGAAAATTTTAATTAAATGAAAATAGTTTTGGCGTGTGAAGGAAAAACAGAAGTTTGTTTAATTAAGGATTTAATTGAAAGAGGAATCTTTTCCTTTAACAGCGAAATTATTTATGAAGAGCCATTAGTTCTTCGACAATTAGATAAAATAAAGCCATTAATCGTAACTCTGCCATTAGATGAGGACATATTAGTTTTTCGAATTGGGGATACTCTAACAGATGAAATGAGTTTGAAGGGGTTAGAAATACGTATGGAGCATATTCGCATTTACAAAATATGTACTAAACCAGAGATTGAAATACTTGTAATTATTCAAGAAGGTTTTTGGACAGAATACAACAATAGTGAGTTTTGTGGTGATCCAAAGCAATTTCTAAAAAGTAAAAAGTTTAGTTTTGACCCAAATACATATTTTCTTCAAAACGGTATGATTGACTCAATAGTTAAATACAAAAAATACAAGAAACACAAGAAAGAAGAATACTATTTAGCTGATTTAATTGATTGGTGCAATAAAGGTATTTATTAGCTAATTATAAGGGATATCCTAAAACTAACTGCAAGTAAATCGTTAAAAAACTTGCAATTAAAATTTTGGACATATATACTTTAGGTATGAAATTTTTCGATATACAAAGCCAAGTTTTAAAGCTCCAAACCAATCCTGTAATTCTTTCAATGTTAAATGGGGTTGAGTTTTATCGTGGAAGATCTTTTAATTTGCCTAAGAAAGTAAAATTGAATAGATTACATGATTTATCAAAACGAAGAAGTGTAACATCATCTAATGAAATTGAAGGAATTCAGATTAGCAAAAAGCAAGAGGAAGCTCTTTTTGTTGAAGGTTTAGCTCCAGAAACCCAAGAAGAAAAAATGCTAATTGGATACAATAATGCTTTAGAACATATTTTCAGCGTATACAAGTATCAAGAACTCGATGATAGGTTCATCAAATATTTACATGAATTAGAATGGAAAACACTTAATCCATTATATGGTGGAACTTATAAGGATCACCAAAACTATATTCGAGAATATTTGCCTAATGGGACTTCTAGAACAATCTTTATACCAACAAAACCAGAAGAAGTAGAACAGACGTTAGGTAATCTAATTTGGCAATTCAATAATGCCTTATCAAATAGTTCCATCAATCGCTTAGTGTTAATTTTCGTGTTTATTTTAGATTTCCTTTGTGTTCATCCATTCAATGATGGAAATGGAAGAGTATCAAGGCTTCTTACAACGTATTTATTATTAAAATATGGATATGATTTAGATAGATATTATTCAACATCATATTTGATTTTAAAAACTCTTGAAGACTACTATACTGCATTAGAAAAATCTTCAGCTGGATGGAATGAAGATAATAATGATTATTCATTCTTTGTTATTTATATGTTATCAGTGATGGTAGATGGGTATAAAAAATTAGATTACATGTTTTCTTTATACCAAGACAAAAGCACCTTGATTGGAAAAGTTCATAGAATTATTAATGAAACAAATGAGCCTATATCAAAAGGTGATTTAGAAGAAATATTATTTTCAAATAAAAGGGATTCGATCGAAGAGGCGCTTGGGAAGCTAATCAAATCCAATGAAATTAAATTGATTCAAAAAGGTAAATATTCATTATATTGGAAAATCTAACTGCAAGTAAAACGCTAAAAAACTTGCAATTAAAATTTATAGACTGCTCACTAGGTAGTCTTTTTTAGTTCAAAATATATAAATTTTTTATTTATATCAAATAATCAAAAGAATATACTTATATCTATATTTATATCCAAGGGGAATTTTCTTATGAACAAATACTATGAACAACTCATCTCGCCTTTTGTTAATGAAAAGGAATACTATGCTGCTATTAAAGAATACTTCACATCAGTTGAAGATGTTATCAAACCAGAAGATTATCCTGACGAATTATTTCAAAAGTTAGTTACACCAAACAATATCATTACATTTGATGTTAAATGGGTTGATGATAAAGGTGTTACTCAAGTAAATAAAGGATATAGAGTTCAATTTAACAACGCAATCGGCCCTTACAAAGGTGGTTTAAGATTTCACCCATCGGTAAACCTTTCCATCCTTAAGATGTTAGCATTCGAACAAATCTACAAGAATGCTTTAACAACACTTCCTATGGGCGGTGGTAAAGGTGGATCAGACTTTGATCCAAAAGGCAAATCAGAAGAAGAAGTAAAACGCTTCTGTTTAGCATTCATTGAACAATTAGCACCATATATGTCTATTGATAGAGATGTACCAGCTGGTGATATCGGTGTCGGTGGACGTGAAATTAGATACATGTATGAAGAATACAAACGCCTTACAGGTCGTGATGATGGAGCCTTAACAGGTAAACCATTAGACTTAGGTGGCTCACTTTGTAGACCAGAAGCTACTGGTTATGGTCTTTGCTACATCACTAACAAAATGTTAGATGATTTACTTGATGATTCATTCAAGGGCAAAACAGTTGTTATCTCAGGTTCTGGTAACGTCGCTATGTATGCATGTAAGAAAGCATATGATTTAGGTGCTAAAGTATTAGCAATGTCAGACTCTAACAATGCTGTTTATGATCCAAATGGTATTAACTATTTAACAATGAAGCGTATCAAAGAAGAACAACGCGGTCGTGTTAAAGAATATGTTGAAGTTAATAAAGATGCAGTATTAATGGAAACAAAAGATATTTGGTCAGTGAAGGCTGATATCTATCTTCCATGTGCAACTCAATTTGAAATTGATGAAGAAGCAGCTGCTAAAATTATTGCTTATAAGCCAATCTGTGTTTGTGAAGGTTCTAACAAATCTACAACAAGAGGCGCTGTTGAAATGCTTCAAAACGCTGGCGTCCATTACTTACCAGGTAAAGCTGCTAACGCTGGTGGTGTCGCAGTATCTGGCTTAGAAATGGAACAAAATATTAAGGGTGAACACTGGCCATTTGAAAAAGTAGATAACAGACTTAAAGAAATTATGGAAACTATCTACGCTAACATCAAAGACAATGCTTCTACATTAGGCAACACATTTAACTTTGTTAAAGGTGCTAACGTAGCAGGATTCAAGATTGTTGTAAAGAAGATGGGTTATTAATCCAAAAAGATTCTATCTAGAAGGCTCTCATATGGGAGTCTTTTATATTAAACAAAAAGACCTCACGAGGTCATGACCAAGTGAGGGAGAACCTATTGACTATATTCAATCACTCCTTTATAATTTAAATAGTTATTGGGTCTCCTCGTGGAGACTTTTTATTTACTTCTTGAGTAAATATAAGAGCACGAGAATTAGTGCAATCACTAATAAATCACTCATGAACTATTGAAATAACCAATAGGTTCTTTGAAGAACAACAAAGTCGTCACTTCTTTGTCCTCCTACATATTAATAGGAAGACTTTTCATAAATTTGCCGAAAATAATATAAAAACGAGAATAAATTCTCTGCAATAGACAATAATGTGACTTGTCTTAATTGGATGACATTGCCTTAAGAATCAAAGAAAACTTTAAATAGGAGCTAAAACAAATTAAAAATACCTAAAAATTGTAAATTAAGTTGTAAAAACATACCTAAAAATTGTAAATTAAGTTGTAAAAACATACCTAAAAATTGTAAATAGACTTGCATTACATTTTACATAATGTAATATATTGTTGAGGATAATTGATATGCTTAGAAGAAAAATTGATACAACATTAATAAAATGGAAAAATAATGGCAATAGACTACCTTTAATTATTTTTGGTGCGAGACAAATAGGGAAAACAACATCGATACTGAACTTTGGATATGGCAATTACCAGAGTGTTGTCTATATTAATTTTGTTTCTAATCCAGAGTATAAAGATATTTTCCAAAGTTTTGATGCAGATGAAATTGTAAAAAGAATTACCGCAATCAATACAAGTGTTCGAATAATCCCAAATAGTACTTTAATTGTTTTTGATGAGATTCAAGAATATATGAATGCCACAACATCATTAAAATTCTTTGCTTTGAATGGAAAATACGATGTTATTTGTAGCGGTTCTGCACTTGGAATAAACAATCAAGCGATTTCCAGTGTTTCCGTCGGATATAAAGAAGAAGTCATTATGCACTCAATGGATTTTGAAGAATTTTTATGGGCAAAGGGATATGATGATGATTTCGTTGCTTCTTTGTTGAAAAATATGGTGGATTTAACACCACTAGATAATGCAATTTATTATAAATTGACTGATTTATTTTATGAATATATTTTAGTAGGTGGATACCCAAGAATTGTTAATGAGTTTGTTACTAAAAATAATTTTAGTAATATTTTATCAATGCAAAAAAGGATTTATGATGACTATAAAGATGATTTATCAAAATACTTAGTAGGTCTAGATATTGCTAAAGCGCAAAAAGTTTATGGTTCAATAACTTATCAATTAGCAAAGGATAATCATAAATTTCAATTTACTAAACTTGGTCATGGCGCAAGATTTAGTTCTTATTATGGGGTTGTTAACTGGATCAAAAATGCAGGAATCATTTTGACCGCAAATGGTTTAGATGCATTGGATTTGCCGTTAGCCGCGTACTCCAATGACACAAATTTTAGGGTATATTTTAGTGATTTATCATTACTTATTGCATCATTAGATGAAGAGGCTCAAATCGATTTAAGAGTGAAAAAGAACCTGGGTATTTATTCTGGAGCAATATTTGAAAATATACTTGCGGAATCATTAACTAAGCAAGGCTATGAACTATATTTTTATAGAAGCAATGATGCTGAAACCGAATTGGATTTTGTGTTGCGTTTTAAAAATTCTATATTACCGATAGAGGTTAAAAGTAAAAAAGGAAAATCGGTATCTTTAAATACTGTAATTTTGAATAATTCAATAATTGAAACTGGAATCAAATTTTCTGCAAACAATATTGGAGCGACAGATAAAATAAAAACATTCCCATATTTCTTATCATTTTTATTAAGAAAATACATTGAAAAAGTAAGATGAACCTCGTAACTAAATAACCATGGAAAAACTAATCAAATTTAACGAACTAAAAGAAGACGCAATCGAATTACGATTAAGTGTTTTTTGCGATGAACAAGGTATTGATAAAAAAGAAGAACTAACAGGTGATGATGTTTTATTTACTCACTTCTATTTATACATTGATGACGTTTTAGTAAGCTACGCTCGTGCAAGAGAAATAGATAACTATTATCTTGTTGGTAGGGTAGTAACAAAAAGAGAATATCGTAACAAAGGATATTCAAGTAAAATCTTTAAATTCATTGAAGAAATGGCGTTAAATGAAGGAATCAATACGATTAAACTACACGCTCAAGATGTATCGTTAGACTATTATCTAAAGCTAGGATTTAAGATAACATCAGAACAATATATCGAAGCAGGTGTTGAACATCATAATGTTGAAAAATCTTTGTAATATTATTGCTATATATTTCTGACTCGCCTTAGTTTTAAAAAATATCAACTTTTTGTAATAAGAAATCCTGTAAACCGAGAATTAATACCCCATCATCTGTTTTCCATGGGATAATATTATCTCTTACAATAATTATTTTCTTAAATGAATTCTTTATTTTGTTTAACGATCTGCTCTCTTGCTTTGTTTTTTGAATATCAGGAAGCTCAAAAGCTGATTGAATATAAACTTGGTCATAACCAGAATTAACAACAAAATCTACTTCCAATTGTTTTTTAATGCTGTTCCCATTTTCATTTAAGTCATAGGTGTCAACAATTCCTATATCAACACTATATCCACGACTTATTAATTCATTATATATAATGTTTTCCATTATGTGTGTTGGTTCTTGCTGCCTAAAATTTATCCGTGCATTTCTTAAACCTAAATCAGTAAAATAGTATTTATAAATAGCCTTTAAATATTTCTTTCCTTTTATATCATATCTTGTTGCTTTGCTTATCAAAAAGGAATCTTCCATATAGCTAATGTGCTTATTAATGGTGTTATGATCATACGTTGTCTTAATCTCACTTTTAAATGAGTTTTCTAACTTTGCAGTGTTTGTGTATGAACCAATCGATGAAGATAAAATATCTATTAATTTTTCAAATGAATCTTTATTTGCTATATTGTTTCGTTCATAAATATCTTTAAGATAAATTTCATCAAATAAACTTTTAAGATAACTCATTTTTTGCTCTTTTTTATTATAAGTTAAAACCAAGGGCATTCCGCCGAATGTTGAGTATTGTTGGTAAGCTTCGTCAAATGTTAGATTCGCATTTTCGAAGCATTCTTTAAAAGTTAATGGATAAACCTTTATTTGATCTCCCCTTCCTCTAAATTCGGTAACAATATCAGAAGATAACATTTTGGAATTACTTCCGGTTACGTATACATCTAGGTTTTCGTATCTAAGAAAACCATTCAATGTACCAACAAAATTATCAAGTAATTGTATCTCATCTAATAATAGATAAAAGAAATCATCATCATTAGTGAGATCTTTAATATAAGATCTAAATTTTTTGGAATTTACAGTATAGCATTTTTTGTTTTTGCTATAGATTTTAGTTGGTTCTTCTGGATAATATTTGTCTAACTTTTCTATATCATCATCGAAGTCAAAAGCAAATTTTATAATGTTCTCACTCTTAACATTATTTGAAAGCAAATAATTATAAAAAATATTGTTAACAAGATATGATTTCCCGCTTCTTCTTAATCCTGTAATTATCTTTATAAGCCCATTGTGCTTTCTATCAATTATTTCTTGTAAATATTTATCTCTTTTTATCATACAATTCACCTTTTTTGCAAAATACTGCATTTTCTGTGAATACATTCTATAACTATAATAAAAATAATGCAATAAGTGGATTAACAAAAATGACAAAATACTGCAAAATTTGTGAATGTCGCGATATTTTAAAGTAGGTTATTGTTCTCCCTATTAAATTTTGGATACCGTTTGTTAATTATTTGAAATACAATAATTAAAGTTATGGAAAGCACTATTGATAGATTACCTAGTAAAGAAAGACTATCTGGAATCGAATTATTAAAGATTCTTGCAGTTGTTTTAATTATTGTCTCCCATGTAGTGCAAACACTTAGTACATGGAGAGGTAATGTAATAGGGTACTCTGATTACTATATTAACGTTAGAACCCCATCTTCAGACCCTATAAGGGTGATATTAACTTTACTTAGATACGCTGGATCATTAGGTAACTATATCTTTTTATGTTGTTCATTCTGGTTTTTAGTGGATAAAAACACCACAAACACTAAAAAGATATTAAGAATTGTATTAGATGTCTTTACTATATCTGTTTTATGGTTATGTGGAATGTTAATTGGTTATGGACCAGACAAACTATCATCACAAGATATAATCAAATCACTATTACCATTAAGCCACGCGAATAACTGGTTTATTACAATGTATGTAATATTCGTATTTATCAGCCCTCTTTTAAATATCATTATTAATCACATTGATCAAAAGCATCATTTAGCTATCGCATTAGTGTCTTTTGTATGCATATTCGTAGTAGGATATTTCCATCACTTTACTATCGCAAATAACTTTACAGGCTGGATAACCGCGTATTTTGTTATCGCATGCTTTAAAAGATATGGCCAAAAAGTATGTAATAGTACATTAACAAATGTACTCATACTCTCATTGACATCCATATCATTTATAGGATTTATCTTGATAATGAATGCATATGGATTAAAGAATCCAGATGCTAATGTTGATTTATTAAAATGGAACAAGAACTATGGAATGTTTGATTTATTAATTGCGTTCTCATTATTGAATCTATTTAATAAGATGAAGTTTAAAAATAAGTTCATTAACTATATTTCAAGTTTATCTTTATTAGTGTACCTAATTCATGAAAACTTGTTATTTAGAACATATGTAAGACCATATTTCTGGCAGTTGATATATAAAACATTCGGATATACATATATCTTAGGATGGGCTGCTATATATGTAGTGGCATTGTTTGCTGCAGCAGTTACTGTAAGTATCATATATAAAGAAACTCTTTGTAGATTAGTGCATTTAGTAAGTGATTTAATATATAAAGGATTATCGAAAGTATTTAATTTTAAAATTAAAGATCAGAAAACAAACTGATAACATGAAAGGGATTTCCACTGAGAAATATAGTTAAGGCATTTTTATTAATAACTGCAAGTGCAAACAAGGTAAATGACACATCGCTCAAATTTGATAACTAAAAGAAAGTTAATGATGTTGAAATAAATTCCAAGATTAGAACATATTCTACTGTCTTTATTGGAATGGGTTATGAGTATGAAGACACTGTTGCTGATTTTGGAAAACTGTATGCTTTAATTGTGAATGAATAGAGAATAATAAAATTCTTAAAACGAACAAAAGTATCCACACTTTAATTAGTGGTATTTAAAATATTATTTTATAAAGCAATAAAATTATTGCGAAAAAGGAATAAAATCGATTAATATTATTCTTGCATATTGGGGGATTTAATATGGCAGTTTTTAATTGTAAACAATGTGGTGCTAAACTTAACCTTTTAGGTGGCGAATACATTTTAACTTGTGATTATTGTGGTACCAAACAAACTGTTCAAGGCAATGATGTTTTTGAACTTGATAGAAACTTTGAAGTTTCAGATGATGATAGGGAAATACTCGATGCCTGGTTTGTTGCTACTGAATTAATGGAAAGTATGTTAATGCGCAGTGAGTTTGGAAGCGTAATCGATGTATATGATAAAACTACAGAAGAATATGGACGAACCGCTTCATGGAAAGCAGTCTTCTGCGTTGTTATGGCAAACTTACAAATTAGAAAGCCAGAAGATTTTGCGACATATGATGACTATAATGCTTTAAGCGCAGATGATTTTTGGGATGTCTTAAAAACATTATTTGCGAAAGAGTCTGATGATTCTGAAGAAAAGAAATATATTTTCTCAATCGATGAAAAGGTTCGCCTTAATTCAAAAATTAAAGCCGTTGTAGATATTAGAGATTTATTGAAAACAGGCTCAACCAAAGACCTTTTGAAAGCTTCTGAATTAGTCCATACAACTGTATTAAGAGACAATGAAGTGGTCATGTTAATGGAGCAAATTGTCTCAGCTATCTATGATCTAGGAAAACATGAATTTGATAGAGAAAACTATAAGGACGCTGCCCTTTTCTTTGGGAAATGTCTTAAATACAAAGATGCATTAAAGTATTATGAAACATCCACAAACAAACTTAATGGTTCAGATGTTTTAGAATTTGAAGCCGAAAATCAAGAATTGGATGCACAACTCATTCAATTACAAAAAGATTT
>JAKSVY010000030.1 GCA_024413875.1 Bacilli bacterium
GCAACCTTGCAACCTTCCATAGCGAGGTCATAAGAAAGAACAGAACATAATGTTCCACCTGCACCTGTAACTACTGCTACTTTACCTTTAAAATTTGACATATATAATCTCCTTTTATTTAAATAATTCACTCGCGTTTTGATAACAAATCTTTGTTAATAAAACATCAATATCATCTTCATCATAAGGTAATGAATTAGAATTAATCTTATCTGCTAAGTAACTACATAACACTCTTCTAAAGTAATCATGTCTAATAAGTGATAAGAAACTTCTTGAATCAGTTGTCATACCAATAAAGTTAGATAAGACTGAATACGCTGATATAGCGTCTAATACATCCTTAATCGCGTATTCATGATCAGACCACCACCAAGCTGGTCCTTGGCTAATTAAAGATGACATATTAGTTCTTGAATAACTTCCTGCTAAAGTAGAAAGAAGTTCATTATCAACTGGGTTTAATGTGAAAAGAATAATCTTTCCTAAACCTTGTTCTCTTTTTTCTACTTCATTAAATAAGTTAGTTAAAGAAACAATATCAACTGAATTACCTAAAGAAGCATATCCACCAGCAGGACCTGCTAATTTTTTAAGTCTATCTGATGTTGTTCTTTGCGCGCCTATATGAAGTTGAGTGACTATATTAAGTTCACTATAAATACCTAAGACGCATGTAAGGATATAACTTTTAAGTTTTAATCCGTCTTCGCTAGATAATTCGCCTTTTAATAATTTGTTAAATCTATCTTCGTTTTGATTATCATCAAGATAATACACAAAACCATTATCTAAAGCATGATCTGAGAAGATACATCCTACTTTGTAGAATTCACTGATTCTAACTTTTAATGCATCTAAATAGTTTGTAAGAGAATCAATGTTAGTGTTTGTGAGTTTTCCTAAATCTTCAATAAACGTTACCTTTGGTAAAAGGAAATCATCTCCTCTTAATGAAGGAACACTTCTATCATTTTTATTAATATAAGAGATATCTTGTAAAAGTGAGAAACAAGGACAAATCTTTTCAACATTAAATTTATCTAAAAGATAATTAACATTAACTTCATTATCTAATAAGAACTTATTTGCTAAATCATAGATTGCTTTCGCGTTACTTTTATTAATCTTAAGTTCGATTCCAAAAACTTCTTTGAGTTCGATTTGGCTCCAAATATAAAGAGGATTGCCCACTAAAAGAGGGAACTTCTCACACCAAATAGAAAACTTATCAAATTTAGGAGCGTCACCAGTAATTAAACTTTCATCAACACCGAGCATTCTAAGCGCTCTATGTTTATATGGATCAACCTTAATCCAAAGGTCATAAATATCGGTGAATCTCTCATTGTTTTTGATCGCATTAACATCTAAATGGTTATGATAATCAACAATAGGAAAACCATTTACTTTCGAGTAAAGTGTTTCAGCGAGTTTTGAGTTTAATAGATATTCACTTTTCATATTACTAAATTATACACCTTTTAATTAATATCGATTATATATAATCGCTACTTCTCTTTCTTACCAGATATCAACTATTTGATTCTTCTTTATTATCTAAGCCTCTTTTATATAGCTCTGGATAATTAGAATTTATGTATTTATCAAATAAGAAAAGACAGTATTCATATCCTAAAAGCATAAATATAGGGAGTAGATAAAGAATGAAGAGTAATGAGATTGCCCCAATAATATATGGAGATAAAGCAAAGTTCATAAAATATAAACCAATGTAAACAACAAGCATCACTCCAGGCATAAAGATATATCCAAAGTAATGTCTCATAAGCATGCTTGCTGATGCAGTTAATGAATTACCTAATTTGTTTTTGTATGTCGCATCCATTGATAACGCTACTAACAATACTGGGCTTAGAATAAAGATAAAGATTCCAAGAACTCCCCAAGAAATCATAGACATCATCTTTGTTTCCATTAATCTACTTGAGTTATTAGTGAAATTTACAATTATTAAAGTGATTGAAAAGAATAAAGACACTAATAAATAGTTTTTCCAATTTTCTTTAACTCCAGTTTTAAAGTTTTCCCAGAAAAGAACTGGTTCATCATAGCAAAGAGTTTTGATTATCTTCATACTTCCAGCAAGACCAATAGAAATAATCATGATAGAAACAATTTGAACTGCATCAAAAAGAAGATACCAGTTTCTATACATAAATAAGATTTCATTAGTGGCAGCTTCCACTGCTTGCATAGATGAAACTAAGCTAGATAAATAATTTACTTTAACTATGTTAATAGCAATGAAAGGTAAGAAAAATAAGATGTTTAAAAGTCCAATGGAAATTATTGTGCGGAATCTAGTTCCTAACAACAACTTACATTGCTCTTTTCTAGTTTTAGGTGTTACTACTTGCTTTATCTTATTCATTTCTTAAATATTTTATAACCTCATTTAATAATGAGTTATCTTCCTTTATATATTTGTTATAGTGATAACCGTTTTTACGGAGCATTAAATAATAATCTTTATCAAGTTCATAATTCATGAAATCAATATGTGAATTAGGTTCTTCGTCTTTATCTTTAATCTTAATCGCATATGTTGCTAAATCATCACCTGTTCCGTAGTTATATGAAGATGATGCATCAAGGGTTTTGAAAGCCGCACATGAATAACCTAAGAAACCACTATCAAAGTAATCTTCAGGAACAATAAAGACATCAGATACTGATGATCTATTATTTAAATTTGAATAGAATTCAACATCACTTTTTGGTGAAGCTGTATAGTAATCAAAAGTTAAAATACCATTATCTTCAAACATATCTTTAAATGAATTAGTAAACTTATCATTATCAATTTGATTAGTAGCAAAGAAGAAAGTGAATTTTTCATTATCTTTATAAGCGGTCTTTAAACTAACAAAGAAATTAATAGCAAAAGGCACTACTAAAAGTACTGCTAAATAGATAATGATGTCTTTCTTAAAATTGTGGAATACCCTACTTGCCTTCATAATTAACTCCCACAATATAAGAAGAACATAAAGTTAACTTATATTCTTTTCCAGCTTCAAAAAGTTTTATATCGAAGTCTTTAAGTAAATAAACACTTCTTTGAACTTCATTTTCTTCCACAATCAATTCATAACAAACAATGTCGTTTTTAGTAGTAATCTTTTCTTCTAAGATCTCCACTACCTTAACAGTGCTTTCATCTTTAGTTTGTTTTTCAATTAACTTAATGTGATGTAGATAATGAACCTCACGCATTAATGGATTTAAAAGAATATATAAAAATCCGATAATGCCCAATATATCAATAACCGTGATAATTATTTGCATTGTTAAAGCGTTGTTTCTATTTAAATAGATAAACATTAAAGTGTTAAATACCGCTAAAGCAACAAGCAAAACAACTAATCCAATGATGTAGTTATTTCTTTTTAGCAATACATACTTTTTAAATTTATCTTCGTAAAACATAACTATTCCTTAAAAAGAGAGATGATGTTTTCATCCTTTTCTTTCAATGCATCTTCTGGATTTCCATCAAAGATAATCTTTCCTTCATTTAAGATAACTAATTTATCTCCAAGGATGAAGGCATCCTTTGAATCATGACTAACAAAGATTGCAGTCGCATTATAAAGCTTAATAGCTTTTCTAAGTACTTCCTTAATTTCATTAGCGATTTGAACATCTAAATTTGAGAATGGTTCATCAAAAAGATAGATATCACTTCTTTTAATGAACGCTCTTGCAAGAGCGACTCTTTGTTTTTGACCAATAGACATTGTCTTTGGTAAACGATTTAAAATATCGCTAATTCCGAAAAGAGAGGCAATGCGAGTTACCCTACTTTTAATTTCATCCCCCGGAATAGCGTTCATCTTTAATGGGAATGCGATATTATCATAGGCATTATATTGAGGATATAATGCGAAGTCTTGACTAACGTAAGAAATGTTTAAATCAGTAACATCAGCTTTTTTAGTGCTAACACCATTAACTAAGATATCTCCATTTATTAATACATTTCCTAAAATAGCGTTAAGAAGTGTGGTCTTTCCACTACCAGAACCACCTAAAATAACATTGATAGAACCGTGTTTAAAACTAGTGCTAATATGATCAAGAGCGATAACATATTCTTTTGAATTAGAAACCGCAAAAGCGACTGTAAGGTTATTGATATCAATGTTTGCCATAATTTATTTAACCTTAACCATTTCTAAAAGAAGAACACCATTATTGGTTAATGAAATAGGTAATTTATATTCACCATTACAAGTTACTGTTTTAGTGAATACTGGTTTCATATTTCCAATTTCTTTTAATTCATCAATAGATAAATCTTTTTCAAGTGATGATAAATATGGGTTGGTGTGTTTTTCATCAATAACATAAACATTAACGTTATACGTTCCATTAACAACATCTAATGTGATTTCATCATTTAAGTCTTCAAGATTCTTATCGAAGTTTTCTGGAGAATATGACACTAACACTGCGTAGTTATCATTTTCTTTAGTGGCTAATACATCAACATATTCATTATCTACATTAGATTTAAGTAATTCGTTTTTAAGTTTTGACATTAAAACGAAGCCATTATAGATAGGTTTTTTAATGTGATTTAACGTAAATAATCCTCTAAATCCAGTGAACTCATTGGTTAATTCATGTTGCCCTGATAAACAAAGTAACATCTTTGAAAGATTAGCGTTCATATTTACAAAACGAGTTACCATCTTAGCAAAATAGGTTGGGAAAACACTATTCTCTCTAAAGATAAGAGTTGGTGATTGTTTAGCGTTAACAAATCCCCATCCGGCAGCGCCCCACTCATCCATAATGATTTCTTTATCAGTGTAATACTTATAGATCTCATTAATAACATTGTTATATTTTCTAATGTTATTGTTAAAACTTAATGGTTCTTCCCCACTTTCAACCTTAGGTGGGAAAACACCATAAATATGAATAGAGATGAAATCAATTCTTATATCATTCTCTTTAACATCTCTTAAGAAATTATTAATGAAATTAAAGTTCCAGTCAGCGCCTTGTGAAGGTCCACCGATAAGTAAATCATTAGATACGCGTAAAACACCACTAGCGAACTTTTTATATAACTTAAAGTAAGCTTTTTCTCTAATAGATACACTTTCATCAGACATATCTAAATTAGAAAAGAAGAAGTTATGTAAATCTGGTTCATTCCAGCATTGAAGTCTCCATTTAGAAACTTCTTCTACACCATATCTATCAACAATGTGTTTAGTGTATCTATAGCAAAGATCTTCCCATACATCATAATCTTTTGGTTCTGATGTAATGATGACTTTACCTTTATATCTTAATTTCTTATTTGAGTTTGTTTGGGTTAATGATGCATCAGTTGCTAAAAACTTAGGCATATAAGCATAACAAACAAGTGGATTAAAGCCTTCCTTTAAAAGGAAGTCTAATCTTGTATCGTTATCTTTATAATTTTCTATTAAATTTCCGTTTTCATCTAAAGAATAAATATCTTCAAACATCGCGTAAAGACGGACTGTCTTTGCGACATTATCCTTAGATATTTCTTTTAAGAATTCTTGACCCCACTCATCTTCAATCGCGTCAGTAGGGTGAAAATGAATATTATTCCAGAAATTAATAATATCCCTAATTTTTTCGTTACTAATATTAATCATTTAAATTTACCAATTAACAGATGTAGACTCTAACACCTTCTGGGAGTTCAGCAAGACTCATACCAATAGTCTTGTATGATCTACATTTAACAATATAGTTTGTATATGATGGTGCTTCACTTCCATTACCAAAGTTTGATGTAATTGCACCAATATCTAAACCAGATGCATCGATAAGAATGTTATCAAATCTAACGAATGTAGCGTTATTAGTACCACCTTCAGGGCGGAAACCAACAATGTTACCTGATTTAGCAAGAACAGAGTTATCTAACATATTTAAATATGAGGCAAAACTCATAGTGACATTAGTGAACTTGGACATATATGCATAATATGTAATTGCGCATGGAACACCTTCAGTAATTGGAGAAATATCTTTAAATGAAATATCTTTACATTCACCAAATGCTCCAAGATAGCCAAAGATACCATATCCACCTAAGCTTAAATTAGAGATAGAGTGACCTCTACCATCTAAAGTTCCTCTAAAGCAGTATCCATTACCGTTATAGATTGAACCATCCCAGGCAAAGAAACCACCTTCGTAAACATAGTTATTACAATCAATGTCTTCAGGGATAACACAATAAGGTGTACCAAGTGGATTTGTTGCGTTATTAACGCTAGTAACTAAGCAAGTTGCTTGGATATCTTCAATTGTTGTAAGAATCTTATCAACCTTTAAACCATTGAAGTGAATTAATTCACCATCAATTGTTGTAACAAGGTCAACAGCAACACCAACTTTAGCGTCGCTCCAGTTAAGAGCCTTACCAGTTGTGTATACCTTAACATCATTAGGATTGAATTTGTCTTTGTATAAACCACTTAAATGAGATAAATCTAATTGGTTTGTTTCCATATTGAAGAAATATCCATCAAGAAGTTTTTGACCACATGTACAACATGTAGCTCTTTCAATCGCATCATAAACGAAGTCGTGTTCAACTTCAATTGTGACTGAGACTGAATGTTCTAAATAATCATCGCCAGAAGAAGCAGAAGCAGTTAATGTATATGGGCTTCCTTCTTCTTTTAATGCTTCATATTCATAATCTAAAAGGGTTCTTCCGTTTTTATCTTCAACAGAATAAGTAACTTCACCATATTTAGAACCAACATTAGATAAATCTAAAGAAGAATGGCAAGAAACCTTCATATCTTCAATACCATAGATTTCATTTCTAGCTTTTGAAATATTAAAACCATTTAATTCAAAAGATAAATCTTGATAGTGACCAACGATTTTAGTTTCGCCGAATCTGAATGAAGTTTTACCACTTTCATATTCAAATACGACTTCTGATAAATCAACTTCATTAAATCCACATTCACTACAAACGTATTGGAGTTTAAGTCCTTCTGGATTATATCTTTCAAATGCTGCGTAATCTTTCTTAGAGTTATCTTCTAAGATTTCAACACGGATTAATTTGTGGTTAAGAGTTGGACCAGCTTCAAAGGTCTTACTACCCTTCTTACCACATTCACAAGAATAATAATATCTAGCCTTATTTGCGCATGTTGCAGTCGACGCTAAATATTCATCAGAAATAATTCTTCTGTTATATACGTGGTCTGAAATAGCCTCAACTTCTTCACTCTTTTCATAACCACACACTCTACATGTGTAAATCATTTCGCCACTAGAAGTATGTGTAGGAGCAATACCTAAATGTCCTTCGTCGTATTTGTGATTTTCAAATACTTGATATAAAGGATCATCTTCTTCACAGTTTTTACAATATTTAACGTGTTGGGTTTCGTTATAGCATTCATAGTCAGTGTAGATATATTCTTTTGAATTTCCACATGAGGCTAAGAAAGGAAGAACAAGAGCAAGGAATACAAATTTAGTTTTCATCTTTCATCCCTCCTTAAATAACTGCAACCGTAACATTAATTACGATGCTTCCTAAGTTTTTATATCTAACGGTAACTTTTGTTGAACCAAGCTTTAAGCCAGTAATGACATTACCTTCGATAGTTGCGATAGTTGGATCTTCAGATGAACTTGTAAAATATGGATCCACTACTTTGATACCATCAACATAGACGTTGAGATCAAGAGTAACACTAGTGTTTCTTTTAACTTTAACGTTATAGGCTCCGTCAACATAATCAAGTCCATTGAGTTCAAATGAAACAAGTCCTTCAATAACAGTGACTGATAACATTCCAATAACAGTTTCATTGTTATATGAAGTTGTAACAAAAACATTTGTTTCACCATTTTTTAACGCAGAGATAACTGCTTTATTGTTATAAGGAGTAATGCTTACTACTCCATCAGTTTCACAAGACCATGTGTAATCTAATTTAGTTACTTCTTGGCCCTTATAAAGTGTTTTAGCGTTAACTTCAACAAATCCATCAATGCCTAAAGAAACCTCGCTATAATCAAGCGCGATAACCGCAACAGCGCATGAATCAGTAACTGTAACATAGCAAGTAGCTTCTAATGATTTATATTTACCTGCAATAGTGGTTTCACCAGTAGATAAACCTTTAACTACTCCACTATTTGAAACAGTCGCAACATCTTTATTAGATGATGACCATTCAATCTTTCTATTTAATTTTTCATTGCCAACAGAAAGAGTGAATTTATCGTTTAAATCTAATTCATATTTTGAGTAATTTAAAACCATATCATCTTGTGAATATTCTAATACTTCATTAGAACCACAAGAGACTAAACCAAATGTAAGGATTAGAGGTAAAATAACAAAACTTTTCTTCATAACATTACCTCCTATAAAATTCCCCAAAGTTTATAGACATTTGATAAATCTCTATCACCACGTGGAGATTCACCAAATCTATCAATACCAAACGCTTCAAAGTCGGCTTTGATAGCGAGTTGTCTTGCCCTTAGTTCTTCTTGAACAAATGAGTTAGGGAATAAGTCTAAAAGAACATAACGAGGGAATAATGATTCAAGAAGAATTGATTTATACATACTTTCGTAAAGTGTTTCATCAGTAATGACTTTGAGTTGATCAATTGCTTCGTAGCAAAGATTTTCCCACTTTCTGAGCATGTTTTCTTTCCATACTAATGAATCGTTATATTGGTTATAAATAGTACCACCACAGATTGATGGCCAAAGTTGTTCTTGAACCATTGACCATTGAACCATTTCATCAAAGAAAGTTCTCATAGTGTTTGCAGCAGGACCATAATATTTTTCAAAGAATCTATTAATTAATTCCATCGCGTCAGTGTTAACATCCACCATTAACTTAGACATCATATAAAGTTTTAGTCTTGAGAAGACACTTCTTTGTGAAGTATCGTGTTGATCTTGCATGTAAAGAAGTGAACATCCATAGGTCTTAATATACTTTAATGTTTCAGCCATAGTAACGAATGTGTTAAATGGATATAAATAGTTTCTGAAGTTAGTTTCATAAAGCCAACAATAAATGTGTTCAGCAATCTTAGACCAACCTCTTACTTTTCTTGCAGCATCATTATTAATTGGTTCATAGAATGAGTGAGTGAAGTAAGAAGAAATAGGTGCTAAGAAAACACAAACTCTTTCATTTGTCTTAATATCTTGATCAGATACTTCATATTCACCAGTTACTGGGTTTCTTACTCTTAATTTACATGGAACGAATTCTCCATTAACTTCTTTAACTGGTGCAACTTCAGTTGAGTGATAAGCGAAGAATGAAACAAAGTATTCACGTTTTGGCATGCCTGTTTCTTCGGCAACTCTGTCATAGTGAGCACTTACGATATCTTCTGCACCATTTAAGAAATTAACAATAGTTGCAGCAACTGAGTCACTATACCAAGATCTTTGTTCAAGGCATGATTCACAGTTACATGTTGTATAGTTATCTTCAATTGTGAATGTAACGTTAAATAATTTAGGGTTTGCATCAAAGACTTCAATTAATTTATCCGCGACGACTTGTTGCATAAGTTGATATTCTTCAAAGTCACCATGAGCGGTATAACAAAGAGTGCCTAAGTCAGAACCTTTTGATGCTGAGGTCATTTTTTGAGAAATTGTATCGTCAGAGAACCACTTTGGGTGTAATCCAGCTGCCGCAGCTTGTGCTGGATCGAAAGAGTTAACTCCTTCTTTCCAACCATAGACTTCTGGTGGAAGGAATTGGAAAGATGTGTGGTATTGGATACCATTAACTTGAGCGAAAACTTGGTTATTTGTGAAGTTAGCACCATATCTCCAAGAAGTATCCTTATCATCAATCTTACGATAATCAAAATCTGGCTTCTCAGTAATCTTCATTGATGGAACAACTGAACCATCACGTTCGAAAATAATACGATCTCCGTATAATAAGTCATATCCTACTAATTCTTTTAATAAAGTATTAGCGATTAATTCATAAGCTTCTGATCCAGCAGCGTAACAATAAACTGCTTTACCTTTAGTTTGAATTTCATAACCTGTAATACCTAAATCTTTAGTGGTTCTTGTAATTCCAACTGAATCAAATAATGAGGCATCGCCAAGAACAATAACATTGTTATTTGATGAGATTTCATCTAAAGATGTAAAGGTATCGTATTCGATTTCAACATCAAAACCTTGGAAGAGAGTTCTTACAATGTGCTTTGCTGCTTCAATTGCGTATGGATCATTGATTGTCTTAATAACGTAATCAGTTGTTTTGTTTCTAATGAAAGTATTTGAAGTGTTGTAATCAACTTCAAAATCATGGATGGTTCCTTCTACATGGTGAACTTCCGTATCATTGATATAAATATTTGGGTCTGGAACATTGTTGCCACCACCTTTACCAGCACAGCCGGTAATAAGCATGGCAAGGAATGAGACAATAACTAATTTATCTTTCTTCATCTTCTTCCCCTCCTATTACTTAACAATGCATTCAAATTGCGCCATTGAAGTATTTCCAAATTCATCCATAGCGACAACTTTAAATACATATTTTCCTTTATAAGCTACTCTGATAGCGTTTTCTCCTTCTTCAAGAAGTGTTTCAAAACCATATGGAGAAACAACACTCCTATAGACTGAAATATTATCTTCAGTAGAATAGTTATCAGTAATCTTTAAGTTAGGCATAACAATAACATCACCAATCTTAGCTTCTTTTGTCCAAGAAGTTGTAGCCTCGATGGTTGGTGGGACAAAGTCAGCACAAGTGACTTTGTAGACATAATCCTTTTCATTTGGATATTCACTGAATGGTGATTCATCTGTGAACTAATATGTAAATACATATGCACCATATTCAGTTAAAACAAGATCATAATCTCTTGTAGGATCAGCATCTTTTAATACTGTTCCATCTGTTGCAACTGCGTATTCATTGTTTTTATCTTTAACAGAGAATGAACCCTTGCAATATGGAGAGATAACATCATTAAAGACTGTTCTATGAATTCTATAAACTGTTCCAACATCGTATTTACCAGCGTATGTTCCACAGATATGGAATTCAGGTTCACCAAGATCATCAAATCCAACAAAGTTGTTACCATTAAGTGATGAGACAACATATGAAGTATTGCTTGTGCCTTTTGTCTTAACATCAACGTAAACAAAATCACTAGTGAAACCATTAAATGCATCACCATTATCTGCTTTTGTAACTGTATAGAAGACATTGTTAACAACAAATTGTCCATCTCTAAATCCAACTGTTAGTGGAACTGTAGCCTTAGAAAAATCAAAGGCAAAATCAAATGTCTTATTGTTGACTGTAATCTTTTGAGAATCGCCATCTCTTGTAAATTTAACAGATGCAGCGATATTAGGATCTTTCATATCCTTAATAGTAATAACCATTTCAGAGAAATCAGTTTTACCATTTGGATCGTTATTTAAAACTAATTCAAAGTTTTCAGCGATTAATTTTGAATAGAAGTTCCAGTGAGCTTCTTCGCTTGTATGATTAATAACCGCACCAGTATTATTCTTTTCAAGGTTAAAGTTATCACCTAAGAAGTAGTTTTCAAAGTGTAACATGCCTCTATCATCGTAAAGGATGATAACCTTAGGGTTATAACTATAAACTGTATGTCCATTGATTTGGAAGTTGATAGTAACAGGATCACCATTTGCACTTACTGTTGGAGCAAATGTTCCATCTGTGTAAACGTGACTTCCCTTGTTATCAATAACTTCAACGTCACATAACTTCTTAGTAGCAACTCCGTTAACAAATTCATAACCATATGCAACTGGAAGTTCAACTGATAAACCATGTAAGTATGATTGTGGGTTATTTCCTGCTTCTGCAAAGGCTGGAACAGATGTTAAGTTTGCTCTTAATGTTTTTGTGTAAGTCTTAGTGACTCCATTATAGTCAGAAACATTATATGCAATTGTCCATTCACCAGCTTTTAATGGTTGGAACTTATAATCTTTAACTTCAACAACTTCATTACCTAAAGTAGCAGTAATATTAACTGTTAAATCTCCAGAACCACCACTAACGTTTTCAAGTTTTGGAAGTTCAACAAAATCACCAATATTACATGTTTCAACAAATGTTGAAGGAACTTCAGCGCTGATTTCAGGAATATCTGCACCACAGTGAACTTCAACTGTCTTAATAGCCTCTTTGTTAAATTCATTAGCTGTTGAATAAACAATTGTGTATGTACCTACTTTTGATGGGACGAAGTATTCTCCGTTTATGTACACTAAAGTAGGATTTGTAGACTTGTAGTTATAATAAACTTTCTTATGAACTTCTAATCCATTTTTAGAAGTAGCGTCAGGAAGTCTATATGCTCTATTAGAGCAAGCTTCAGGCATATGTGTTGTATCGAAATTAACAGTGATTTCATCATTGTTTTCGATGCTTGATTTCTTGCTTGTTAAATCAAGTCCATCAACACTTGTAATGCAGAATCTTGCAAATGTATCAACGTATTTATCCGCTGAAACAGATAATTTACATTTACCACTTGGGAATCCGTCCCAGAACTTGTTGTAACATTTTGCGTCGTCATAATCTGCGACAAAAAATCCGTTAGCGGTTGTCACTAAAGAATTATTGTCATAAGAGACTCTAAATTGATAATCAGATGGGTCAACTACCTTATAAGCATTAAGTCCAGTAAAGACTCTATTATTAAATGGAATAGCGTTTAACTTAGCACCCATACTATTTTGGAAGTAACCAGCATCTTCGCCTTTTTCAGTATTCCAACCACCGATAGTTTGCCCATTACCAGCAGTTCTCATATAAGAGACACCTTGCCATTGGGTGTTATTTGGGTTTGTATTAAGTTCCCATCTGAGATAGATGTCAGGATTTAAAGCATCAGTTAAAGTGAGTACTAAAACTGACATATCGTATTCTTCACTAACTTTTGGAGTAATAAAACCTCTTACAAAGTTTTGTCCAGTAAATGAAGAAGCTTCGAATTCTTTTTCAAATGTAATTGTGTCCCCTTTAGCGAGTTCAACATAAACACCATTAGTTCTGGTGTAATCAATCGCATAGCTAGGGATTGTATTTTGATAGACTTTAGTTCTTTCGTTTTTGTAAGTAACTAAGTTTTTACGTACGATAAATGAAGATGATTTAAAAAGGTTCTTACCATTATGAACTTTTGAGTAATTAACTTTATATAAACCATATTGGTCTAATTTAACAACCGACTTTCTAAATGCTTTTCCATCAGGGAAAACAACAGTGCCTTCAACTTCTACTTTTTCAGAACCAACATCAAATGTGTAGCTAGGGATTTCAACTTCATCGTTAAAATCATATTCTCCTAATAATTCTGCTACTTCATTTTTAGCTCTCAAAGACAAAACTGGTGCGATCACCATTCCGCCAATTAAAAGAAGACTTGCACCGATAGATACTCCGACTATTTTTTTCATAATAGTAATACCTCCGTTTTTATTTAACGCCGCCAACAGTAATTGAACCTAATAACTTCTTGTGGAAAATAACAAATACTAAAGTAGTTGGTATTAAACCAATAAATGCTAATGTCATCTCACCGATAACATTACCGAATGTTTGGTCAAATGATGGGAAGGCCATAACGCTATAAATAGCGTAGAAGATTGTTGGTTTATTTGGCATGTAAAGAAGAGGGGTTTGATAATCGTTCCAGAATTGGATGAAGTAGATTAAGAAAATAGTGACTATTTCATTTCTAACTAAAGGAAGCATGACTCTTGTCATAATCTTTAAGTTAGATGCACCATCAATCTTTGCAGCTTCAGCAAATGCTGTAGGAAGATTTTTGAATGTTGAGAAGAAGATAAGGAAGTAGAAACCAATGAAGTTTGCCTTCATTACCCATAAACCCCAAATATGGTCAATTAAGCCAAATGACTTTGCTAAAGCAATTTCAGATGCTTGTGAACCAACAATAGGAATAATCATTGTTACAATAACAATTAAGTAATATAACTTTAAGAATTTAAAGTCATATCTAGCACAGACATAGGCTGTAATACATGGAACAATTGTTTGAAGAATTGCACAGCCGATAGCATATAAGAATGAGTTAAGGAATAATGTTTCTAGATATACTGTTTGTGTCTTGTGATAAATATCAATGTGATAGTTTGTGATAAAGAATTTGTAGTAATCAAGAGTTGGGTTTTTAGGGAAAGTTAAACCGTATGAATGTTCAAATTCATTCATAGATTTAAATGTTGACATAAAGCCCCAGGCCAATAAACCAAATAACGAAAGAGTGTATAAAAGCAAAATGATACCTAACACGACTGTGAGAGGAGAATATCTTGATGCGATTGTTTTCTTTCTTGCTAAACTTTTTGTTTTCATAACTATTTACTGCTTGGTCCGTATTTTTCTAATAACTTTCTAATTAAAAGGGTTATTGGAATTGCAACAAGGGAAAGGATGATTCCTAATAACGCTAATTTTGGATACCAGGTTACTGCGCCTTGTTGTTTTAATCTTGAGAACATGTAATAACCGATTGTTTGGATTTCACTATCACAATTTAATCCAAAGAATGAATAAAGGTTGGCTTGGTTTGTAAAGAATGTAGCGATTGATGTTACAAAGAAGACTGACCATGTTGAGAAGATCATAGGGAAAACAATGTGAATGAATTCTCTAAATCCTTTCGCGCCATCAAGTTGAGCAGCTTCAAGAACTTCTTGAGAGATGCTACTCATCGCGTTCGCATACATTAATACTGATGTACCGAAACTTGACCAAATGTTAAAGATAATAATCATGAACATAATCAATCTAGAGTTGGTTGAACCAAAGATTGAACTTACGTGCATGATATCTTTAGAAAATGGGAAGTCGATAAAGATTTTATATAATAAAACAAGAATTAATCCTGAAATAATTTGTGGTAAATAAAGAATAACTCTGAAGAATGATGAACCATATAACTTTTTGAAAATGTAGTAAGAGAATAAGAGGCCAAGTGGACTACCAACTCCAACACCTACTGCCCAATAGATAAATGTGTTCTTTATCATTGATGGGAAGTATTGAGTGATGATTACTTTACATTCATTAAAGTTATTAACAAAACTTGACCAACTTAAATGAATCGCGTTTGTTGTTTCATTTAAGTCGATTGTTTGGAACATTAATAAGAATGAGTTGAAGTTAACACCAACGTAGAACACGAGGAATTGGAGAGTTGGCCAAATAAGCAAAAGAATGCAAAAGATTAAATCTTTTACATTTACTTTTTTCGCATTCCTTGCTTTGTTGACAACTAATTTTTCCATAAAGTCTATCTAGACCAGCATGCTAATCCTGAATAGTATTTGTATGATTGTTCGAAATATGATTCTGCAGTAGTTGTTTTTCTGAGTTTTTCACAAGGGTAATCTTGTGGAGCACCATCAACAGTTGCCTTGAAGTAATGGCATGGTTCGAATTCAGCTTGGTTATTGATGTAAACATCATTTCTATCGAATGGATAAACGATTGTTGTTGAAGGATCGTTTTTGTATTCATAGAGAGCCTTACCGAACTTAGACATCTTTGCTAAATCTTCGCTTGTTAATTCATAGCTTAATGAACGTGTTGTGAAAGTTGTTGTTGTGAACTTTCTTAATTGTTCATCACTGTTAATGAATTGTAAGAAATCAATTGCGAGTGCCTTCTTAGTTGGATTACTTTGCTTTTTAACAAATTGAAGTGAGTTAAGAACTTCTAAGTATGTATTGTGATGTGTATCTGTAGCTTTTGCCTTAGGGAATGGCATCATACCAAAGTCACGCTTAAGAGCTGTTTCACTACCATCTGTACCATAGTTAGCTTCCATGTAATCAAACTTTGTAGAAGCTTCGTTTTGCCACCATGTACCATCTAAGAGAATTGCACAATCCTTTTGGTAGTTATCTTTTGTACCACCAACGAAGACGTTTTGTGCCATTGTATTTGTGAATGATGTATTGAAGTTATCAGCATATTGCCACTTTTCAGTTGTGACTACTTTTTTAAGGAATTCAAGAGCGTTTAATCTTGATAAGTCTCTTGTAACTTCATAACCATTTTTACTCTTACCATTAACGTCTTGTTGTAAGACGACACTTTCAGTAACTGGGTTACCGTTAGAATCCTTCACGATCTTACCACTACCATCTAACTTAACGAGGTTATTCTTTGTGCCAGAGAATGAGTAATCTAATTGATATTGTTCTGCACCTTCAAGTGAAGCAACTAAGCAGCTTAAGATTTGTGCTGTATAGTCTTTTGCGTTAGGACCATTCCAAACGATTGGTGCAGTACCTTGAGATTGAATGTAGTCACATAAGAAATAGAATTCTGCGAATGTTTCTGGAAGTCCATCATCGCTTGTACCATAAACACCATCTGGTCCTTTTTCTAATTCACGAGTCTTTCTACCGAAGCAATCTGCTGAGTTAGGATTTGATTCTACTGCTGGGTGATCCTTAACATAGTAGAAACCTTTCTTAGCGAATAAGTCAGCGTTGTACATAAATCCGTATGTTCCTGAATAGTGTGGTAAACCATAATATTCTTTAACACCATCATTGTTGTCATCGTATCCGTAATATGTCTTTTGAGTATCATCAAGCTTATCAGCAAGTTTCTTACCATCGTATGGGTTAACTTCATTGACTGCGTCACTGATGTCTTCAATATAACCTAAGTATTTGAAGTAAGCATATTGACATTGTTCACCGAAGTAAATGTCGTAGTCTTTAGCAGGGATTTGAGCAGGATCAATAACGCTCTTATCACCATCAACAACAACTTGAACACCAGTCTTGCCATCATAAACATCGTTTTTGTGGAGTTCTTCGTATTCTTTCTTGTTATTGTCTAACCATTCAGAACCATAACCACCATTGAAGTTGTGAATGTAAAGTTGGAATTTATTTTCATCAATTTTTTCTTGGCCACCGCCACCACGACGCATTCCACATGAAGCGACTGTAGAGACTGCTAAAAGAGTGACTCCAAGCATAATAGTAGATGAAGGGAATTTAATAAGTTTAGTTTTCATAAAAGTGTTTCCTTTCGAAAGTTCAAAAATATTATAAATAATATTATTTGATAAAACAATTTTTATTAATAATACGTTACAAAAGAGCAAAAACGTAATTAATATGTGTATAAAATGCATAAAAACTTGCTCTTTTTAATGGTTTTTCAAAGAAATTGAGAAAATGAAAAGACACGGACAAGTCCGTGCCTTTACAACATTTTGTGATTTTTACATTAATGGGCTAGTAAAGCCAGTACATGTAGTTAAGTCTAATACACCATTAGATCCTTTGCTGTAAGCGAAGTACATAGTGTATCCTTCAAATAAGTTAGTGACAGTAATATTTTCAGTTACTGCTGAATATACATTAGAAGCACCATAAGATGCAAAGAATGCAAAGTATGTACCACTATTGTTCTTAAGATTATTAAGGTCAACATTAATGTTTTTCATAGTAACTCTATTGCCACATTCACTACCAAAGATACCGATTTTTCCAGCACCTGCAAATGCACCAGTAGCGCCGGCTAACTTGATGTTCATATTTTCAAAAGTTGTAGACATAACGTTGTAACCGAATGCATAAATTTGGTAGTTACCACCATTAGCTCCCCAACCTGATTTTAAGCCATCGATGTTGAGGTTTTTGAATGTTGCGCCGTTAGAAATTCCACCAAACATACCGATATATGTATGGCAAGAAACTGTTAATCCAGTAATTGTGTGTCCACGACCATCAATTGTACCTGCAAATGTATGGCTTTTTGCATAACTAAGGTAATCAGCATTTGCTGGAGAAGCACCTGAAGCAAGTCCACAATAAGTTGCTACTTCTGCAACTGTTGTTTCCATAACGACATTAGAAATATCATTACCAAGAATCCAATATCCTTCTTGGCGAACAGTTTCCTTAGGTGCACCATTTGGACACTTGAGTGATTCGAAGTCTGCTGCAGTTTTGATGATTGTTGATGCGTAAATAACATTATATGTTAAAGCCTTTTCACCAGCTTTTCTAACTGTGATCTTGCCTTCTCCTGGGTTAACTGTATCCCAGTCCATTTCAGATGCGCCATCAACGTTAGAAATTGTCCAACCAGTTAAGTCTTTTGTAACTTCACTGAAATCAAATTCTTGTCTTGCAATATCAACAAGAATTGTTTCATTAACCTCAATACCAACTGAATCAATATATGTTAAACCTTCAAGTTGAGGTCTAAAGTTATCACCATAAAGATCACCATGTTGAGTTCTTGAATAATCAGATAATTCGTTAACAAGTTTTACATCTGGGTGACACTTAATAACTGTATCAGTAAATTGAGGCATATTTCTTGCCCAGTCATATGCTGCAATTGCAACATCAGTTGCTTTATCAAGACCTGATAAGACAACACCATTAAAGATTAATTGTCCATCGAATGATTGCATAATTGCACCAGGACCACAAACTGTGTAACCACCAGCAAGATTATATTCAAAGTTTTCAAATCTCATTTCACCATGAGTTTGTCTGAATAATCTATTGTTCTTTGCAGCTAAGAGTTTAACGTTTTTAACAGTAGCATTCTTAGCATCACCAAAGAATCCATAACCCCAAGCATTGAATCCACTGATTGTGTGGCCATTACCATCAAATGTTCCTGAGAATTCATTTGCAACTTTGATTTCACCTAAGTTGCCTGCGTTTAAAATATCATTTAATAAAAGATAATAACCGTGGTCTCCACCTTCTTCACCTTTTGGAGCGTACCACATGTTCATAGCTTGCTTTAATGTTTCAACATCTCTGATGAGTTTGCTACAAACAGTTGCTTTAACTTTAACAACTTCTTCACCAACAACAACGACAGTATCGATTTCTGTACCTGCATCCGCAGCAGTAACAACTAATTCTGCTGTACCATCAGCGTTGAACCATTCAGCTGCTGGATTTTTAACAAAGTCAGCATATAATCCACTAGCTTGTTCTAAATAGAGTTCATAACCTGTTTCTGTTAAACCAATGTAGACATTTTCAACACTCTTAACACCACAGTTACAAACTGCACCACTTTCAAAGTCGTGAGTGACATTGATGACTGCTGATTTAGTAGCGCCTTCATATTCAGTACCGGCAGTGACAACCGCTGTTACTGTATATGGAGATAATTCCATTGTGAATTCAGGTGTTGAAACTGCATCACCATTCTTATCAAC
>JAKSVY010000031.1 GCA_024413875.1 Bacilli bacterium
ATGTTAGAGAGATTTAATTTCATTCCCTTATCATTTAATTTTTGAATAAATTTTGCGATTAATGGGGTTTCTAATGAGTATTCTTCTTCATCTGATAAGAATAATTCATTAGGTGGACATTGCTTTGCAATTTGTCCATTTTTCATAACCACTACTTCGCTTGCATATTCAAATACGATATTCATATCATGGGTTACTAAAATAATGGTTTTACCCGATTCATTTAAACTCTTAAATAATTCAAGTAATTCTTTTGAACTCTTTGGGTCAAGACCCGCTGTTGGCTCATCAAGAATTAGAACATCAGGAGATGATGCTAAAAGACCCGCAATAGCGACTCTACGTTTTTCTCCACCAGATAATTCGAATGGAGATTTTTCATAATATTCTTCTGGGATATTTACAATTGATAAACATTCTTTGGCAAGTTTAATTGCCTCATCTTTTTTAAGACCGAAATTAGAAGGTCCAAATGCAACATCCTTTAATACAGTTTCTTCAAATAATTGATATTCTGGGAATTGGAAAACAATACCCACTTTTTTACGCAATTCGGTTAACTTCTTGGTGCTTTTATTTCTTTTTGAGCTTAGTAAATATTCACCAACTTGGATTTCTCCTTCATCCGGAATAAGAAGTCCATTTAAATGTTGAGCCAATGTTGACTTACCACATCCAGTTCTTCCAACAAGACAAGTAAATGAACCATCTTTTATGGTTAAAGAAACATCATCAAGAGCTTTGCATTCTCCTAATGTGCCTTTTGAATATACATGAGTTAAGTGCCTAACTTCTATTGACATAAAGCCTCCACTAACTCATCAAGAGTATTTGCATTAACATCAATTCCATTAACCTTTAATGCTTTATTCACTTTGTAAACAAATGGAATATCAAGTCCAAGAGAAATCAATTCTTCTTCATGTTTAATAATTTCACTTGGAGTGTCTTTATAGATAATTTCACCTTTATTTAACACGATGATTTCATCACTATTGAAAGCTTCTTCGACATCATGAGTGATTGAAATGATTGTTAACAAAGGATTTTCTTCTCTCATTAATTTGATGACATTATTAATCTCTGCCTTACCTTTAGGATCAAGCATCGCGGTAGCTTCATCAAAAATAACTACATCAGGATGCATCGCTAAGACACCCGCGATAGCGACTCTTTGTTTTTGGCCACCTGATAATGTTTGAGGTTCTTTATTTAAAAATTCTGACATTCCAACCTTGCTAGAAAATTCATTGATAATGTCATTCATATCTTCGTGTGGGACACATCTATTTTCTAGTCCAAAGGCAATGTCATCTCTAACTGTGACACCGATAAATTGGTTATCAGGATTTTGGAAAACAATTCCTACTCTTTTACGAATGTTATAAACATTTTTATCAGTAAGGACTTCACCAAATTCAACGATAGAACCAGCTTCTTTTGGTGATAATAAACCAATCAATAGTTTAGCAATTGTTGATTTACCTGAACCATTATGACCAATAATTGAAATATATTTACCATCTTCAATATCAAAAGAAATGTGCTTAAGCACATCTTTTTTTGAGTCATATGAAAAAGATAAATCTTTTACTTCAATTAATTTCATTTTAATTATTTGATTGAGACATTAACTTTTCTTCCCTTATATGTACGGAAAGAAACACCCGCTAAATGGAGCATCTTCTTTGATGCTTGGATGCCAACTGTATCAGCGTATTTATCATCAGCGTAAACAATTTCTTTGATTCCACTTTGAATGATTGCCTTTGCACATTCGTTGCAAGGGAATAATGTTACGTAAACTGTACAACCCTTTAAAGCTGATCCGTTTCTTGTATTTAAGATTGCGTTAAATTCAGCATGGCAAACATAAAGATATTTTGAATCTAAACCTTCACCTTTATTCCAGCTAACTTGTTCTTCATCAACACCACGAGGCATGCCGTTATAACCAATAGAAACAACCTTGTTATCATTATCAACAATAACTGCCCCTACTTTAGTGCTTGGATCTTTACTTCTCTCAGCTGAAAGAAATGCTAATCCCATAAAGTATTCTTCCCATGTAATATTTGATGTTGGCTTCATAGTCTACCTCCTAGATATAATATATCCCTTGAGGATAATTATAACTATAACCAAAATAATCAAAAGATAATTTTTCAAAATTGATGGTAAAAATTAAATAATGTGTCCTCACTTTTTCAAAATTTCCATGATAAAGATGAGAATAGACACACTCGACAAAATATAAGGTGCCATCATTAACAAAATAATTTGTATGGCCAAACTCACATGTTCTATAAAGCGGTATACTAGCAGGAATGTTTTTTGCCAAAGTAACGAACTCAGAATTCTCTTTATTAAACAATATTGGCTGATTCAATCTAACATCTATATAATTATTATAATAATTATAGAAAAAGATTTCATTAAATTTGGATTCATAATTATCAATTGCAACTGTATTTGTTGTAACATCGATTTCAAATTTGTATTGTGGGTTCGAACACACATCATCATAAATCAAAAAAGAAATGAAACCAGCTTTTGATGGTAATTGAGATAATTTATCAGTTTTTTCAAATAGCAAATCGCCTATTTCGTATTCTCCATGAGCATATTTATTTATGCAAACAAAAGTCTTGGATTTGATATCTATTGATATTAAATCAATTGATGTATCTGCCTTTGCAAATAAAATCAAATTTACATTACGATAACATTCAATTAATCGTATATCTTTATATTTCGATGGAGCTATTCTGTTTAAAAAGTCGAGAACATTAATGGTGATTTTATCTTCTTTATATATTGCCGTTTTAGAAACAAAACAGACTCTTTCATCGGAAATTGGAAAATTCAAGCATGGATTATTTTTATCAAATATTTGGGAACTTGAACACGAACTAACCAAAAAAAATACTAGCGAAAAGATAATTTTCTTCATCTTATATATTATTATCACGCAAATGGCGGCGTGACAATAGGCCCTCCTCCAATGCCATTAGCCTGCCCACATTTATAACAGGTTAGTGAATTATATAAATATGTATGAGATTCTCTGGTTTTTAGTTTACCACATTCGCATAGGACATCATGTTTGGTAATTGTACTTGGCCTATAAATATTATAAATATTGAATGAAGTCATAAATCACTCAAGCCCGTTTGTGGTTATTTGATCGATACCCCAAGAAGCAAATTTTTCCGCCTCTTCTTTATCGTTAACAGTCCATGAATTAATCTTTAAACCTAATTTATGTACTTTCTTAATTAATTTTTCAGTTACCAACACGTTTTCAATATCTAAACCAAAACGATATTTCTTCATAATAAGAAACATAATTTTTTTGACATACCATGGCTTGGATGCAACTAAAAATTCAATGTCAGCATCTTTGTATGCTTTTCTTAAATATATGAGATTCTTTGGATGAAATGAGATAAATGTTGTATTTGAAAACAAGCCCATATCTTCCACTGCTTTGGCGATATTAATAACGTTTTCTTCAGTCATCTCTGCTTTTAATTCAAGAACAACATGCTTGTTATATTTTTTACAAACTGAGAGATATTGTTCTAATGTTGGAGAGTATTGTTTAACTTCTGTGACTTCACCTTCCATGCCAAGTAATGGAACTTTAACAATATCTTCAAAGTCACTTTCTTCAATTACCGCATCTACACCTGTACATCTTTTGATGTTGTCATCATGATGAATAACATACTTGTTATCTTTTGTAACGTGAACATCTGTTTCAATCCCCCAATGGGTTGATTGACCAGCAAGTTCAAAAGCCGCTAAAGAATTTTCTTTTGCGATAGCGCTGATTCCACGATGTGCAATCATTTGGGCGTTGCCTTTATTGATTTTGATTGTTTCAGTTTGCATTTTGAAAACTCCTACAAGTTAACAATAACAATAATTAATGCGATGATAACAAGCGCTAAAACACCGCAGAAAATAAGTATTCCCCATGGAGCGCTAACTTTCTTTTCATTTTTTTGTTCTTCAGTTAATAGTGATTCGTCTACTTCTAATTCTTTTGTAGGACGTTCCTCAAGTTGTTCGTTTTTATTTTCTTCCATAATTATGCTCTTGGTTTAATGATCTTTTTTAATAAAAGATCTAAGAATGTCACAAAGAAAGTATATAACGGAATATTAATAAATAACACCAATACTTCCGAAATAAACATATAGAGTAAGTCAACTTCAAACATATATGATTTAACAATTGAGTTGATAATAGTTTTAACAATGAACTCTGATACAAGCGCCATTAAAGCAATTGTGTATACATTAACATCTTCACCCTTCTTAACAAATGTTCTATTGATAAAGAAGATTGCCACTAATGATGCAGCGGTTAACACAAATAATGTAGCCAAGATAACAATCTCGTGCCAAGTTTTAAACTCATAAACCTTACCACCATATAATGTGATGCTATCCTTAAAGATAAAGTAGATTAAAGCAGTTAAGAAAAGGGATCCAAAAATTGATGCTAAAACAATAAAGGAAATCTTTTTTGATTTAATTAAACTGAATAGCTTATAAACAAAGAAAGGTAACAAACCTGATAAAGCATAAACTGCTGTTAATAATGGGTTAATAGCAAAGCCAGTATTGTTAAACATTACAATACCTAAAATGTCAGCTGCTCCACCAACAATCATTCCATAGAATGGGCCTAAAACAAGCGATGCTAATAAAACCACTGCTGGACCTAATGAGATTCTAACAAATGGGATAACAGGAATATTTTGAATTGAAAGAAGGCGAGTGAAAATAATTGTTAATACAATCATTACCGCTGCCATTGTGATTTTTTGAATTTGATTTAATTTGATCATAATTAATTACCAAGCAAGTATTCTCTAACAAGCCCAGTAAAGGCGAGCGATCCAGTAACGAGAATAAGGTCATCTGGATATTGCTCAAGTTTGGTTTTAATTAATTCTTTAAAGTCTTCTTCGTATTGATAATCACCAAGGTAAAGGAAGAATTCCATTTCTCCTCTAGCACGTTTGTTATCAAATGTTGTTAATGTTACATCACTAGAAATAACACCTAATTGATTTAGCATTGGATCAAGGTTTTTATCTTTCATAGTGGCAAACACTACATGGATTGGTTTCTTAACATCAGCTTGAATTGATTTAACTAAGTTTTCAATAGCCTCTGGGTTATGCCCGCCATCAAGAAGAATGTGTTCGTTAATATATTCATAACGGCAAGGAAGGTTCTTTTGGAATAAACCTTTCTTGACTGTTTCGAAATCAACTGGTAGTTGTTCTTGAAGAATATTAGTTGCTTCAATTGCAATTGCAGCATTCTTAGTTTCATAAATTGCACGAGTATTTAGCGGAATATTTAAATATGGATGGTACGCAAATTCAACATGATCATTCACTACAGCTTCATGGCTAACAACCGAAACAACATGAATCTTTGAATCATTTTCTTTAGCGGCAAGTCTAATTGAATACATAGCTGTTTCATCAAGCTCGCCAACTAAGCAAGGAACACTTGGTTTAATAATACCTGCTTTAGAGGCAGCAATTTCTGAAACGCTTCTTCCTAAATACGCAGTATGTTCAAGTGATACAGAAGTAATAATACTTAAGATAGGTGTAATGATGTTTGTTGCGTCAATATATCCACCCATACCAACTTCAATGATTGCTAAATCGACATTTTGTCTTTTGAAGTATTCATAACAAATGATTGTTTGCATTTCAAAAGTGGTTAAATTGTATTTATCAAACAATGGGTATAGTTCATTAAATAATGAAGTGAGTTCATCATCGGATATTTGAGTATCATTAATGGAAATCATTTCATTAACAGTAGATAGCCAAGGTGAATTATAAAAACCTACCTTTAATCCTTTAGCAGCGTAGATATCTTTAAGATACTTCGCTACACTACCTTTACCATTGGTGCCGGTAATGTGAATTGAAGGAACATTAAAAGTAAAATGAGTGTCTTCAACATATTTGTCATAATTACTGCGTGAGTAATCAACAATAAGTCTTTCTTGGAAAAGTTTGTTTATTTCATCTAAATTCATATTAATAAATATCCTTTCCATTATTTTTCTTTACTTGTGCCATCATCTTTTCATCATCACGTTTCTTAATTGTTTCACGTTTATCGTATAACTTCTTACCTTTGCCTAAAGCAATTTCTACTTTTACTTTACCTTTGTATAAGTAAACCTTAGTTGGGATGATAACCATCTTTTGTTGTTGACATTTTTGATTGATTCTAAAAATCTCACGTTTATGTAATAAAAGTTTTCTTGTTCTATTAGGTTCATGATTAAAAATATTTCCATTTTCATATGGAGAAATGGTCATATTTAAAATGAATGCTTCACCATTTTTAATGACAACGTATGAATCATTAAGGTTAGCACTATTTTTTCTAATAGACTTAATCTCTGTTCCTTGCAATGCAATCCCGCATTCTAAAAAGTCTTCAAGGAAATAGTTGAAGTGCGCCTTAGAGTTATTGACAAGAATTTTAACGTGTTTTTCCATAATTTCTAGAATACTAGAAAGATTATATACTTTTTCTTTTCACATTTCATTATGATAATATATTTAAAAGGAGGATTTGTTTTATGAATAGACCTTTAAAAGTTGGTTCAAGAGTTATGGGACTCATTGGTTCTATCCTTGCACTTGTTGTTTCTGCAATTACTTATATCATTGTTGCTGAGGAAGGTAATGCTTTAATTGCCGTCTTAATTCTTATTGGTGGTATCATCGGTGGAATTGTTGGAATCATTGGTACAGCTTATATAAAAATTGAAAAACTACTTACACCAATTATGCAACTCATTGCTTTTGCTTTAGTATTAGTTGGAGGTATCGCGATGATTATTTACACCGCTACACCTGATCCTATTACTGGGGCAGTCTCAAACAGTGTTCTTATTTCTCTTCCATTCTTATTCATTCCTGATTTATTAATTGGCACTGCTGGAGTATTCTCATTACTCGCTATGAAAGAACAAAAAGCAGAATAATTAATTAAGTAAAACTAAAAAATACTGGACAGAAATCCAGTATTTTTTGTTATTGATAGAGATTATTTAGTGATTGTAAAGTCCATTGAGAACTTGTGTGAACCAATTCCATCAGCATCAAGAGTGACATCATATTTTCCATATGCTTCACCAAATCTTGTGTTTTGTTTTGCATAGATAAAATCTGATCCATCTGCTTTAACAAGAACAAGTCCTTCAGGAAGTTCACCATTAACCGTAAAGTCAGCATCGATTTTAACACTTGTTATTACAACATGAGGTTCACCATCGCTTGCAAATTCAATATGTCCAACTGAGCATTGTAATGTTGGTCTATAGATTGTGCCAGCAATTAATGTGTAATTACCTCCATAAGCATAACCAGTAAAGTTTTGGAAATCAGTGTTCTTAGCCTTATCAATTCTGTTTGTAAAATAAAGATTAGAAGATGGGGTTGTTGAATTAAGAGTAAATGATTGTTCATCAGCTGATAAAGTCGCATTATATCCTGTTAAGAATACATTGAAAGGACCTGCAAAATTAGTTTTTTGAACATCTTCAAAGAATTTATTCTTTTCCTTGTATTCAGTTCTTTTTCCATAAGTGAAAGATGATGTTACGTATTCAGCGCAAACAAGATGAGGCTCGCATTCGATATAGCTAGTATTAAAACAATCAACTATACGATAACCATCATAAGCATAAACCGGATTACCAGTTAAAGCATCACCATCAAAGAGAACTGCTGTTTCAGTAATTTCATATGAAGAAACATCTTTTGAAGCGCCTGTTTGGCTATATCCAGACATATCTGTTTTGGTAATCATTTGAGCGTAATAGACACCTCTACCTTGAGAGTCTTTACCATAATATCCATAAGAATCTGCAAGTTCATAATATTCAGAAATTGTGCAGATATCGAGTCTTGAGTCAAAAGACATAGTCATTAAGTTATCAAAACGATATCCAAAAGCAGATTTGAATGATCTTCTTGCGACTGTGTTTTCACGATTATCAGTCAAAGCATAAACGATAGACACTTCAGATTCTTCAACAGTTGAAGTGCTGAAGACTTTTTCTGTATCAATGATTTTTGTTTCTTCTGTAATAACATCATTTGAGTAATACTTAGTTACACTATTTTCAACATAATCCGTGAATGAGCCATCGCAATTATCAGAATAATCGCGATATGTACTATCAACGCGAGAAAGACCATTTGATAACTTTGAAATCAAATTGTTTCTAGCAATGAAATAACGTTCATCATCATAGTTTTCTTTAAGATCAATATTTAATGTAAATAAGCCTTGTTCAAAAGAATTATTTTTTGGAGTCTCTGGTTGTGGAGCGCTATTCTTTCCACATGCTGATAAAAGCATCACAGAAAGCATTAAACCGATTGTTAAATTTGTTTTCTTCATTTTAATAGCCTCCATTAAAGTACTGGGAAGGTGATAGTTGCATTCATAACACCTTCACTAGAAGTACCAGTTTCATTAAGACTTAACTCAATAGTAAATGAGCCAATCATTCTTGAAAGTGATACATCCTTTTCTGCATAGAATCCTAATTGGTCAATATTTGGATCATCAATAAGGAGAAGTCCATCTGGGAGATCTTCTTCATTAAATTCAAATGTGAATGGCATATAAGTAGTTTCATTTTGAACTGAAATAGAACCATCACTTTGCTTAACTAAATATTCGCAATCAATTTCCGCTACTGGGAAAGCAACAACTCCTTCACGAATATAGAAACTATCAAATTCGTAACTTCCTTCATAGATATTGATAGGTTTTTCAGCTCTACTATGGAAAACATCTGCACCAGAAATAACGCTTACTGAACCAATTGTTTCAAAAGCGGTCTTTTCAGTATTAAGTGTTGCTGGACATCCTACAAGTGAAATGGTTGGAGTCTTAATCCAAGATGGTTCATAGAATGATTCTACAAGAGCATTCTTATTCTTATATTCTTTTCTTGCACCGTATTTAAAATCATACTTAACGCTTGTTTGTTGTTTCAATATTGGTTCTTCAGAATAAACATAATTATCATCGTAATATTTAACTCTGGAATCTACTGAATATACAGTTGAAATGTTGCCTGTAAAAACGCTGCCACTAAAGACAACTAGGATTTCCATAATATTAAAACCATAAACAGAAATACTGTTGCCGTATTTATCGTAGCCGTATTCTGATGATTGATTGTAATCTACAAAGTAGTAAAGATTTCTACCTTGAGAATCTTTACCAAACACTCCTGAGCTCTCAAAAAGGTAACCAAATTCTGCAACTTCCGCAATATCAGAAACGAGTGGTTCATGTACACTATAAGATATATCCTCAGAGAAAGGAGAATATTGTTCTTCTCTACAAAGAAGAGCGTCTTCGGTAGCGACATAAGTTTCAACAAACTTATTACCACCTGGTGAAACAACAGAAGAATCACCAACAATAGTTTCTTCACACATATCAACAGAAGTAATAGCGACACCATTTGAATAGAAATCAAGTGTTCCTTTTGCCGACATGTTATAACTATAGATACTAGGATCATTGTAGTATTCTGTCATTTCAGCGTTAACAGATGAGATACCAGATGTTAATTTATCAAGTAAATTATTTTTTGCGTCAACATATCTTGAGTCAGTATATGTTTCTTTAAATTCAACATTAAATGTTAAATCTCCCCTATCTGGTGTATTAGGGACAACAGGTTTGGTTTCTGAACTACCACCTTTAGATCCACACGATGCTAAAAGAGAAGCAGCAAAAACTAAACCGAAAATCATTTTAGTTTTTTTCATATTTTCACCTCGTGAGTAAATTATATCTAATTTATTTAAAAAGACAAATAGTAAAATGATGGGGCAAAAATAGAAGATGCAATTCATAAATTTGTGTAACTTGGATAGATGCTTTACCATAGCAAAAAACTTGTTAAAAATATGACATTTCATATGTATATTTGTTGAATAACTAGAATAAAAGGTATTGTATACCTTTATTGAATATTTCTATCAACAAGTTGCCTTTGAAACAATTTTTCAAAATGATATAATATTAGATATGGAAGATAGAATTTTAAATATTTTCAAGAAATGGGAAAGCGAGCCAAGTCTTGATGCTTTAACACGCAAACAACTCGCAGATTTAGAAGGAAAAGACGATTTAATTGTTGATGCCTTTTATAGGGAACTTGAATTCGGTACCGCTGGACTTAGAGGCGTTATCGGAGTTGGTTCAAATAGAATGAATGTCTATACAGTAAGAAGAGCTACACAAGGTTTGGCAAATTACTTAAATAGACACTATGAAAATCCTAAAGTCGCAATCGCTTACGATTCTAGAAACTTCTCAAAGGTATTCGCTTACGAATCTGCCAATGTCTTATCTTCCAATGGAATTGAAGCTCATATCTTTGATACATTACAAGCTACACCATGTCTTTCATATGCAGTTAGATATTTAAAATGCCAAGCTGGTATTAATATCACCGCATCACATAACCCTGCTGAATATAATGGTTACAAGGTTTATGGAAGTGATGGTTGCCAAATTGAAAATGATGTCGCTGATGAAATTACACGTGATATCGAAGCAGTTGATATCTTCTCAGGTGTTAAATTTGAAGATAAATCTAAGATTAAATTAATTGAACCAGAAGTATTTGATTCATATATTGCTTCAACATTAAAACAATCTTTACTAAAAGGAACTAAATCAATTAAGGTTATTTACACTCCTCTTAATGGTGCAGGTCTTAAACCAGTCACCACCATCTTAAAAGAAGATGGTTTTACAAGAGTGTACACTGTTAAAAAACAAGCTAACCCTAATGGAAACTTCCCTACTTGTCCATATCCAAACCCAGAAATGAAGGAAGCCTTAAAATTAGGTGTTCAAGACCTCGAAACAATGGCGGCTGATATTTTAATCGCTACTGACCCTGATAGTGACCGTGTTGGCTTCGTTTGCCGTGATTATATGGGTACTCACTACTTCACAGGTAATGAAGTTGGTATTCTCCTTCTTGATTATGTATTAAGACATAATAAAAAGATTAAAGATGGAGTTGTTGTTAAAACAATCGTCTCTAGTGATTTAGTTAATATCATCGCGGAAGCTAAAAAATTAGAAGTTAGAGAAGTTCTTACCGGATTTAAATATATCGGTGGAGTTATCGCAGATCTTGAAGCTAAAGGTGAAGAGAAACGTTTCTTGCTTGGCTTTGAAGAATCATGTGGCTACTTAACAAACACTGATGTCAGAGATAAAGATGCAGTTAATGCTGCTATGCTTGTTGCAGAACTTTCTGAAGAATTATATAAAGATGGATCATCACCATACTTACGTTTACAAGAAATCTATCGTAAATATGGTAAGTTCATCACTAAAACACTTTCTTACGAACTTAAAGGAAGCGAAGGTGCAGAACGTATCAAACAACTTATGGAAGACTTTAGATATAACAAGATTGCTCTTCCAGTTCCAAACCCAGTTGTAAGTAATGACTATCAATTGCAAATAAGTCACACTGCTGAAGGCGATAAAGAAATTAATCTTCCTAAGTCAAATGTTCTTAAATATATCTATTCTAATGGTGACACCATCACAATTAGACCATCGGGAACAGAACCTAAGATTAAGATCTACATCTTCACTAAGGATGAAAAGACTGTTAATAGTATCGAAAACTACTTTAACGAAATCATTAAATAATTAAACAAAATAAAAGAGATTAAGACGCAAATCCCAATCTCTTTTTTTCTTTAATTATTGCTTGATACTTTTCTAGCATCAATGATTTTCATGTTCTTTTTATATGTCTTAACAATAAGGAAGGAAGACATTGATGTTCCCACCATTACAAATGAACATGAAAGCATTGCTGATACCCCTCCACCAACAAAGACTGTTACGTAAGTATTCTTTAAGACATCAATAACCAATTGAGGGGTGATTTCTGATGCAGCGTATCCTAATAAATCAAACTTATAGAATAATGAAACTCCAGTTGTGATAAACATAATAATCGCGGATAACGCAAAGATAACGATACTTCCAAAGTAACAAGGTAATTTTACCTTGATATCTGTTTCTTCATTAAGGAAGAATCCTTTTGTAAAGAAGATAAGATATACAAAGCCAACACAACGAATAATGACTTCAAAAACATACGCAACACCTACTGAAGAACAAATAGATGCGGTTAATGATAAATCACCATGTTCAATTAAAATGTATCTAATGTAGTTTCTGAATAAATCAAGAATACCTACTTTAACTCCATCAACAACTAAATACGAAGTACCTGTATTTGATAAGATTGTGACACATAAAACAAAGCCTAATGAGAATAGGATGTTTTGAACAAATAATGAGATTTTATCTTTATCAAAATGAAGATATGTGTGATAAATCATTGCGATAAAGATTGAAGCAGAATATAAAGACATAAGTCCATCAAATGAACTTGCAAGTGTTACTTTTTGAACACCATCTGAATAAGTTGAAAGTAAACACGCTCCTGTAATAACATTAGAAGCTAAAACAGCAGCAACATAATAATGAAGAGAGAAGACACATTGTCTTTTTTTCTTTAATTGCTTAATACCTTTTACAATACCAATAATTCCGAATGTATATGTAAGTAAGACATTAATCCACACCATTACTGCGCGGAAAATAGGTAAGAAAATGTAGTTAAATTTATAAACACCATCAGAAGTTGATGCTACTTTTTTAATCGCATCACCCCATTCGAATGTTAAATAGAATAATCCTGAACCTTTGAAGAATAAATCAGGGTTTGTGTCATTTGGATTGGCAATAATTTGCGCAAATGCACCAATTAATGAAAGCAATAATAAGCCCATAAAAACCGCGGTAAAAACGATTTGCCATACTGAGTTTCTATTAGCCCTATTAATTTTAAATCTATTGTATCTTTCGCTATCTTCAACAACTCTTTCCTTAGGAAGTTTAGCACCACAATTAGGGCAATTGTTTGCATTAGGATCAACTAAAGAACGGCAATTAGGACATTGGATTTTACCATCAAGTCTAGTGCCGCAGTTCATGCAATAACTAGATTCGTTAGGATTTTCAAATTCGCACTTTGGACACTTCATAACTTACTCCATAAAAGGTCTATCATAGTTGACAACTAAATGAAGTTCGACCTTTTCATCTATATTAACTAATCTAGTTAATTCACTAGTAATATATTCCTCTTTTAACTCTAATTCAAATGGAATTACAACATCAAAGATAAGATTTGAGTGTGTTGCACCGATAACCATACGGAAATCATGCATATGTAATTCAGGGTTAACTTGAACTAATGCTTTTTCCATTTTTTCCCTAATTCTTAAAACTTCTGGATCAGAAATATCAATAGGGTCCATATGAATTGTTAGTTCTACTTGATACTTTGATTTGATATCAAGTTCAATGGAGTCCACTAAATCATGAGCTTCAAGAATTGGCATTCTGCTATCAATCTCAACATGGATTGTCATAAAGATTTTGTTAGGACCATAGTTATGCGCAACTAAATCATGAATTCCTAAAACACCTTTATATGATTGAATTTCATCAACGATATTTTTGATAGACTCAAATGAAGTTGATTCACCAATTAATGGACTGCTTGTTTCTTTAATCATCTTAATACCTGAATATGCAACAAACAAGGCAATCAAAACACCCATCGCACCATCAAGATACATTGTCCATGAATCATGAACAAAATATGAAATGAGCGCGGTTACTAGAAGTAAACCAGTAGCAATTGAATCGGTTAACGAATCAACGCCTACTGCTTTAATGGTGACTGAATTGATTAGCTTAGCAACTCTAAAATTAAAGATTGCTTGAACTATCTTAATCAAGATAGCAACACCTAAAATAACTATAGACACAATCGTGTGATTAGTTACTTCCGGATTAATTAATTTCATAACTGATTCATATCCAAGAACAATGCCTAAAGCAACGACAATAATTGAAACAATTAACCCAGTAATATATTCAATTCTTTGATGGCCAAATGGGTGTTCTTTATCAGCTGGCTTTGATGCCATTTTAAAACCAATTAATGTGATAAGTGAGTTAGCACCATCACTTAAGTTATTGATAGAGTCACCAATCATAGAAATAGATTTAGCGATAATACCAAACACCAATTTAATAACCACTAAGATAGTATTTGAAAAAATACCAAAACCAGCAGCGAGTTTACCGTGCTTTTCCCTAACAACGGGATTCAAAACATCTTTATAGTTCTTAATGAACAATCTTCTTAACAAAGTGAACATATCATTATTTTAGTCTTATATTTCTATATAAACAATATAAATAGATTTCTATTATTGAACAAAAAGGTTTAAACCTTTACAATTTAATTGAAAATAGAATTTGATAGTATAAAGTATTTAAGGATTATGAAAACAAAATTAGTTTTAGGTGTAATTTTACTAACAACATCAGTTACCGCTCTTTCTAGTTGTAACGCTGTTTCTTTTGCTATCAAGAGTAAAGGTGATGAAATCACTGCTTCAGAATGGGCGGAGAAATACGTTCAAAGTTATGAAGAGAATTTAGGTGATTTTAATGATGGTATTTTTTCTAATTATTCCCTAGAAGGAGAAAAGGCATTAAAGACTTCGTTTACCCTTAAATATAGAAAGCAAGACACTTTAAAGAAAACAACAAAGTCTATTGAAGAAAAGAACACGTTGAAATCTTCTAAAAACGAAAAAGATAACGCTACTATCATTTATGATATTGATAACAATACTTACAAAAAAACAATAACTGGTTCTCAAACAACAAAATCTCCAAATGGAAATAATTACTCTGACCACGAGCAAAGTTCGCAATATCAAAAATACCAAAATAAAGTCTACTCATTCGATTTAGTTAATAAAACATATTCTGAAAATGCTGTAACTTCAGTTTCTTTAGCAGCTTTAAACGATAGTTATCTTGCTGGTTTTTACATGAATATCTATTCAATGTATCTTGCAGCATATGAACCACTTTTATTCCCTATCCAATTCAAGAATGGAGATTATAAATTCTACGCTAAAGGTAATGTATTCACTATCACTTTAACAGAAGATTATGAGAATACTATTTCAAAAACTCTTGGTTACACCGACATTGAAGGAACAATCGTTTATACTCTACAATATATCTTAGAAAAGTCCTACATAACTTACACTACTTTTGCTAACTATAAGAATTGCTCGTGGACAGGTGCAAGCGGAAAATATAAGTATAAATTAGAAGAGGAAACTGGTGAAACATACACTATGAAATTAAAGGGTTCTGTTTCAAAAGTATATACAGAAGACTTTACATTCAAATCATAATTGATAAGGCCAACAATATTTGTTGGTCTTTTTCTTTATTTTACTATACACTTTATGCATGGCGGTTTTTACAGTTAAAGATGTTAAGTTTAATTACCAAGATAAGGAACTTTATAAGGGCCTTAATTTTCAGCTTAACCCAAATGAACACGCTTGCTTGGTTGGTGTTAACGGAACTGGTAAAACAACATTACTTAATATCATCACTAAAAACATTGTACCTGATGCTGGAACAGTTACTTGGGAAGGACATATTACATATGCCTACCTTGATCAAAAATTATCAGCATCATTAGATTCTCGTGTTGATGAATATCTTTATGGTGTCTTCGCTCCAATGTTTAGAAAAGAAGCAGAAATGAATTCATTATATGAAAAGTCTGCTAACCCAGATGAAAGTGAAGCAAATATTATTAAATACTTAGAAAAAGCTCAAAAGATTCAAGATGAATTAATGATGAGTGATTTCTATTCACTAAGTGTAAAAATCAATTCAATTAAAGAAGGTTTAGGAATTCGTTCTTCTCGTGGAGATTCTCTTTTAAGAGAGCTTTCAAGTGGAGAAAGAGAAAAAATCTATCTTGCTAGAATGCTTCTTGAAGAAAAAGATGTTCTTATCCTTGATGAACCTACTAACTTCTTAGATCAACAACATGTTAAGTGGTTAGCGGATTATCTTACTAACTACCCTAACGCCTTTTTAGTAGTCTCACATGACCACGCATTCTTAAAAGAAATCGCTAACGTAGTCTTCTGCTTGGAGAATAAAGAAATCACAAGATATAAAGGCGATTTTGATTTCTTCTTATCTCAACATGAAGTTATTAAAGAACAATATGAGAAAAACTACGCTGCTCAACAACGCTATATTAAAAAAGAAGAAGAGTTTATTGCGAAAAACATCGTTAGAGCCACTTCTGCAATGGCGGCTAAATCACATAGAGCAAGGCTTGAACATCTCGAAAGAATGGATGCCCCAAGTAATGATGAAATAAAAGTTCACTACAACTTCCCATTCACTGGTGATTGTGGAGAAAGAGTCCTAGATGTAAATAATTTAGAAATTGGATATAACGGCAAGAAGTTACCTCTTCCACCAATTTCAATGCTTGTTAAAAAGCATATGCACATCGCTATCTTAGGTAAAAACGGAATTGGTAAAACAACATTTATCAAAACTATTCTAGGAAAGATTCCTGCTATTTCAGGAACATATAAAATCATTAGTGGCACCACTATCAATTATTTCTCGCAAGATGAAGATGTTGATAAGTCATTAACACCTGTTGAATATTTAAAACAAATCTATCCAGATAAAACTCCATTAGAACTTAGAACAATTCTTGGCGGAGCGGGAGTTAAAAATAATCTTGCGATTAGAGAAATGAATAAACTCTCAGGCGGAGAAGTTGCTAAAACAATGCTAGCCCGTATGATGCTTAAAAAAGCAAATATGTTAGTGTTCGACGAACCTACCAACCACCTTGATCAAAAAGCTAAAGAAGCACTTTGGGATGCTATTAAAAAATATCCAGGTGTAGTTATCATTATCTCCCACGAAAAAGACTTCTATGATGATCTTGTAGATCTTGAAATTCACTTCTAACAAAAAACTAACCGCTGGGTTAGTTTTTATATTACTGCAAATATTACAAGGCCTAATATTATTGTAAGAATGCCACCTATCACCATTCCAATAATGGATAACACAGATGTGATCTTGTTAAAAATTTTAAAAGGATTTCTATCTGGTTGACTTTCTCCGGTAACAAGAACCATTGCGACAATACACATGATTAAACCGATAATCGATAAATAAAAAGATAAGCAAAGATCAATCGCAATATCAGCAATAATAAAAGCCGCTAATGATGTTTTGTTGCCTTCAACATCAAAAGCTTTCTTTCTTGTTGTTTCACTAATAACTTCTGCGTCTATAATTTTTTCGTCTTCCATAACTAAATAATATCACTTTCATAAAATAAAAGAACCACGTTTCCACGTGGTTCAATTATTTTTTGTTTACTCAATCAATTATAAAGCAAATAAAGCAAGTGAGTATGCACTGTTTAAAGCATCGCCTGCTTGGCTGACTAATTCTGCAATTACTGGAACAAGAACAGCAATAATAAGCCATAATGAGAATGCTACAACACCAACAATAATTGAAACAATGCCAAGTGGCTTAGCAATCTTTTGGAATACAGAGAATGGCTTACGATCAGCAGCAGCCTTTTTGAGCATTGCTAATCCAACAATGCCAAGGACCATACCAACAAGACCAGTAACTGTACCAAGAGCGAAGCTAAGGCCAACAACTGTAAGGATGAATGCGATTAAAGCAAACTTGTTTCCTGGAACTTCCATTGCTGGTTTAGATGTTGTGTCTTCTGTTGCAACTGGAGCTTCAGCTACATCAGCTTCTTCAGCAGCTGTTTCTTCAACTACTTCTTCAACAACGACTTCTTTTTCTTCCATTTTTTAACCCTCCTAAATAAATGGTATAGTGTTATTATACACTATTGAAAATAAGATTTATATTTTAAAGCAACAATTTTGTTTTTTGTGCTTATAAATATTTATATTTATTCTTTTTTAAAGATCGACTTAATTTTGTTTCCAAATTGTCTAAGATATTTGACAATGAATGGAGTTACAACAATTAATAAGGTAAAGATAATACCTACAATAACAAATGAAGATTTGTATGGTTTATCAACCGATTCATCAATAAGGATGCCAACTTTCTTAAGAACAACCAATAATACAAACGCTAAGATTACACCCATTATCGTAAATATTTCTGTAAATGCGGTTGTGTAAACATATCTCTTTTTACTAATCACTTCTTTATCCATGAATGCATATAAAGAGGCAATGATTAATACTGAAACCAAGAAGCATAATAATGAACCAACTAAGAAAATTACTGGGAGAAGTATATTTGCCTTGTTGTATGCAAATTGGAATGGAGTTACAAGAGCGAAGAACACAGTTGATAATGCTCCATAAACAACAAACAAGAATGAAGACCATTCTTTCTTCATTAACTTTTTGATGTAATTAAAATCAAATGCAATCTTTTCATCATTAGAGAATCTTTGTTTTGGTTTCTCTTCTTTTTGTTTTAGAGTGGTAGGTTGTTTTGGTTTTGATTCAAAATTAAACAACTTCTTTTCTTTTTTAGGTTTCTTTGTTACATGTCTAAAGATACCGGGATGTTCACCGCCAATTTCAATGTAGTCATAGAAAGATGGATCTTCCTCAACTGGCTCTACATAAACTGGTTGTTTTGCAAGAACAGGTTGTTCCTCTCTAGAAATTGGATTAGCTGAAACTGGTTGATTAGGTTGAACATTGGTTTTGCGAATTGGATCCAATTCATCTTGTTCAGCATTAACTTGTTTAACAGAATCTTTAGAATCTAAAGTGATAATTGTCAAATCACTTGAGTGATCGACTAATACAAGTTCAATTAAATTGAGATTTGATTTATTAATATCATTACCTTTATTGATTAAGACATACGCGGCTTGATGTTGTTCTAAGATTGTAAAAATCTTATCTAACTTAGCAAGCTTATCGTTATTAGTGTTTAATGGTAAATCACGTAAAGCGATAAGTTCTTGTTGGATATTTTTGATATCTTCTTTCTTTCTATCTTTTGTTAATTCAAAACATGCTGACATGGAAATGTTTTGTGAATTAACTGCTAATAAGAATAATGAGTTATCTGGGTTTTCAAGTGGAACAATAGTCTTACCATTAACAACAAAGCTACCTTTATCTAATGCTTGATTACGTAAAAGAAGGAAATT
>JAKSVY010000032.1 GCA_024413875.1 Bacilli bacterium
ACGTATGAACAAAATCATACATATATTGATATTTATAGGAATAATGAAGTTATATATTCTTCTGGAATTAATTATTCAAACAATATCCTTCAAAGTATTTCTTTTAATAAAATCCAAAATATTTGGAATTATTCTTTTACATTCACCAATCAACAAATATCAATTACAGATGTTAATTCTGGGCAAGTTGTTTCTTTAATGAAATATTTATTAACTGGTTACGAGTATACCGATGAATATGGTTTATCGACATCAATTGTTATTAGTGATAATGAATCAACAGTGACTACTCCATATGGTGAGGTTACAACATATAAATTTTATAATGGTTTAATTTATGAAATATTAAAAGACAATAGCATTAATTATTATGCTTTTGATAATAATAAATTAATAGTAAACTCCCACATTTATAATGAACCAAATAAAATAGGTGGTAGATTAACAAATTATGTTATTTACCAAAATGATTCAACACTTATTAACGACGAAACATTAAATACTTATCCTCTTCCAATTTATCAAAACGAAAGAGGGATTGTGTTTGAGTTTGATGAAACTGAAAAACTTACAAAAAGATTTGATTATAAAGGTAGAAAAGGAGAGCCTGTTTCTACTGTAATTTATTATCAATTATATGATTTTGATGATTTTTTTGGGTATGTAAATTTCACAATCAATTTCTACACTTCATCCGGAAGAAAATTACTAACAACATCTCCTACTATATCATATGGAGATTCTGTTACGGATGTTTGGCGTTTAGCGGTGCTTTCAGCAGTTACTGATGTTGATTATGATTATTTTGAAGTTGAAGTAATTGCTAGGGGATTTTATTCAAGAATATATCTTTATATTGATGCATATGTATGCTGTTTAGCTGATACATATAATTACCAAAACAACAAATTGGTGTCATCTTTAACAAAAGGTGTCCCTCAATATATTTTTTATAATGATAAAGGTACTCCTATTGGAGATGGAAATTCGGTAGCGTCTTACAATGACAAATCACAACTCATTTATCAATCAGATTTATTTGGAAATACGACTGAGTATAGCTATGATTCTAATAATCGTTTAATTTCATCAACGTTTATTGGTGATAATTATAAAAAGGTTAAAAGCATTACTTATCCAAATAGTAACACAACTATCCAAAACGAGAACGAGATAAATAATTTATATCAAATAAATAACGCTGGCTTGCTGATAACAAATAAAATATATGAAACTGACGAAGAATATCCATTTTTATCAAACACATATTCTTACAATGGTAGATGCTTGCTGCTATCACAAAGTATCAACGGTTACCAAAATTTTTCATACAATTATAATAGCAACAACGATATTACATCATTAAACAACTACAGTTATACGTATGATAACCACCTTTTGAGTTCGGTTTCTTATTACAACACTTTTCTGGTTTCATATACTTATGATTCATTAAAAAGAGTAGTGACAAAACAATATCTAAATGGAACATATTCTTTTAGTTATGATAACAAAAATAGAATATCAACTATTCAATATAACAATGAAGATTTTATTCAATATACATATGATGATTATTTCGGAAGAGTAACTAGTATTAATGAAGATGCTTTTATCTATGATGAGTTTTCAAATATAAAAACAATTTCAAATAGTGAATATACCAAGAGGAACATTATTGACTATAGAACAAATCAATTATTTCAAAACATCGATATAGCTAATTCGAATTTAATTATAAGCGAAACATCGAATAATACTTCAAATGATTATGCTGACTTGGTTAATGAATTAATTGCAACATCAGAATATTCAACATTTTTTAGAAGAAGAAAATTGGAAACCGTTGATGGAAATCTAGTTGATGGTTCATCAGCTTTAATCAATTCAATTAGCGGAGATTTATCTTTAAACAATAATTATAATGATGGAATCGAATATAATTGTTTAGGAACAATGTCATATGTTAAATTGTTGAGTGATACTTTTTATTTTTTTGAACTTGGTATTTTGGGTGAGCCAATACAAACATTGTTAATATACAAAAGCATCAAAGATGGAGATTATATCGAAATAGGTTTTAATGTATACCAAATTACTATTCTGTTTTCAGAATCTTATACAAGATTAATAATTGGAGGATTGACCACATCATCATCCACTTCATTCGTTGATGGCTGTACCCATATAGTGGCTATCAATATTGGTGATGCAAGCAATTCTGTTCAACTTATTGTTGACGGAAGCGTAGTGCTTTCATTAAATTATCAAAACATTTATTCCATTAACGATTTAAAAATTGGCGAAGGGACTGAACTATTCGGGCTAATTTTAAATACATGTGACCATTGTTTTGATAATCAAACAATAATTGAAATTTATAACAATTATAGAAAAATCATCCAAAAGCAAAGTGATAATTTATTTGGTAGTGTTCATTACCCAGCAATAACAACATCATCAACCTTACCGTTATCTAATTATGAATATTTTTCATTTGATAAAACCTATAATTCTTCGTTTGGGAAGAAACCTTTATCAATAACATATCCATCAACTAATAGAGACGAAGACGGTGATTTTGTGTTTGATAAATCAATAATGAGATATGTATATTCAACATTTAATAAAACATTGAAATATACAATTTCACGATATTCAAATGGAACCGCTTCATTTTTCGTTAAACCATTAGATGCAAATCAAGCCTTTATCAAACTTGGTATTTTAGAAATAGGTATAAATAATCAAAGAAAATTATATTTAAAAGTGGGCACTACAACTAGAACTAGTACATCAACATTCTCTCAGAATAAGTATTATTCAATAGTTGCTACTTATTCATTTGTAACATCTACTAAATGTAATCTTGCTATTTATCTTGATGGAGTTTCTGCAATTGTTTTATTAAATGCTACAACCTCTTCTTTAGTAGCGGTAACTATCCCAAGCGGAAAGTCATATATCAAAGATCTATGTTTTGCTAATAATGTTATTCCATTATCTCAAATTAGTTCATTTATTAATAAATTCAAAAACAATGCTAGACATGTATCTTTTTGTAATTCCCTTAATCTAATTCAAAAAGAACAAATGCTTAATGATAGTAGTGTTATTGTAGATTCAACATATACTTATCAAAGAGATGAACAAAATAATAAAAAAGAAAGAATCTCAATGATAAGAAAAGAAACCAGCGAATTAACATTCGTTGAAACATATTCCTACGATGTGTTAGGAAGAGTTATATCAATGAATGATCGACTTCGTAATTCTTTTGCATATGATGAAAACTTCCAATTATCTAATGCATCCATAGGCACACATATATATTCCTATGAATACAATGATAGAGGTAATATCATAAAAAAGACTATTGATGGTGAGTTAATTGATTTTACTTATGATAATGTGCTTCTTGATAGATTATCTCAAGCTGGTTCTAAGAGTTTTACTTATTTTGCTAGTAACCCATTATTTGTTAGTCAAATTACCGATAACGAGACAGCTATCACTCTTTCATATCAAGGAAGAAACCTTAAGACATATGAAATAGAAAATGATAAACAAATATCTTTCGAATATAACTATAACAATCTAAGAACCAAAAAGATTATTGTTCAAGGTGATGACATTACAACATATTCATATTATTATGATTTAAACAATAATTTAGTTAAACAAGTAAAAACAGATAATAATTCTACTCAAGAAATAACCTTCCTAAGGGACTCATTGGGTCTATATGGATTTATTTACAATAATAATCAATATTTCTATATTAAAAATCTTTTAGGAATCATTTATAAAATCATTGATATTAATGGAAATGAAGTAGTAAATTATGAGTATGACCCTTATGGAAAACTTATAAGCGCCACTGGTTCTTTATCAACATCACTAGGAAGCATCAACCCATATATCTATAAAGAATATTATTATGATTTTGAAACGGAATTATATTATCTAAATTCAAGATATTATGATCCCGATATTTGTAGATTCATAAGTCCTGATAGTGTGGATTATTTAAATTCATCAAAGATTAATGGATTAAACCTTTATGCATACTGTAATAATGATCCAGTGAACTACTGTGACCCTTCAGGACATTCTGCTGTCTTATTTGGTTTATTGATTACGTTTCCTCTATTGTTCACCCCTATAGGAGGACTTGTGGCTCAAATGGTGACTTCGGCAGGCTGCTACGCGGATATAGCATTTGCGGCCATCTGGAACAAAGATGTAAGAGAGGATATGAATGCTATCGGATGGAATCCTTTCAATTCAAATGAAAGTAAGGTTTTAAGCGCGTCTGCCGTGTCATTTTATAAGGGCATTCCAGTATTTATGGACCATAGAGAACGCTCGGGAACTTTTACGTTTATTCTTTTGGATAAAAATACTGAATATAGAGATGACGATGTTCCAAGCCAAATATTAAAACATGAGTATGGACACACATATCAGCAAATGATTTTAGGGCCGATCAGTTACCTAATCAATGTTGGTTTGCCATCTTGGAAAATGTTTGGGAATTACAATAATTATTATGATCGCCCCATTGAAACTATGGCAGATATGTTTGGCGGGGCATCTGTTGGTGATCATGCACATACAATTGGCGAAAGATCTAAGGCTATAGCTCAACTTATAGTTGCTGGTCTATTTGGCCCAATACCAATTTCTTGGTTTTTCTTTCTTTAGGAGTAATTATGAAAATTAAAAATATTGTTATTCCATTTTTGTTTATTTCAATTCTTGGTTCTTGTGGGAATTGGAAGACAAAAATGATTGAAGAGTATTCTAACGTTGCTAATTATATTGGCTGCGTTGTTGAAATTACAAATTTCAATGTTACTGAAACGGTGTGCTATATTGGTTTTAACTCAATATCATACATGGACAGGAACTTGATTGGTGGTTTTATCACTAAAGATATGTATGATATTTCTATTAATAATGGTTTTGATTTTAGCGGCAAGAGCAAAACCTTTATAAGAATATGCCCCCATATTTATTTTGATGGAGGTTCTTTTCCAATTTGTTCACTCGAGAGTGTAGATAGAAAAGAAATCTATCTCCCGTCGGAATATGGACTTATATCTATTAGAGAATGGGCAAAAAAAGTTAAATAACTTTGCAAATACCCATACAATCTTTGCTGGCCAAGTAAACTAAATAGAAATACGGGCATTGGGTTCAGTTCTTTTCTTCATATCATTCTTATTTCTATTTAAATCTGTAGCTTTTTAGTGTTTGGGGCATTTTCCCTTAATTCAGAGAGTCTTTATTGTTGCACATTTTCATTATCATTAATGTTGGAAGTATTTGAGGTAGGAGTCTTGACCACTTGGTCAACAGAGGCTCCTCCTTTTGTTAATGGGAGATCATTTCCAGTAACATCTTCAAGTGATTTATTAAAGACAGTTTTTGACAATTTCCAAATTCTAAAGTCTCTTGCGATATATGCTTGAACACATACAAAGAACCAAATTCCTCCAATGATCATTGTGAAGAAGAAGATATATGCTGGAATGGCTTTAACTTCAAAGTGAGGTTTAGCTAGTAATGGGAAACCAGATATTAACTTCATTCCGAAGAATACTCCATACCGAGGATCTTTAAGATTATAAATGAAGAATAATGTAGTCCATCCTTCTCCACCTTTAGTTACAACTTCTTCTCCGACAGCAGTGCCATAATCATGAAGATTAATTAAATGTCCATAAGAAGCAGAACATATAAAGTAGATAGCAGCGCCTGATGCAAGGATTACCACAGGAATCCAAGACTTCTTAAAGAAGTATCTAATATTCTTTCTATAACCATATCTACGAAGTTTATTTGGTTTATTAATAACTCCAGTAGTAACAACGTTATAAAGCATATCATCAGCTTTTTTGCCTTGGAATCTCATAATCTTTTTAACAAGTATTCCTAAGAATCCCGCGAAGACAAAGAGAAGAACGAAGGCGAGGAGTAAACAAATGATTAAACGCTTATCATTGTCTGTTAATTGAATCATTAAAAGGTTCATCATCATTTACTCCTTCCGCAGTAGATTCTAAAAATAAAGGCTCAGGTTGAGCATCGATTGCTTGTGGTTGAGTAGGGTTAGGAATTTGTTGATTTTGTTGAGCAGCTTGTTGTGCAAAAAACGCTGCTAAATCATTTGGATTAACATAAATACTTTGGTTAATAACTGTGCTTGTATTATTTGTAGTGGTGTTATTTTGAACTGGTTGATTAGCTGTTTCTTCAAGTGCTTTTTGTTTACCTTCAAGAATCTTTTTAGCTTCTTTATCTTCTGGCAAGTCTCCTAATGGGTCACCACCAGTAAAGAAAACAATCGCACTTTTAATTCCCATAATAAGGAATGAGATTAAAAGATAAACCATATAAATAACAACGAAAAGAAGTATGAATGGTAGTAAAACCACATACAATACACCTTTACCAAATGTTTTTAAAAATTCCGTCATTTTTATTTCCTTGTGGTATTTATTTTACTTTTAGATTATTTCTTAATCAAGAAAGAAACAATAATAATACTAATATTGTTTGTTAGAGGGAATAAACCAATCAAAACAAAACTTGTTGGATCATTAATCATTGGGTAAAACACTGCAAATAAAATAATGGATAAAATCACACTTCCACCCAACACAATTAGTGATGGAATGAGTTTTGATTTTATGAAAACAACAAATGATGCAATTGTGAAATATAAACTAATGAAAATCGCCACAAAAGCGCCACTTAAATAGCGGAAAGTAAACCCTAATGCAATGAATAAGAAACCGACAGAAATTAGCGGTAGAACCCAGTTATTTTTAATATTTTGAGCAGGTTCTATATTCATTCTTCTAATCTCATTGGCGATGACAATATAAGATAAACCAACTTGGATTAATGAAATGGCGAAAATGATAGTTGGGATGAAGTAATTTACATATGATTCAGGCCCAACATTAAACAATGTTTTTGCGGTCTCAATAAAGTTTGTTGCATATATTACATTTAATAAAGGAATAAGGGCATAGGTAATTCCGGTTTGAAGAAATGCCGCTATCGCGATTGAATATATTCCGTTTACTTTCTTCTTTGAGAGTAAACCAAAAATAAAACCGGTTATTATTGATGGGACAACATAGAAGATTGTGTATTCCATGTTCCACATAGTGGCAACCATTGATAATCCTATCGTTGCAACCGCGTAGATTGGATAGTATCTATTTTTGCAGAATAAAGTAACGACAGTAGAAGTTAAAGGAAGAATAATAATAAAGAAAACAGACACGATAGGAACGACCGCTCCTATAAGTGTAGATATGACTGAAATGACAATATTGATCGCTGCCATTATCGCCATAAAAGTGATGTTTTGAATAAGGGTTTCCTTTTTACTAAACAAATACATAACTAAATTATAGAAGAAAAATAGGAATTTATTCCCAATGTTTTATTATTTTTGTCATTTTTTTCTAAAACCTACCTATTTATAATAAAAGGAGATATGAGTATGAAAAAAATAATCTTACTATCATCATGTGCATTGCTACTTGCTGGCTGCGATTTTTCGTTTGGAGAAAAAAACACAACACAACCAACCAATAGCGTTTCAAGCATTGAAACAAAACATAACTATAACGAAGTTAGTGATAAAACCATTAAATGGAATCAAATTTTTTCTATGCCAGAAGATTTTTATTATGTCTATTTCTATTCGTTAACTTGCTCTCACTGTAACGAATTCAAAGATGAAATTATTCCGTGTGCATTAGAAACAACAAAGACAATTTATTTTTGTGAAGAATCAACTGAATTTAACTATAAACAAGATACTTCAACTTCAATTGGTGCGACTTCTTGCGAACAATTTGTAATCGCAGGATTTCCTTCGCTTGCTATATTACAAAATCATCAAGTGGTGGTTAACGACTTAGGAGTAACCTCTATTAAGAAAACCTTAAATCTTTAATCAATTAAGATTTAATAAATATCGTCCTTATGTTAGAATATTACACAGTAATATATTTTTAATTATGGACTACGAAAAACTTCTTAATGACAAGCAATATCAAGCTGTTTCAACAACTTCAAAATATGTTCGTGTTGTTGCTGGGGCTGGATCGGGAAAAACAAGAACGCTTACTTATCGTATCGCGTATTTAATTGGAGAACTTGGTTATAGACCATCTTCTCTTTTAGCAATTACATTCACAAACAAAGCTGCTGGAGAAATGAAAGAAAGAGCAGTTAATTTAGTGCCACAAGCCAAGGGCCATCTTCAAATTTCTACATTCCATAGTTTCTGCGCACGTTTTTTAAGACAAGAAATTGATAACATTGGTTATTCAATTGATTTCCAAATCATCGATGATGAAGATCAAGAAAAGATGATTAAAGATATCGCAGTTAAACTCGGTAAAAAGAAAAATGATCCTATTGTTAAAAGTTCATTAAGTTTTATCGCACATTACAAATGTTCAGGGGTTTATCCAGAGGACGTAATTTTAAAGAAACATCACGCTCCTGAAGATGAAGAATGTTTAAAAATCTACCATCTTTACGAAGATGAAAAAGATAAAATGAACAAAGTTGACTTTGATGACTTGCTTCTTAAGACCATCATTGTATTAGAAGAATGCCCAAGTGTTAGAGAAAAGTGGCAAAGAAAATTTTCAAACATTTTAATTGATGAGTTCCAAGACACTAACGATGTTCAATTTAAACTTGTTAAGCTTTTAATGAATGAAACAACAAATCTTTATGTTGTTGGTGATCCTGACCAAACTATTTATACATGGAGAGGCGCTAATCAAGATATCATTTTAAAATATGAACTAACTTTCCCAGGCGCTGAAACAATCATTCTTAATGAAAACTATCGTTCAACACAAAATATTTTGGACTGTGCGAATAAGTTAATTGCCTATAATAAAAAAAGAGTTCCTAAAGATTTATTTACTTCAAACGCTGGTGGAGACAAAGTTCAATACCAAAGTTGTTTTAGTAGAGAAACTGAAGCTAGCAATATTGCCTCAAAAATTGAAATACTTAAGAGAATTAATCACAACTTTAAATATAGTGATGTTCTCATTCTTTATCGTGCCTTATATTTAACTCAACCAGTTGAAAAAGCTTTCATGGCAAAAAGACTTCCATACAAGATTTATGGTGGTGTTAAATTCTTCCAAAGAAAAGAAATTAAGGACGTTCTCGCGTATTTTAATTTAATTTACAATCCAAAAGATGATTTAAGTTTTAAAAGAATTGTTAATGTCCCTAAGCGTGAAATTGGTGATAAGACTTTATCAAATTTAGAAGCTGAAAAGGACGACGCTAAATTATCATTCTATGAATATGTCTCAAACATTCAAAACTATGATACTTTATTAAAAACTAAGCATATTCTTGCCTTAAATACACTTATTGAAAAGATTGAAGCTGTAAAGGTTAAGCTAAATGAAAAATTAGAGGCCTATCCAACAATCTTACAAGCTTTCATCGAAGATATTGGTTATTATGACTACTTAAAAGAAGATGAAGAAGAGGGCGAAGATAGATTCAAAAACGTTCAATCTTTATTTGATGATATCCTTAACTTTGTTAAGAATAATCCTGATTCTGATTTCCAAGCTTATCTTGAAAACGCTGCTCTTCAAACTTCACAAGATGAAGTTGATGATGGAGAACATGTATCATTTATGACAGTGCATATTGCGAAGGGACTTGAATATAAATATGTATTTGTCATTGGTTTAAATCAAGGTGTTTTCCCAAGCGATAGAACAACAATGGAATCTGGCGATGATGGACTAGAAGAAGAAAGAAGACTTTGTTATGTCGCATTTACTCGTGCAAAAGAACATCTTTATATCTCTTCAAACAAATCTTATTCATATATCTTGGGCTCAGAAGGTACTGAATCACAATTCATTAAGGAAGCTGGATTAAGTAAAGAAATCCCTTATCAACAAACTAATAGAAGTTATCAAACTCCACCTACTCCAAAGAAATTTAGTTTTGATTTCTTAGAACAAGGAGAAGAAATCTCTATTCCAAAACCTCAAGAAAATGGTATTAAGGATTGGAGAGTTGGAGATAAAGTAACACACGATAAATTTGGTAAAGGTGTCGTTACAAGCATTATCGATGACACCATTATTCAAATTGACTTCGAAACCGCAGGAAGAAAATCAATTCTTTCTAATCATAAAATGCTTCATCGTGATCAAGGAGGATTTGACGCATGACACCTAAAGAACGAGTAGAAGAAATTACCAAGACACTTGAAAGATATAACTATGAATATTATGTCTTAGATAATCCAAGTGTTCCTGATAGTGAATACGACCGCTTAATGCAAGAGTTAATCGCTATCGAAAAAGAATATCCTGAATTAATTACACCTTATTCACCAACTCAAAGAGTTGGAGGTAAGGTTCTTTCCGAATTTCAAAAGATTAAACATAAACGTTTAATGCTTTCTTTAGCAAATGCTTTTAACGAAGCTGACTTAAGACACTTTGATGAACAAGTAAGGGAATTATCTGGTGAAGATGAAATTGAATACATGTGTGAGATGAAAATTGATGGTCTTGCCATGTCACTTGATTATGTTGATGGTTCATTAAACTACGCTGCTACACGTGGTGATGGTAATGAAGGTGAAGATGTTACAAGTAATGTAATCACTATTAAATCAATTCCAACATCAGTTAAACAAACTTCTCCATTTGAAGTTCGTGGTGAAGTTTATATGCCTAAGAAATCGCTTGAAACTTTAAATAAACAAAGAGAAGAAAGTGGCGAACCTTTATTTGCTAACTGTAGAAATGCAGCAGCAGGTTCAATTAGACAATTAGACTCATCTATTGCAGCATCAAGAAAGCTTCAAGCGTTCTGGTATTATCTTGTTAACGCTGATGAACTTGGTTTTAAGAAACATAGTGATGCTCTTGATTATATTGAATCAATTGGTTTCAGAACCAATAAAGAAAGACGTATTTGTAATGGCATTGATGAAGTCCTTAAATACATCGAAGAATATACCGAAATTCGTCCAACATTAGATTACGATATTGATGGTATTGTTATTAAAGTTAATAACATCGATTTATATGACATTATCGGTTATACCGCTAAAACTCCTAAGTGGGCTATCGCATATAAATTCCCACCAGAAGAAGTAGTCACAAAACTTGAAGATATCATCTTCACGGTTGGTAGAACTGGTAAGATTACTCCAAACGCCGTTATTAAACCAACTAAGGTTGCTGGATCAACAGTTCAAAGAGCAACCCTTCATAATGAAGACTTTGTTAATGAAAAAGGTTTAATGATTGGTGATTACATTATTCTTAGAAAAGCAGGCGATGTTATCCCTGAAGTAGTCCGTGCTCTTCCAGAAAGAAGAACTGGCGAAGAAGTTCCATTTAAGATGATTGATACTTGCCCAGTTTGTGGTGGACCACTTGTAAGAAAAGACGCAATGCACTTCTGTGCTAACCCAAATTGTGCGGCCAAAAAGATTGAAGGAATGATTCATTTTGCTTCAAGAAACGCAATGGATATTGATGGATTAGGAGATAAGATTGTTGAAGAATTCTTTAATGAAGGATTCATCGCAGATATCTCATCAATTTATCATGTTGCAGAATATCGTGATGATATTATCGCTATCGACGGATGGAAAGACAAATCAGTCGATAACCTTATTGCAGCGATTGAAAAATCAAAAGGCAATTCTCTTGAACGTTTACTCTTTGGTTTAGGTATCAAAGAAGTGGGGGAAAAGATGGCAAAAACTTTATCTAAGAAATATTTAGATTTAGAAGCTTTCTTTAATTTAACTGAAGAAGACTTAATGGCAATCCCAGATGTTGGACCAGTTGTTGCGCGTTCAATCGTTGAATACTTCGCTAACGAATATAACAAAGAATTAATTTACAAATTAAAAGAATTAGGCCTCAACTTTAAATACTTAGGTAAGGTTGTTGCTAACGAAAATAACTTCTTCAATGGTAAAACCATTGTTCTTACTGGAACCTTATCACATTATGGAAGAACCGAAGCAACACAAATCCTTGAGGATTTAGGTGCTAAAGTATCTGGTTCTGTATCAAAGAAAACATCAATTGTAATCTATGGCGTTGAAGCTGGTTCAAAGTTAGATAAGGCTCACGATTTAGGTGTTAGAACAATGGATGAAGAAGAATTTGTAGAAATTCTTAACTCAATTAATGATTAGTAGTGATAATATATCACTGGTATATAGGTAGGTGACGTTATGAAAGAATATAACAAAGACGTACTAAAAGACGCAGCGAATAGACTTCTATTCGATATGACAGAAGAAGAATACGACACATTATTAAGCGAATTCGATATTGTCACAAAACAAATGACTCTTATTGGTGAAGATCCATTAGTCGATGAATATGAACCAATGGTTTTCCCATTTGAATGCACAACTACATTTTTAAGAGAGGATGAACCAACAACTCCTTTAACAAAAGAAGAAACAATTAAGAACGCTAATAATAAGCAAGATGGACAAATCAAACTTCCAAAGGTGGTGCTCTAATATGAAATACATGAATTTAACAATTGATGAGCTCCATGCTTTATTAGTAAATAAGGAAGTTACTCCTTTAGAGTTAACTAAAGAAGCTATTGAGCTTGCAAAGGCTGACAACAACAACGCTTTTGAATACATTATGGAAAAAGAAGCATTGGAATATGCTTCAAAATTAGGTGAACCTGAAGTTGATAATCCTCTTTGGGGTATTCCTTTTGCAATCAAAGATAATTTCTCTACAAAAGATGTTCCAACAACTGGAAGTAGCAATATTTTAAATGGATATGTCCCAGTATTTACTGCAACTGTTGTTGAAAAATTATTAGCAAAAGGTGCGATTCCTATTGGAAAAACAACTCTTGATGAACTTGCAATGGGTGGCACAGGTTTATCTGGTCATTTAGGTATGACTTATAACCCATATGATCCAACACATACTAGACTTATTGGTGGTTCTTCATGTGGTTCTGCTGCCGTTACAGCAAACGCAGTTGTTCCATATGCTTTAGGTTCAGATACAGGTGACTCAATTCGTAAACCTGCTTCTTATGCTGGTTTAGTAGGACTTAAGCCAACTTGGTCAAGAATCTCTAGATATGGATTATTCCCATTTGCTCCTTCAATGGATACTGTTGGTTTCTTTACAAGATCTGTTAAAGATTGTGGCTATTTATTAAATGTTACATCTGGTAGAGATGAAAACGACTCAACATCATCAACAAGAGAAGTTGAAGACTATGTTCGTTTAATTGGTAAACCAGTCGAAGGATTAAAAGTTGCTGTCATTAAAGAAATTAATGAAGCTGTTAAAGATAAAGATATTATGAATGCTTTCAATAAAAATATTGAAGGTTTAAAAGCAAAAGGCGTAGTAGTGGAAGAAGTTAGTTTAGATCAAACAATGCTTGCTTCTGTTTTCCCTACATATTTTGTTATTTCATGTGCAGAAGCTACATCAAATAACGCTAACTTAGATGGTATTAAGTTTGGTCCATATTATGATGGAAAGACTTACCAAGAAGTTATGTTTAACGCTAGAACCGCTGGATTTAGTGAGCTTATTAAACGTAGATTCGTTATTGGAAGCTATGCATTAATGAGAGAAAACCAAGATGAATTATTCCAACGTGCTCAAAAGAATAGAAGAAAAATTGTCAATGCAGTTAACGCTGTTTTAGCTAACTATGATTTCATTTATACACCTGCTTCACCAAAGGTAGCACCTGTCAAAGATGAAAGTGGTGATAGATTAAATGAAGAATACATGATTGCGGATAACCATTTAGCATTAGGTAACTTTGCTGGTCTTCCATCAATCACAGTCCCAATCGGACTTAAAGATAAACTCCCATTTGGTGGTAACGTTATGGGTCGTGCTTTTGAAGACGCAAAAGTTCTTCAACTCGCGGACGCTATCGAATCTATCACTGGATTAAAAGGTTTAAATGCAAAGGAGGTTAAATAATATGAACTTCGAAGCAGTTATTGGTCTTGAAATTCACGTTGAATTAAAGACAAAAACCAAAATGTTCTCAAGCGCTCCTGTTGCATTCGGTAAAGAACCAAATACATGCTGTAGACCTCTTGATTTAGGCTTCCCAGGAACACTTCCAGTTGTTAATAAAGAAGCAGTTATTTATGCGATTCGTGTTGCAAATGCTCTCCATATGGATATTGATCACGAATTACACTTTGACCGTAAGAACTATTTCTATAGTGACCTTCCAAAGGGTTATCAAATCACCCAAAACCTTAGACCAATTGGTTCTAATGGTTATCTTGATTTAAATACATCTCGTGGAGTTAAACATGTTGAAATCGAACGTATCCACATGGAAGAAGATACATGTATGCAACACCACTTTAGAGATTACTCATTAGTGGACTATAACCGTGCTGGTGTCCCACTTGTTGAAATTGTTTCTCGCCCAGATATTAGAACTGGTGAAGAAGCACAAAAATACGTTGAAAAGATTCGTTCTATTGTTGTATTTACTGGAGTATCTGATGGAAAAATGGAAGAAGGATCACTTCGTTGCGATGTTAACATCTCTCTCCGCCCATATGGTGCAACTAAGTTTGGTACAAAGGTTGAAATTAAAAACCTTAACTCAACAAGATTTATCCAACAAGCTATTGATTATGAAATTGAAAGACAATCAAAACTTTTACTTCAAAATCAATGCATTCAACAAGAAACACGTAGATATGATGAACAAAAACGTGAAACTGTCTTAATGCGTGTTAAGACTGATGCGGTTGACTATAAGTATTTCCCAGAACCAAATATCACTCCAATTGCCTTATCAAACGAATTTGTTGATGATGCGATTGCAAAATGCCCAGAACTTGCTGAAAGCAAAGTTAATAGATACATGAATGAATATGGTTTAAGTGAATACGATGCTTCATTACTCGTTAATGAAAAAGAAGTATCAGAATACTTCGATGAAGCTGCTAAACTTACTAAATCATATAAGATGCTCGCTAACTGGATTAACGTTGACATTGCATCAGTATTAAATAAGCAAAATAAAGCTATTGGAGAAATTAATATTTCCCCTAAGAATCTCGTTGATTTAATTGCTTTGGTTGATTCAAAAGAAATTTCAAATAACCAAGCTAGAGATATTTTCAATAAGATGCTTGAAACCGGAAAAGATCCAGCAACTCTTAAGAAAGAACTTGGTATTGCATCTCAAGTCTCTGATGAATCCGCTATTATGGAACTCGTAAATGAGGTCTTAAATGAATTCCCACAATCTATCCAAGACTTTAAAGATGGTAAAGATAGAGCATTAGGATTCTTAGTTGGACAAATCATGAAGAAATCACACGGTAAAGTAAATCCTAAAGTCACAAGTGACTTATTATTAAAAGAATTAAGGAGCAGGTAAAATGAAAGAAATTCTTGTTACAGGTGGGATGGGTTACATTGGTAGCCACACAGTTATCGAATTACTTAAAGCAGGTTATAAGCCAGTAATTGTTGATAACTTAGTCAACTCTAAGGAAGAGGTTTTAAATAGACTCGAAACCATTACAGGTGTTCGTGTTGAATTTGTAAAACTCGATGTTTGTGATGAAGAAGCTTTAGATAAAGTATTCGCTTCTCATAATTTCTTTGGGGCTATTCACTTTGCTGGTTTAAAGTCAGTTGGTGAATCAGTTAAATTCCCACAAATGTATTATGACAACAACTATGGATCAACAGATACATTACTTAAAGTAATGGAAAAGTATAATGTTAAACATTTAGTTTTCTCATCAAGTGCAACTGTATATGGAACACCAAAAAGAGTTCCGCTCGTTGAAACTGATGAAATTGGTGGTGTCACTAATCCATATGGCGAAACAAAATACAAAATTGAATTACAACTTCAAGCTTTAGCTAAAAAAGATCCAACTTGGAATATTGCATTACTCCGTTATTTTAACCCAATTGGTGCTCACCAATCTGGTTTAATTGGTGAAGACCCACAAGGTATCCCAAATAACTTAATGCCATATATTACTCAAGTAGCAGTTGGTAAACTCCCATTCCTCCATGTTTATGGCAATGACTACAAAACTCATGATGGAACAGGTGTACGTGACTATATTCACGTTCTTGACCTTGCAATGGGACACGTTCAAACAATTAAGAAACTCGAATCTGACCCAGGACTTGTTATCTATAACTTAGGAACAGGTGTTGGAACTTCAGTTTTAGATTTAGTACACGCTTTTGAAGAAGCTAACGGTATCAAGATTCCATACCAAATTGATCCACGCCGTCCAGGTGATGTTGATGCTTGTTATGCATGCGCAGATAAGGCATTTAAAGAAATTGGCTTTAAAGCACAATACAATATTGTTGATGCTTGCCGTGACTCATGGAATTGGCAAAGTAAAAATCCAAAAGGCTTTGATAAATAATTAGAAAAGGAGACTATTTATGGCAAAAATTAATTGCTCTATGTTAGGAACCGATGGGGAAATTACACTTAGAGGATTTAATTGGACAACAGAAAATCCAACAAAGAACCTCATTATTGTAACTGGAATGGAAGAATATGCTGGTCGTTACGATGAATTTGCTACATACTTAAATGCTTTTGGATACAATGTTGTTTGCCTTGACCACTATGGACAAGGTCAAACAGCTGGTGAGATTGCAAAATTAGGTAAGACCATTCATGGTGCTTTCTCTTTTTCTGTTGAAAATGTTCATAAACTTGCTGAAACATTGAAAGCTCAAAATGGTTTGCCAGTTTATGTTATGGGTCATTCAATGGGCTCATTCATTGTTCAAACATATATCCAAAGATATAGTGAAGATGTTGTAAAAGCAATCATTATGAGTAGTAATGGTGATAACGCAAAATTGTTATACAAGTTTGGATCTCTCTTTACAAAACTTAAAGTTAAAGATGAAAACTGGAATAAACCAGGAACTACATTCGCTAATTTGACATTTGGAAGCTATAGAAAGCGTTTCCCAGATTCTGAATTTGCTTGGGTTAGTGCATCGAAAGCTAATGTTGAAGAATATACTCGTAGCCATTATTGCGGCTATGGCTCAACAATGGGATTCTATTATGAACTTCTTGATGGAAATTCAAAGTTATTCATTAAAAAGAATCTTCAAAAAATACGTAAGGATTTACCTATTTTAGTTATAGCTGGTGAAGATGATCCAGTTGGTAGTTACGGAAAAGGACCAGAAAGATTAGCAAAGATGTATAAAAAATTGGGCATCACTAATGTTGAATTAATACTCTATCCAGAAATCAGACATGAAATTTTAATGGAAGATAATAAAGAAGAAATTTACAAAGATATTTGTAATTTCTTGGAGGCGTAATGAATAGAATCGTCAAATTATTTTTACTTGGCATATTAGCAGGGTTCGCAATCGGATTAGGTGGACTCGGTTATTTATGTTGTCTCGCTTTAGGGCAAAAGATTTTAGGTTCATTTGTATTCTCATTTGGTCTATTAACTGTATGTGGAGCGGGATTGTTCCTTTATACAGGTAAAATCGGATATGCATTTGTTAAAGAAGGACCTAAACCATTAGATCTATTAGTAGGGTATATTGGTAATTTATTAGGTGCTGCTTCGTTAGGCGCTGCTCTTCTTGCTATTCCAAGTCTAAAGGGCACTGCAATAGCTCAAAATGCTTATTATCTAGCCAAGGGAAGGGATGTTTTATCTTCATCAGGTGAAACTTGGTATGGTGCGCTCTTACTATCTATCCTTTGTGGAATTCTTGTATTCATAGCGGTAGATATGTTTAAAAGAAAACCAGGCGCCATCGGAACGCTTTGCCTTATTGGCGCAGTAGCAGTCTTTGTAATGGCGGGTTTTGAACACTGTATTGCAAATATGTTCTATTACACTTTTGGAAACAATTGGACTTGGGGTGTTGTTCTTAACATTGTAATTACTACAATTGGAAACACATTAGGTGCATGGATTACATATGTAATTACCCATTTTGCCATTGATAAATTAAAAGAATAATAAAATATAGACAAAAGAAAACAAGCCATCTTAGACGGCTTGTTTTTTTGTTATGCTGTAACAATTGCGACAATACCAACTTTGATACTTACAAGTGAGCCATCAGTTGAAGCAATCTTGACTTGTGCTGAAGTGTCATTTTCTAACTTATTGTCAAATGAAAATGCTGCAATTTGCTCTCCACTTTGGGTAATTGTTGAGTATAAGTTACCAGAGACAACAGAGAAAACGAGCCCAATGTGATCTGCGTTTGTTGGTGTGACGTTTGCTTTAAGTTCAATTGCGTTGCCCATTGATGTATAGAAATAATTATAGTCACGAATAACAATTGTATATTTGACTTGTTCTTTATCAGTTTCCCACTTTGGATTTGGATTAACTTGATAAATAGGCTTATCACCAATAGAGAATGATTTTGTAACTAAAACAATGTCTTCAACATATGTTGTCTTGCTTTCTGTTCTTACTTCAGAACCAAAGAAGGCAATGATAATAATCGCAATAACATATAAAGCGGAGATAATAACAGTAATAGCTTTTTTCATATTAGTTCTTACCCCTTTCTCCACGTGAAGTAGAATATGCTCTAATCTTCATAATGAATAAGAAGACTCTACATACAAAGAATGCTAACGCAATAAGCATAATCTTAATCATTGCGGTTGAGTTTCCATCGTTAAGGAAGAAATATGTTAATCCTCCTAAAGCAGCTGCAATAATCATTCCAACAATTGATGAAATAGTTTCATTAGGGTTAGAAATGTTTCCAGCACCAGTTTCAGCGTATAACTTATCTTGAGGATTCATATAGTCAAGTTCAGCTGACCAAAGTAAGTGGCCTCCATAAGCAAAGAATAATGTAAATCCAAAGCAAGCAGGATATGCATACCATTGCTTATTTGTTAAACCAAAGACAATTGCAGTAGCGATGATTGAGATAGTCATTAATGCTGCTCTAACAATAAGCTTTGTTCCAAGTGTTCTTATGAAGTCTACAGGCA
>JAKSVY010000033.1 GCA_024413875.1 Bacilli bacterium
TATTCACGAATTGTTCTATCTGATGTGAAGTATCCTGATGTTGCAACGTTAACTAAGCAAGACTTTGCCCAAGCATTTCTATCTTTATACTTAGCTTCAATCTTTTCTTGTGCTTTTACATATGCATCAAAGTCCTTGAGGATGAAGTATGTATCGTTACGGTACATAATTTCATCAAAGATTGATCTAAATCTATCTTGCTTACCTTCTGTCCATGGTCCATTAAATAATGAATCGAGAACTTTCTTAACGCGTGGGTCACTATTATAGATATCCCATGGGTTATATCCACCCTTAGCGTAGTAATTCAATACTTCTTCTGATGATAAACCGAATGTTACAACATTGTCATCTCCTGCAAACTTTGCAATTTCAACGTTTGCACCATCCATTGTGCCAAGTGTAATAGCACCATTCATCATGAGTTTCATATTAGATGTACCAGAAGCTTCTTTAGAAGCTGTTGAGATTTGTTCAGATACATCAGCTGCTGGAATAATAACTTCTGCTGATGAAACCCCATAGTTTTCAATGAAGACAACCTTCATGTATTTTGAGATTTCTGGATCGTTATTAACTACTTTTCCTACTGCTAAGATAAGTTTAATGATTTCTTTAGCGAAGTAATAGCTAGGAGCAGCCTTTGCACCAAAGATGAATGTTCTTGGATAGATTCTAAACTTTTTATCTTCCTTCATTCTTTGGTATAAGTACATGATATGGAAGACATTCATTAATTGTCTCTTATATGCATGTAATCTCTTAATTTGAACATCAAAGATTGAGTTTTCATCAATTTCAATTCCATTATGTTCAAGAACATACTTTTTAAGTTTTAATTTATTTTCAAGTTTAATTGCTAAGAATTTATCTTGAACCGCTTTATCATCTGCATATGGTTTAAAGTCAATCACTTTGTGTTCCATATCTGTAATCCAAGATGAACCAATGTTCTTTGTGATTAACTTAGCAAGTTTTGGGTTAGCGTAAACAAGCCATCTACGATGTGTAACACCATTAGTCTTGTTATTAAACTTTTCTGGGAAGAGCTCATTGAATTCTTTAAATGTTTCTTTCTTTAAGATTTCAGTATGGAGTTTTGCAACACCATTGATTGAGAAAGAAGAAACAATAGCAAGGTTTGTCATATGGACTTGTCCATCCTTAACAATTTGCATTGCGTATCTCTTATTAGGATCAACTTTCTTTTCTTGCATGAAGAGATTAAACCTACGATTTATTTCTTCAATAATCATATAGCAACGTGGACATACTTGTTGAATAAAGTGAATTGGCCATTTTTCTAATGCTTCCGCCATAATGGTGTGGTTTGTATAAGCAAATAATGTTGTTACTTGCTTCCAAGCATCATCCCATCCATATCCATGTTCATCCATCATTAATCTCATTAATTCAGGAATAGCTAAGATTGGGTGTGTATCGTTTAATTGAATGACATAATGTTCACTTAAATTAGTTAATGTTCCATATTGTCTTAAATGTCCTCTAATCATAGATTGAAGGCCGGATGAAACTAAGAAATATTGTTGTCTAAGTCTTAAAAGACGACCATGTTCTGTTGAATCATCAGGATAAAGACCATGGCATAGTTCTTTTAAAGCAGTTAAATATTCTTCAAATGATGTATTCTTTGGAAGGTTGATATCACTTGGTTCTGCACTCCAAAGTCTTAATGTATTAGCGACACCATTTTTATAACCAACAATAGCAACATCATATGGAACTGCTCTAACGCATACTGCGTTAACAGTTCTCATTCCGAATTCACCATTATCTTTTAAGAATGTTTCAACGTTACCACCGAATTTAACTTCAACTGAGTGTTTTGGTTTACGAACTTCGAAAACAAAACCGTTTGATAACCATTGATCTGGAAGTTCAAATTGTCTTCCGTGTTCAATCAATTGACGGAAGAATCCATATTCATATCTAATAGTGTTACCACTACCTGGATATCCTGTTGATGCGATTGAATCAAGGAAACAAGCAGCAAGACGACCAAGACCACCATTACCGAGTCCAGCGTCTGATTCGCATTCTTCTAATTCATTAATATCAATATCTAATTCTTTAAGGCCTTCTTTAGCAACTTGGTAAATACCAAGGTTTTGCATATTGTTGAGAAGTAATCTACCCATTAAGAATTCCATTGAGAAATAGATTAATTGCTTTTTACCGTTTGTTAAAACATCTTCACGTGTGTTTCTCCAATCATAGTTAGCGTAGTCTCTAACCATTTCGCCTAAGATGTCATATTTTTCAAGTGGGTGAGCGTCATTAACACTTCTACCATATTTTTCAAGTAATCTTCTTTCAAAGGTTTGTTTGAAATCAAGCTTATTATCGAACATTATCTTGCTCCTTTATATTTAAGAATAATTGCACCGAAAGATGCTAATTTAATTGTTACCTTATTTGGGAAACCTGATGGGCCCCATTCAGTTGTCTTTAATGGCAAGCCATTATATTGGTTATTTCCACCATATACATCCTTGTCACTGTTGAATATTTCAACATATCTACCCTTGTAAGAGCAACCAATATCGTAAAATTCATAATAATTTGGTGTCATATTGAAGATAAATAGTAATTTTGAGCGTCCATACGTTCTTTCGAATGCATAAACAGAGTCATTGGAATTATCAACCATACTCCATTTGAAGTGAGCTGGATTATATTCTTCTACCTTTAAAGCATCTTCATATTGATAGATAAGATTTAAATCTCTCATCATTCTTGAAATAGAAGCGTGTTTAGGGAAATCAAGTAAGTTCCAAGGAAGTGATTTATTTTCATTCCATTCATCAAAACTTGCTAATTCATTACCCATAAAGTTAAGTTTCTTTCCTGGATGAGCAAATTGATATGTATATAAGTTACGAAGTAAGGCAAACTTTTGATCATAGTTACCCCACATTTTGTTAATGACTGTTCCTTTACCGTGCACCACTTCATCATGTGATAAAGGAAGAAGGAAGTTTTCATTAAAGAAATACGCCATTGAGAAAGTTAATTTATGATGGTCATATTTTTTATAGATTGGATCAGTTCCATAATACTTTAAAGTATCATTCATCCAACCTAAATCCCATTTATAGTCAAATCCGATACCACCCATATCTAATGGCTTGGTAACACCAGAGAACTCTGAACTATCTTCAGCAATCATCATTAATGATGAATGTCTATTGTGAAGATAGTAGTTAAGACGTTTTAAGAATTCGATTGCGCCTTCATTTCTACCAAGATTTTTATTACCTTCATAGAAAAGAAGATTTGATACAGCATCAACTCTAATTCCATCAAAATGGAATTCTGATGCAAAGTAGTTCATTGATGACATTAAGAATGAACGAACTGGATCTTTACCTAAATCAAAATAAGCACTTCCCCAAGGAGAGATTCTTCTTTTAGTGTCCTTTGGTTCAAATAAATGTTCTCCATCAAAGTTATATAAAGCAAATTCATCTTTAGCAAAGTGAGCAGGTGCAAAGTCAAGAATTACTGAAATTCCAGCTTGGTGCATTCTATCAACAAAAGACATTAATTGTTTTGGATTACCATATCGAGAATCAACTGAATAGAATCCAGTTGCTTGATATCCCCAAGACCCATCAAATGGATATTGGGTGATAGGCATAATTTCAACCGCAGTGAATCCTCTTTCTTTAATATAAGGAATTAAATAATCAGCAATTTCTTCATAGGAAAGATTTCTTCCATCTACTTGACCTTTCCAAGAGCCTAAATGGATTTCATATATGGATAAAGCTTTATCAAAATTGCGGTCACGTTTAACCATAAAATCATAGTCATGCCAAACAAAGTCTTTATAATCAAATAATTTTGAACATGTACATGGTCTAAGTTCGCTAAAGAATGCAAATGGATCGGCTTTATCAACGTATTTACCGCGTTTATTTTTAAAATGATATTTATATGATTGATATTGATATAAGTTAGGAATGAATAATTCATAACATCCACAAATATCAATTTGATTCATTTTATCTTTGGTGACATCCCAGTTGTTCCATTCACCAATGACAGAAACATCACTTGCGCCAGGAGCGTAAAGTCTAAAAACAACCCCATATTCATCACCACGTTTTTCAAAATGAGCACCGAAGTATTGATATGCATCGATACATTGACCCATTAAATAATCGTATAGTAATCCAAAGGCCATAAGCTCCTCCTAACGCAAAAAGCGTGTTTAGTATAGCATAAAATATTTTATTTTAAAGAATTATTTAATATCATCTTTTGGAAAGTTGTCTATTTTTTGTATTTTTTACTCAATTTCCGACGAAATGTTGTAAATTTCAGTGTTACAAACCTATTTTTCGTGTAACTTTTCGGAAAACCATGCCAAAAAGTTGTAAAAATTGGCACTTTAATGAAAATCAATAATTTTAGAGAAACATTGAAAAATTGTGAGTTTTAAATAGATATTGAAAAATAGGTGCTGATTATTTTATAATCTATCCGTTATTGAAAGGTATAAAAATAATATGACAAAAGTAATGGCAGTTAACGCTGGCTCATCAAGCTTAAAGTTTAAACTTTATGAAATGCCAGAAGAAAAAGTTCTTTGCAGCGGTATTGCTGAAAGAATCGGACACGAAGATGGTATCTTCACAATCAAATGGAACGGAGAAAAAGACACTAAGGTTCTTCCAATCTTAGATCACTCACGTGCTGTTGAATTATTAGTTGAAGGTTTAATTGAAAAAGGTATCGTTAAATCAATCGATGAAATTCAAGCAGTTGGTCACCGTATCGTTCAAGGTGGTAAGTACTTCGCTCACTCAGAAATCTTTAATAAAGATACTGAAGATAAGATTGAATCTCTTATCCCACTTGCACCACTCCACAACAAGGCTCACTTAGTTGGTTTCAGAGCATTCCGTGATGTTCTCCCAGGAGTATTAAATGTTGCAGTATTCGATACAGCATTCCACCAAACAATGGAACCAGAAGATTATGTATATCCAGTTCCATATGAAATGACAGAAAAATATGACTGCCGTAGATATGGTGCTCACGGTACATCACATATGTTCTTAGGCCAAGAAGGTAAGAAATATCTTCCAGGTGTTGAACATCCAAGAATTATCTCTTGCCACATTGGTTCAGGTGCTTCATTAACAGCTATCAAAGATGGTAAGTGTGTTGCAACATCTATGGGTCTTACACCTTTAGGTGGAATTATGATGGGTACACGTACTGGTGATATCGATCCTTCAGTTATGAACTACCTCTGCTCTTGCACAGGTATCTCAGTTGAAGAAATGTATCAAATCTTCAATAAGAAATCAGGTTTCTTAGGTGTCTCTGGAGTTTCAAATGACTCACGTGATGTCGTTGCAGCTGCTAATGCAGGTAACGAAAGAGCTATCTTAGCTAACAAATTATTTGTTAGAAGAATCCTTGATTTCATTGGTCAATACTATGTAAGACTTGGTGGCGCTGACTTAATCATCTTCTCTGCTGGTATTGGTGAAAACGCTCCTGAATATCGTGAATGGGTTTGTGAAGCTCTTAAGGAACCATTCGGTGTTGAAATTGATAAAGAACTCAATAATTCAATCCATGGTAAAGAAGTTTTAATCTCTACTCCAAATTCAAAGGTTAAAGTTGCAGTTATCCCAACAGATGAAGAAGTTATGATCGCTCGCGATACATACGCTTTCTACACAAAGTAATCTAAATACTTAAATTAATACTTAAAACCTAGATTTTTCTAGGTTTTTTGTTTATTTTTATTACTTAACTTGTTTATAGGAATTATCTTTGATAATATATTTTCTTCCAAAGGAGGATGAAGATATATGAAACATAAAGTAGATGAACTAGTTCTTGAAAGTGTTAAGCCTTATCAAAAAGACTATAACCGTGTACTTAAATACATTAAGAAATTTGATCGTATTTGTGTCTTCCGTCATGTTCGTCCTGACTTTGATGCAATTGGCTCTCAATTAGGTCTTGCTACCTGGATTAAAGATAACTTCCCTAACAAAGATGTTAAGGCTGTTGGTGAAGATCATCCAAGTTTAACTCCTCAATGTTTTCCATATATGGAAGTTGTTGATGATTCTTGGTTTGAAAAGCCATTCCTCGCTCTTGTAGTAGACACTGCTGATAGAAAAAGAATTTCTGATGATAGATTCGCAAAAGCAACAAGGATTGTTAAGATTGACCACCATCCAAATATTAAGCCATACGGTAAGATTAAAATTGTCAATGAAGACTCACCCGCTGCTGGCCAAATGGTTGCAGAAATGTGTTTATCATTCAAGGGTTATAAATTATCTATGGAAGCTGCTAGATGGATGTATATCGCTTTGGCGGGTGATTCAAATAGATTTAAATTCTCCACTGTTACTCCTGCAACATTCGCAGTTGCTAAAGAACTCCAATTAACTGGATTTGATGTTGGTGAAGTTCATAGAAGCATGTACACCAAACCAATGGAATCTCTTGAAGTTACTAGATTTGTTCTTAATAACTTTAAGGTTAGTGAACACGGTGTTGCCTATTACATTCTTACAAAAGAAGACTTAAAGAGATTCGATCTTAAGCCTGAGGAAGGCAAAGGAAATATTAATGTTTTCGATGGTTTAAAAGGTATTCATATTTGGGTATCAATCTCTGAAGACACAGAAGAAAATGTTTGGAGAGTATCGATTAGAAGTGCGAAAGTTGCTATCGACAAGATTGCTGAAAAATATCATGGTGGCGGGCACGCAAATGCCTCAGGAGCAAAGGTTAGATATTACTCACAAATCCCTAACCTAATTAGAGATTTAGATAATTTATTAAAATAGTCGCAAAAAGGTTTCATTAATTATGGAACCTTTTTACTTTATAAGTAATTGTTTTAATGTTATTATTTAGTCATGTACACACCATTACACGTATATACAGGATACTCTTTTCTTAGCTCTGCTCTTCGTGTAGAAGACTATGTTTCTTCTGCAAAGAGCATGGGTTTAACTTCTTTAGCAATCTCTGATTTCGCTACTTTAAGAGGCACTCCTGAATTTGTTCATGCTTGTAAAAAAGCTAATATTAAACCAATTGTTGGTGTGGATTTTCTTATTGATGAGCTTTTATTTACATTATATGTAAAAAATGAAAATGGATATAAGAACTTATTAAGATTATTTACTGATTATCATAAGGGTTTAGTTACTCTTGATAACTACGCTAGTTATACATGTGACTTAATCGTTGTATTAAGTATTACTTCACCTAAGTTTAAAGAAGCATTTAACTCAGATAAATTTAACTATTGGTTAGTTGATGTTCAACGTGGTGTTAATGACTTCTATCTTGGTATTGCTCCAGATAAAGAAGATTATTTATACCACATTCAAGTTAGAGAATTCGCTGTTTCACATACTTATAAAATAGTTGCCTTCCCATTTGTGCAATACCTTAAAAAAGAAGACGCGGTTGTTTTAAAAATGGTTGAAGCTGTTTCGGAGAATAAGCCTTTAGCAATCAAAGAATTAGAAGGCTCAAATTATCTTCTTTCAAATGATGAAATATTAGTTCACTACACTGAAGAAGAAATTGACGCTACTAACGAAATTGCAGATTCAGTTGATTTTAATTTAATTACTAAACGTGGAAAACTTCTTGAATACAAGAATGATTTAGGTATGACTAGTGATGAATATCTTCACCACTTAGTTAGACTTGCTTTGCAAAAGACTGGCTTCATTAGAAGACACTCTTATGTTAATAGAGCAAAATATGAATTAGATGTCATTAGCAAAATGGGTTATAGCGATTACTTCTTAGTAGTTGCGGATTTTGTTAATTGGGCAAAAGATAGAGGAATTTTAGTTGGCCCAGGAAGAGGATCTGGTCCGGGGTCTTTAGTCGCCTATCTTTTAAACATCACTATCGCAGATCCAGTTAAATATAATTTACTTTTTGAACGTTTTTTAAATACTGAAAGACAAACAATGCCTGATCTTGATATCGACTTCCCTGATGTTGAAAGACATCTAGTTTTAGAGTATTTAGTTGAAAAATACGGAATTGACCATGTAGCGAATATTTTAGAAGTTACTAAGACAGGTGCTAAACAATCAATTCGTGATATGGGATTAATCTATGGATATGTTGATAAGCAATTAGACACTATTGTGTCTCATATCGACTCAGATTTATCACTTCGTCAAAATTACATATCTAGTAAGGAATTTAGAGATTTATATAACAGCGATCCTTATTATCAAGAAATTATCAAGTTGGCATCAAGAGTTGAAGGTTTACCAAGAAATCAAATCCTTCACCCTGTTGGTGTTGTTTTAAACGCTGATTCATTATCAAATGTTGTCCCTACTGTTATTGATAAATCAGGACATCAAGTTGAGGAATTTGAAAAAGACTACTTAGAAGAACAACAATTCTTAAAGATGGATATCCTTCCATTAACAAACTTAACTATCATCAAGGATTGTCTTAATAGAATTAAAGAATCCACTGGAAAAGAAATTAATTATTACGATATCCCTTGGGAAGATAAAGATGCGATTAATTTAATTGCTTCTGGTCGCACGATGGGTCTTTTCCAACTTGAAAGTAAAGGTATGAGAAATGCGATTAAGCAAATCAAACCTACTGAATTTGAAGATATTGTCGCACTTGTTGCTTTATATAGGCCAGGCCCTATGGCAAACATTCCTGCATACGCGAAGCGTAAGGCTAAACTTGAACAAGTTCCTTATGTTTCAGAAGCATTAAAGGATATCTTAGCCCCTACGTATGGAGTTATTGTTTACCAAGAACAAATTTTACAAATTGCTAATAAAGTAGCGGGATTCTCTTTAGGACAAGCTGACTTATTTAGACGTGCTATCTCAAAGAAGAAAGAAGACCAAATCTTAGCTCTTAAAGATTCATTTATTAAGGGTTGTATTGATAATGGTTATAGTAAAAAAGACGCTCAAACAATTTATGACTATATTTATAAGTTTGCAGACTATGGTTATAACAGATCACACTCATTAGTTTACTCAATTGTTGCTTGCCAAATGGCGTATCTTAAAGCACATTACCCTACTGATTTCTATGCATCCATCTTAAAGTTAGGTGATTACAGCACTAAAGACGGAACATTCAACGCAATAATTAATGAAATTAAAGCGTTAAATATTCAAATCAAGACACCTGATGTTAATAATGGGTTCTTATCATATCGTATTTCAAATGGAAGATTAGAATTCCCTCTTACTGCAATTAGAGAATTACAGGCTAATCATGCAGTTGATATCGTTAATGAAAGAAAAGAATTTGGTCCATATAAGGATTTCTTTGATTTTGTTATTAGAGCATCTAAATATCGTATCTCGCAAAAAGAAATTAGTGCCTTAATCAACGCTGGTGCATTTGATTCATTTGGTAAGAATAGAACTTCGCTTCGTAACGCAATTATTTCTGCTATTCAATACGCTAACGCAATTTGCGATAGCACTGGACAAATGATTATTGATGCTGCGTTACTTCCACCACCAATGATTAAGGAAGTTGAATCTGATATGTTTGAAGATTTACAACTTGAAAATGCAGCACTTGGATATATGGTAACCGGTTCACCTCTTTCACTTGTGAAAGATAAGATTAAAAATATTCGTGTAACTAATATTATCGATATCGAAAATTCTAATGGTGATATCACATTGGTTGCCGTTATTAAAAATATTAAAAACAAAGTCACTAAAAAAGGTGACCAAATGGTTATTGCGACTATCTATGATGATACTGGAGAAACAGATGTATTAATTTTCTCTAATATTCTTCAAACTTGTTCATCAGTTTTAGCTAAGAACCAAGTGGTTGTTTTAAATGGTTACTATAACCAAAAGAAAGATAAATTTAAATTTTCTATTACATCAGTAAATAAATTGGAGGATTAATATGGCTAAGTGTTATATCGTTGACGGAAACTCTCTTTTATTTAGAGCCTATTATGCAACAGCGTATGCTGGAACAGAAAACATCATGAGAACAAAGGATGGCACTCCTACCAATGCTGTTTTTGCGTTTGCAAACATGATTAATAAAATGATTGGAAACCTTAAGGATGGAGATTATTTCTTCGTTGGCTTTGATACAGGTAAACCAACATTTAGACATATTGAAGATAAAGACTATAAGGCTCAAAGAAAACCGGCACCTGCTGAACTCGTTACTCAAATGCCTATTGCTCGTGAAATGCTTAGATCATTAGGTATCTTTGTTTATGAACTTGAAGGTTATGAAGGTGATGACTTATGCGGTACTGTCGCTAAAATCGCTAGTAACAAAAACATTGAAACTATTGTTTATACAAGTGATAGAGACTTCCTTCAATTAATTGATGATAACATCACTATTCACATTCTTAAGAAAGGTATGTCAGATATCTTAATTATGAATGAAGAATCAATGATGACTGAATGGGGTTTCTTACCAAAACAAATTATTGATTATAAAGGTCTCAGAGGTGACTCATCAGATAACCTTCCGGGTATTCCAGGTATTGGAGAAAAAACCGCTGTTAAATTAATTCAAGAATATGGTTCATTTGACGCTATTGTTGAAGCTGCTCCTACTATGAAAAGTAAAGTTGCAAGCAACATTCTTGAATTCGTTGAACAAGGTAGAATGTGCAAACGTTTAGCGGAAATCTACACTGATGTACCGCTTCCATTTGATTTTGAAGATACAAAGTATCTCGGTTATGAATTTAAAGAAGCTAATGAATTTTGTAATAAATATGAATTAAAACAATTGCTTAATAGACTTCCAGTTCGTTTTAAAAAAGTATCATTTGCTGAGGAAAAGATTGAATACACTACTATTGATACATTTAAAGGTATTGATGTTGGAACAAATATTGGTATCGCTTTAGATATTGAAGATGAGAACTATAACAATGCTTTAATCTATGGTTTAGCAGTTTCTTTTGATAATAAACATTACTATATTGATGCTGAACATTTTGAAAATGATGACGCAACTAAAGAAATCTTAAGTAATCCTAACATTAACAAATATTGCTATGACTTTAAGTCAATTAAGGTTGCATTATCTCGTAAAAATATTGAAATTAAAGGTCTTAAATTTGATCTTCTTTTAGCAGCGTATCTTTTAGATTCTTCATTACAAAATGATGTTTCATCAATCATGCATTATTTTGGAATTGATTTAGAAGAAGCTAATGATGATTCAATGAGTTTATTAGGTGGAGACTCAAACCCACTTAAGGCTAGTAAGATTGCTTACTTTACATATAAGTTATCTACTAAAACCACTGCTGACTTAGAAAAATTAGGTTGTTTAAAGTTATATAACGAAGTTGAAATTCCTCTATCTGATGTTTTAGCGGATATGGAAATTGAAGGTATGCCTTTAGACACTAAAGTATTAGAAAGTATGGGAGATACATTTGAAGAAAAATTGAATGAATCTCGTAAGAAAATATATGCTTATGCTGGATGTGAATTTAATGTTGATTCGCCAAAGCAAGTTGGGCAAGTTTTATATGAAAAATTAGGACTTAAATCTCCTAATAAAAAACAATCAACTTCAGTTGATGCTTTAAAAGAACTTATTATGCTTCACCCAATTGTTGCTGAAATCTTAACTTATAGAAAATACGCTAAGTTATTATCTACGTATGTTTCAGGGTTAGTTGGACATGTATATGAAGATGGAAAGATTCACGCTATCTTTAACCAAGCATTAACCACTACTGGAAGATTGTCTTCTAGTGAGCCTAACTTACAAAATATTTCGGTTCGTGATGAAGAAGGTAAGATGATTCGTAAAGCCTTCTATTATAAGGACGAAAAATATTCAATCCTTTCTTTAGACTACTCACAAATTGAACTTCGTATTTTAGCGCATCTTTCTGACTGCAAAGCTTTAAAAGAAGTTTTTGCAGCGGGTGAAGATATTCACACTGCCACAGCAAAGAAGGTATTCCACACTAACGAAGTTACTTCATTACAAAGAAGAAAAGCAAAAGCTGTTAACTTTGGAATTATTTATGGTATCTCTGACTGGGGACTTTCAGATCAAATTGGCACAAGCGTTTTTGAAGCTAGGGAAATCATTAATAACTTCTATGAAGCATTCCCTGAAATCGGTGAATACTTTACTAATGTAAAACAATCTGCTGTTGATAATTGTTATGTCACTACTATGTTTGGTAGACGTAGATATCTTAGAGAAGTTCATGATTCTAATTATCAAGTTAGAGAATTTGCAAAACGTGCTGCTATGAATGCTCCAATTCAAGGAACTGCTGCAGATTTAATTAAGATAGCCATGATTAAAGTTAAAAAGGCTTTACATGAAGGTGGATATGAAACTAAATTGATTTCACAAATCCATGACGAACTTTTATTTAAAGTTCCTGAAAATGAAAAAGATGTTATCTATAAATTAGTTAAAGACACAATGGAACACGCAATTGATATTGAAGTTCAATTAGAGGTTGATGGAGGATTTGGTCGTACTTGGTACGATGCTAAATAGTTATGCCAGAATTGCCAGAAGTTGAAACAGTTAAACGTACATTAGAAAATCTTATTATCGGTAAGACAATTTCATCTATTGATGTATATCGAGATAAGACTCTTTTAAACGATAAAGATGAATTTGTTAATGGTTTGATTGGTGCAACTATCACTAGAATGTCTCGTATTGGTAAATTCTTAATCTTCCACTACGACAATAACAAAGTTATGGTGTCCCACTTAAGAATGGAAGGTAAGTTCTTTTTAAAGAACGCTTCTGAGAAAGTAAGTAAACATGATTTAGTTTGTTTTAATTACACTGATGGAACTTCACTTAGATATAACGATACACGTAGATTCGGTATCATTGGATTAAGAAATGAAGATGACTATAAAACTACTGATCCAGTTAATAAAGTTGGACCTGAGCCATTCGTGGTAACTGAAGAGCATTTAATTAAAGCTTATAAAGGTAAAAGAATTCCAATGAAATCTATGCTTTTAGATCAAAGCATTATGTCAGGACTTGGAAACATTTATTGTGATGAGGTTTTATTTGAAACTCATATCCATCCTGAAACATTAGCGTGCGATATCACTCCTAACCAAATTAAAGAAATCATTAACGCTAGCGTTAAGGTTTTAAATCATGCGATTGAGCTTGGTGGAAGCACCATTCATAGTTACCAATCTGCTGAAGGCGTTAATGGAGAATTCCAAATTAACTTAAAAGCTTATGGCAAAGATGGAACTTTATGCCCTAACTGTAATAAAGAAACATTAAGACGCATCGTTGTAGGTGGAAGAGGCTCTACATATTGTCCAAACTGTCAAAGAAATGTATCTTATCCTAAAGTAATTGGTGTTACTGGCCCAGTTGGAGCGGGTAAGTCCACTGTTTCATCTCTTTTAGCGGGGTCTAAATATTTATTATTAGACGCTGACAAGATTGTTCATGAATTATATAGTTCATCTAATTTCACTAAAGGCATGGTTAAATCACTGCGCCTTAAAGACGTAACTTCTAATGACATTATTGATAGGAAATTACTTCGTGAATATTTAATTGCAAATCCAGATAAGAAAGCTAAGTTAGAAAAATATGTGTGGGACGCTGTTGAAGACTACATCAAATCCAAATTATCAAAACTTAAAAAAGATGATGTGGTTATCTTGGAGGTTCCAATGCTATTTGAATCTAAACTCAATTATTTATGTGATAAAGTCGTACTTGTAACTGCATCTAATGAGATTCAAATGAAACATCTTGAAAAAAGAGGCGCTGCAACGCTCGATTTAATGAAAATCAATAAAGACTACCATTTAGAAGAAAAACTCGCTAAAGCGGACTATATTATTGAAAATAATGGTAGTTTAAAAGAACTTAAGAATAAAGTTTCCGAATTAATTAAAAAATTCTAATAAAAAATAGAGGGTGACCTCTATTTTTTGTATGAGATACCTGTGATATCGTAAATTTCACCACAGTTACCTTTAATTAAAGACATTAATTGTTTTCCGCGGATTTCACCGTTATTCTTTCCTACTGAATATAAGGACTTAATATCATTAAATTCAAGATCAGAAGCGAAGAATGTTGGAAGCCCTAAGTCACTACGTGCAGTTAATAATGGGAACATAACATTATCACGTGTAAATTCATTTACTACTTCATTACCAAATCCATCAAGGACTAATAATGGAACTTCTGCTAATAATGTCATTCTATCATTGAACTCTTCTTTGTCTTTGAAGACAATGGCAGATAATTCTTTAACCATATTAGCTGAGTTTACAAATGAAACTTGTTTATTCTTTTTCATTGCAAATTCAGTAGCAAACGCACTAAGCATAATTGATTTACCGCATTTACGATTACCTGTAACAAAGATCCAATTAGTGAATTCATCTTTGTTTAAACCTTCAATGAATGTCTTAACTACTGGTCTTCTAACGCTAGATAAATCTAAATCTTGAAGTCTGATGCCCTTCCAGTCTTCTGGTGCATCAAATGTATCATAATAAGATTCGATTTTGATTTTATCCATATACTTAGAACAAGCGGTTTTGTTCATGTATAAATATTGAATCTTTTTATCAAATCTAATTGTTGTTGTGAAATGAGGAAGTTTCTTAGCGCACTTACCAAGTCCAGGACAGTTTTTGCAATAGTTGTGATCGTTTTTGAATTCAATGAGATGAGAGATATTATCTTTAACCTCTTTAACAGTCATGTTTTGTTCACGAATCATTGCGTAGACTTCATCATCTTCTTTGAGTTCTTTTAAAAGAGAATTAATGTATTCATTAAAATCCATTTGTTTGTTAATTGATGATGTGTCTATTTTATCCATTGTTTTCTCCTAATTATTAAGTGACTTAAGTAATTCATCCATTTCTTCGTCACTAATAGTTTCCGTATTATTATCTACTTTTTCTTCAACTTTTTCCACTACCTTAGCAGGTTCTTTTCTTTGCTTAGGTGTTTCGTAAGTTGTTTCTTTCTTTGTGTATGTTCTTTTTGAAGATAATTTCTTCATATAGTTCATTGCGTCAAGTGTGTTTGTGATACCCTCACGAGCAATACCAGAGAGAATCTTTTCAGCAAAGCATCTATCAAGAATATTGTTTTTCTTTTGTAGTGTATAGTCCACTACTGCGTTAATGATACCATTTGGGAGTCCAGTTTCAGCTAAAGCTGATACTACACTAATATCAGTGAATGTTGGCTTAATACCATTTTGTAAGTATTCAAGGAATACAACTGGAGCGGTAGATTCCATAAGTCTAATCTTATCAGCAAGAATTGTATCGCTGTTAACTTCTGAGTTGACATATTTAACCTTTGGTTGTTCCCCACCATTTGCTTTTGGATAATATGCTTTTTCTTTAGCCTTATTGAATGCAACTCTCATATTTAAATGTGGATTTGTCATTGGATTATACGAATCGATAACAACCATTGCGATATGCATTTCATCAAGGCCGAATAATGTGGCGAGTTGTTTAATATCAGTCAAACTCTCAGTTAATGATTCTTTCTTAATTTGAGAGTTTTCTTCAACATGCTTTAAGACCAAATCAATATCGATATCTGATTTAACTTTCTTTGTTCTGTGGCCAACAATGTTTCCCCCAACCTCTTTAGAGAATGATACATGATCAAAGTCCGGATTAAAGACTTCCACGAATGATGCTGATATGTCTTGATATTCTTCTTTATTGATATTGGTGTCTATTTCATATGATGCAGCTAACTTTTGTGCTTCTTTTTCTCCAACAAATTGAATCAATAATCCTCTAAATAAAATATCATCAAAGAATTCTCTAGGAGTTTTAGGTGCAAATAATTCAAAAATATATGAATGAATGTCGCCTTTAACAGTTTCATAAGTTTTAAGTAACCCTACAGCTTCTAATGAGCGTCTAGCACTTAAGAATTGATTAGATGCAATTTGCATATTATTTAAAAGTGAATCAAGGCTATAGATATCTTGATCATCCTCATTACGTTTTTGTTTAACGAGTGTTAAATAAGTGATTGAAGCAATTGCCCCAACTAATGGTTGATATAATTCAATAATCACATCCTTATCAACGTTACTGACTAAAGATGCTAATCTAATTTCATAATATTCATTTGCTGTAATTGTTGCCATAATGTTTACCTCGTTAAAAGCGTGGATATATTCTAAATATAAGCACTTCCAATTAAAAGCATAAATTACATAGTAATAAAGTAATCAACAATCGATGTGGAAAAAACAAATTTTACAAAAGTTAGATTTTATCGAATGTTTTTTATTTCTCTTTAGAGTTATCAACTATTTCCACAACTTTATTGTCTTCTCTTGCTTTGCACAAAATGGTATCGCAAAATTTTAACAATTCAGGTACATCGACTTTTGCAAAAGACCACAAATAATTAACATCGATGGTTTCATAACCATGAGCAATCCTATCTCTCATTCCCGCAATTCCTTTCCATGGTATTTCGTGATGAGCTTTAGTAAAATCCGAAGGCAAATGTTTAACCAATTCTCCAATCTGCAAAACATTGAATGCGATAATTTCTATGATATCTTTATCTTTAATAAAAACATCATATTCTACCGAGGTTGTTTTAATACTGATTCTGTCAGAATGTGTTTTGATGTGCGAGATGAGTTCTTCACTTCTTTTTCCAAGCATAGTTTAATAAAATCCTTTCTTATCTCATTAAAAAAGGATTCAGTCATTAAAGAACCTTGAGTGATTACATCAACCTTTTTGCCTAATGCTTCTTCTAGTTCATCACAAAACAAAGCAAACTCAATATATCCACGAATATCACCGCCATCACAATAAATGTCTACATCACTATTAATAGTAGCTTCACCACGAGCATAACTGCCAAAAAGGTATATTCTTTTAACACAATATTTTTTCATGATTGGCATGATTCTATCTTTAATCTCTTTAATAGTTAAAATCTTATGATTTTGTTCTTGCGATACAAGACCCATAATATAACTATTTCGATTCTTCATATTATCCAAATATTCAATTGTTTTTGCGTCTGTTTTTTTAACACGAAATTGATACGTCTTATACGCATTTTTATTATATTCATTAATATACTTTTTTTGATCGAATGGCATATGATTTACCTCTGGGTATTTACATATGCTATCATATGTTAACTCATCGTTCAATATCTTCACTTTCTTAAATCCTTTCTCACTAATAAATAGGGAAAATTTTTAAAAAAGTGCCGAAATATTTATAAATGTAAGAATTTATTCTCATATTTTCACAAATATATGGATTTTATTATGTTGATTGTATAAACTTAGTTTGAACACGAGATATGCGAATTAGGTTTCGATGTCGTGTTTTTTTATTTTTTTCTTAATTTTTCTTAGTATTTTTTTGTTACTTTTCCAATTTTTCCAATTTTTATATTTCCTCTTTCTAAATTTTGTTTTTTCATAAATATCGCTAAACGGCCTTGCATAACTTGTTCTTTTATCGTTAATATTTGGATTTTGTCGCAGTTTTATATTTTTGATTCCTTGAGTAATCTTTGCGTGTGTCAAACCGATGAAATAATAATGGGTCTCGTTTTCCTTATATACAAAAGCTGGGTGACCATTCTTTTTATTCATTGTAAAAAATGGTTTAATTTTTCTTTTTCTCATAATTATTAATAGGTTAGAAAGAAAAGATTTTGCCGAAATATATATAAATGTGAGAATGAATTCTCAAATATTTACCATATCAAATTAAAATGTATATAATATATACGATTTTTATTGGAGGCGATAATTATGATTAAAAGTATTGCTGTATTAACTTCTGGCGGTGACGCTCCAGGAATGAATGCTGCTATTAGAGCGGTTGTTCGTTCTGGTATTAAAAATGGATTAAGGACATTTGTAGTATATGAAGGCTATAAAGGTTTATACGAAGGAAACATTGTTGAAGTAGATAGAAACTTTGTTTCTGACACTATTAACAGAGGTGGCACCATCATCAACAGTGCACGTCTTCCTGAATTTAAAGATGAAGCTGTTAGAAGAGTTGCTGTTGAACAATTAAGACAAAAAGGTATTGATGCTTTAGTTGTTATTGGTGGCGATGGTTCTTATAGAGGCGCTCAATGTTTATCTGAAATGGGTATTAAGACAATTGGTATTCCAGGAACAATTGATAACGATATCGCTTCTACTGACTACACTATCGGATTTGATACTGCACAAAACACTATTTGTGAATGTGTCGATAAAATCCGTGATACTAGTGCCTCTCACCAAAGAGTTACTTTTATTGAAGTTATGGGTAACAGATGTGGCGATTTAGCGTTATTCAGTGGCTTAGCTGAAGGTGTTGAAATGGTCATTTGTCCAGAACATCCATATACTGAAGATCAAATTGTAGCAAAGCTAAACCAATTAAAATTCGGTGCTAAGAAACATGCTTTAGTTATTGTAAGCGAAAAGATGTTCCCTGACATTCATCAATTAGCAAAGAATATTCAATCTCGTACCGGACTTGAAATTAGAGCAACAGTTTTAGGCCACTTACAAAGAGGTGGTTCTCCATCGGCATTTGATAGAATTCTCGCTACTAGATTAGGTGCTAAGGCGGTTGAATTATTAGTTGAAGGTAAAACTGGTGT
>JAKSVY010000034.1 GCA_024413875.1 Bacilli bacterium
CTTTAAATCAAAATCTTTAGGCATTACCCTTTTCCCCCATTCTAATACGTGGATCGATAAATCCATACGATAAATCAAGAACAATACCAGCTAGTAAGCCGATTGTAGTGAAAATAGCCATATCAACCATTAAAACGTTGTAATCACGTGGAATTGAGTTAAGTGATCTAACATAAAGATCTCCAATTCCATGAATATTATATAAGTTTTCAAGAATCATAGAGCCGGAGAAAACACCAATAACTTCCGCCAAGATTGATGGAAGAATTGGAACGAATGCATTTCTCAAAGCGTGTCTTGTGATTGCTTGAGATTTTGTTAAACCTTTTGTGCGTGCTAAAAGTAAATATTCACTAGACATAACTTCGCAAAGTTCTGCACGAACGAAACGGCAATAACCACAAATGGAGCCAAATGAAAGCGACAAGACAGGAATAATATAACCTGATGCTCTAACTGCAAAAGAACCATTTTCAGGCCATGTGATTGGCAAACTGCCTTTAACACCAAATAAATAAATCATGAATGAAATAATGACGAACGATGGAATGGAAATGAAAATCATAACCAATGTTGAAATAACATGGTCAATCCAAGTGTTCTTCTTTAAACCTGCAAAAATTCCAAGAGCAATGCCTATTGGAACAGATAACACAACTGAAACAATGTTGACTTTTAATGTTTCAGGAAGTCTTGTAGCAATAATCTTGACTGTATCAACAGAAGGTTGAATAACTGTTGAGGTGCCCCAGTCCCATTTAGTTACAATGTTTTTGATCCAACTAAAGTATTGATCAACAATTGGAACATTATAGTAAACATCAAGCCAATGGGTTCTAGATTCATCATAGAAGTCAAATTGGCCATTAACGATATCACTTAAGTTGACTGGATCACCAAACTCTGGAAATGGGTTAATAAATTCATCAGCACTACTTAAGTATTGATATGGTATGACTTTATGATACATGTAATTTAAGTTAACTTGCTTATCATAGAAACCATACTTGATACCTTCAGAAGTAGATTGAACTGATTCACCATTTAGCGATTTAACGAGGAAAAATGTCAACGTTAAAATAATAAATGCTGTTAGAAATGCTAATAAGATTCTCTTTAAAGAGTATTTTAACATTGAATTTATCGACCTTTCCTCATACTCGCAAGTATGATTGTAAGATTATATTACATATAAAGAGCATAATCAAGTTTATAAGCAACAAAAAAGAGCGGTCCAATATGAATCGCTCTTTAGTTGTTAGATAATTTTATTCAACACTATTAACAATTAATTCGAAATATGCAACTGCATACACTCTATCTGGCACTTGATCTTGATCCATATCATATGCCATAAACACGACGTTTGCATATAAAGTATATGCACCATCAATAGAAACAAATGTCAAATAGAATGCACTAGAATCTGAATCGTATTCGTAATCGTCACCAACCTGTACAAAGTATTCAGGAACAATTCCAAGAAGAGTTGGTTCGCAGTATTGATATAACATTAGACTCATATAGTTGCTATATGATTGATCACTGGCGCACATTGTATCATATGGAACATAGACAATATTAACATTTGATGTTTTGTAATAAGTATCACTCAATTTCGCATATTTATTTGTAGGATCTTGGAATGTAGCAGCAACAATTTCATCCATAATTTCTTCTGGAGTTCCTGGTACTGTAACTTCATCAGGTTCGTATACAGTGAATTCAGCAATATAACCACCAGTAATTAAATCTTTATCATCAGTTACTTCATCGCCATTGACATCTTCTTGTGCTTGCACAAGTACTTCATAGACAACTACATCAAATGCAAATAAACCATCATTTGTAGCATAAGTAAAGGTTAATGATGCAGCACCATTGTCAAGTTCACCATAAGATACTGGTTCTTTCTTCAAAACGATGTAATCAGGTAAACCTGCAGTAGCGTAATTATAAACATTACCAAGGAATTGATAGCCATACATTCCACCATAAACTGGTCCATATTGTGAGTTTTCATCGTATTTAGTGTATTTTCCAACATAGACGCCAGATTCTGCTGGTGTTTCAGTAAATTGAACACCATTAATTGAGGTAATAAGAGTAGCTAATTCTGCAGTGGAGGTAATTGGCGATTTGGTGTAAACCTTAAAGCTAACTGTAAACACAGTTTCAGATTCTACTTCGTCATATTCGCCATTAACTGTGATATCAATCATGAATGCATCTTTATACACAGTTTGAGTTAATGAACCGTTTAAATTTTCAACTGCTTCTCCAGCAGATTCATATCCGGTTAATAAACCAACGATTGATGCTAATTCAGCTTCATTATCAACATTACCAGTTTCAGTTAAAGTAGTTGAAGATAAATCTGGATTATTTTTGTTATAAGTGAGATCAGTTTCTTCAAGAGATAATAATGGAAGAACGCTTTGAACTAAATTTCTACCATTAACTGAGTAGTTAATTTCTGGGCATGCAAAGTAAATTTTTGTATTAAATCCAGAAACAGTTAAAGTTGGTTCAACATTTTCATCACTAAAGTAGACTTCTTTCCAATCACCAACTCTAATTTCGTATTCACCAACGAACTTATCGGTAAATTTATAAATATCATAAGTAATGGTTGTTCCGTTACCCTGAGGCACAACATCAGGTTCTGCCTCTTTTGTAAATCCTGCAGTTTCTAATCCGGTGCAGAATGCTGTTCTTTGTGCTTCGGTAACATCAAAAATGCCAAGACCAACTGCATAATCAAATTTATCTAAAGATAAATCAAATGGGTTTGCAATTTGATAATCATTTGAACAAGAGAAGTTACCCCATTCAGCATCATTCATTGCTGTAGAAGTAATTTCTGGTAAATCAAATAATCCATAAGCACAACGAGCATACTCATTTAATAAATCAGGGTCATTAAGGAACACGTCTTCAGCATCAAGCAATGGGTAACCAATATATGATGTTGGAAGGCCAAATAATTCATAAACATTTTGATTATAAACTAATCTATTTTTAACAATCAAAGTTGTTCCTTCTTGATCATCCAAACCCACAACAACATATTCGTTATAGTCGTCAGCTGAAAATGCTTTACTATTACTAATCGTGTATGGAGCAATTTCGATAACATAAGCTGTATCTTCATCAACGCCAGCATATTCAGCGGCACCAGCTGGTAATGAACTCATTACCTGAGGAGCATAATATGCTTTTCCATAGTAATTTGATGTATGGGTTCCCGTAATTTCTACAAATGCATCAACGAATGCTTCGACATCATCTTCGTCAGCATTTCCCATCTCAATCCACCAGTCTTTTAACTGTTGATTTTCGACTTCTGTTTTGATTTCCATGCCTTTGAAATAAGGATAGAATTCATCACAGTATGAGAGTTGAGTCATATTGTAAAGAATGTTCAACTCTTGATTTGACCAGTAGTTAATAGTTGCATTGAAATGATCGTTATAATCTTCTCCTTCGAATGACCACTCGACCAAAATGTCATAAACTCCTGCGCCAGTAATTTGTGTTGGGGCTGATACCTCAACATCATCGCTACTCACTTCGACTTTTGAACCATCTGAGTAATTAGCATAAACTTTGATGCCATCAAAATCCCAAGAGAAGCTTGTTCCAGACAATGTGTAATCTGTTGTACAGCCACTTGTGTCAACAGTGAAATCGACAAAAGTAGGAGCTGGTGTAGGCTCAGGATCCACAGTTACATCTGTTGACCCGCCATTATCAGGGTTTTGATTACATCCGGCTAAGCCTGCTGTTAAGAGCAAGGACAAAGCCAAAACCTTTAAATTTTTCATAATTGGATTCTCCTTTCGCAAAAGAAAAATTTTATATATTTTATCATATAAAACCATTTTGTAAAGCATTTTTTTAGGATTTTGTAAGCACTTTCAAATAATAAAAAAGGTATGTATAAATACATACCTTATTTTGATATTGTGATTTAATTATAGATCGAAGATAGTATCGACTTTCTTGTAACCGCTTGTTGGAATAAATGTTTCAACGTCCTCGGTTTCGATGTAATAATCAACATCAATTGTATTAATGTAATTGACCTTTTTTGCAGTAAAAGTCATTACTTCAGAAATGTGTTTTTGAGTAGCAATATTGTTTTCCCAGACAAATCTCATTGTATCATTCATAGTGACAACAGTATTGACTGGAATATCTAATGCAGTGGCATCTTCTTGACCAACACGACCACCACTAACAGATTCATATTGATACATAAATTGACCAGCATCTTCTGATTCTGCTAAGAAACCGTATTTATCGCTTCCTGGAGTAATTCCTTGTTTACCTTTTGTAGTACTATCAGCAATTGCTAGTTGAAGAGTAGAGGTGCCTTTTACCATGGCGAGTTGTTGTGTAATAACTTTTTCACCAGAAGTGAAGAAGTTGCCAATAACTTCGCATAAGGCTTTATATCTTGTAAACTCAGGATCTACTGTTTTTGAAGATTGGTCGATCACCATGTAGGTTTTCTTATTACCGTTTGTCTTATAAATATAAGTGTAGAACAATGAGTCTGTGTAGAAAATATAGTCGTTTCTGCTTTGTTCAATTGAACCACCTTCACATTTAGCTTCAAAGTCAGTGGAAGTAATTCTGAAATAGCTGTTTGCTTGGTCAATCCAGAAGTTTTCTGTAAAACCGCTAGATGATTTAACAACACCAGCATCAGTCTTTCTTTCGCTGTAATATTGTTCACTAATGAAAACTGGGCCTAAATCTTCCATTGATTCTTGAGCAGTTAAAATAGCGTTAACACGATTTGCCACCTTCGTTGAAGTAGTCTTATTAACCACTACGTGCGCGCTATCCTTAATAGATCCGTCCGCGTTACTAACTGTAATTTCGCATTTACCTGCAGCAACAGCAGTGATAAGACCAGAATCATTAACCTTTGCAACAGCTTCATTACTGGAAGTATATTTAAATCCTTCTCTTGAGGCATTAAATGGTAAAACATCAAATTTTAATTGAGCTGTTTCGTTAGCACCACTTTTTGCAATTAATGAAATTGTCTTATTCTTTACTTCAATAGAAGTAAGTTTTGAGTTCTTTGGATCATCTGGATCATTAATTTTAAGAACTTGACCATTTTCACCGTATTTAACAATGATGTGATCTTTATCTCTGTTTGTAATGATTTGATCAGGAGTAGGAACAACAACTGTTGCTAGCATTGCAGGAACACCGACTAAATATAGAACTTTAAGAAAATTCATATTCGTTTCCTCCTATTTAGCATTAGCGTTTTGGTCTGAAAGAGAACCATATAGCGAGATAATATTTTGAGTTGGGTTACCACCATTAATTGATAATGAGTAAGTAACTTGGAATTCAAAATATGTACCGTATTTAGTTCTTACAAATGGATCGGCAACATAGTTGGCATCTTGTGGATCAACTGGATTTGCACTATCCTCACGGTTGAGAACTTTTCTCATTGCATTAGCAACTTGTCCACCAACTTCTGGAGTAATAGTAATTGTGAGTCTTCCTGTTTCAGCGTTGTAGTCCTTTTGGAGATCAACAGTCGAAGAATCTTCAGCGTTATAAACTTGAACTTTATCAACTGTGATATCAATGCCTGTTCCTTTAGCGAAATCTAATTGAGCTTCGATAGTTCCACCATTTTCAAGTGAAGTGTAAAGAGCATCAACATATGCATTCTTAACAGTTTTGACTGAAGCACCTTCTTCAACAATACCGCCACGGTCAGCACATTCCCACAAACCATCGAATGACCATTTCATGCCATTATAAATGATTGGGTTCTTTGTGTCGACTTTTGAGGTATCTGGTCCCCAGTTAAGTGTGAATGTTGATGAGTTATCACTCTTTAAAACTTCTAAGAAGTTTAATGGGTTATAAGTATTACCAGAAATAGCACCGAAAGCTAAGTCAAATTGACCTGCCATCATCTTGTCGTAGACCTTTGTGTAGTCTTCACCAGCGCAGTCTTGTTTAACGACTAGTTTTACCTTGCCACCACTAACAGCATTGTTATTGAAGGCTTTTTCAAAATAGGAAGCAAGCTCTTTGCCATAATCGCTTTCATCGGTTTTATTCATCCAATAAATATGGATGTTGATTTCAGTTGGTTTAGAAACTGTTCCAAGTGTGATATCACCAGTTTGTTTTAATTGGTTAACTGCAGTCTTGAAGTAATTGACGGCCTTATCAAAGTTGTAGCCATAATCATCTTCATAAACTGGCTGACCATTATCATCAACACCGGTTTGTTTTAATGTATGATATTTTGAAAGTGCATCCTTGTGAGCTTGGGTTGAGTTATAAGAAACACCATTCTCAGGATCACTTAAGTATGAGTTTGCAAAATAATCAATTGATTCATTAACGCCACGGTTTGAAGCGAATGTTTTACGGTCAATAGACCAATAAAGTCCTTGTAAGAAGTTGTCATTTGACATCCATGGTTTGACAGCGTCTTCACGACCACATTTCCATTTTTCGTCTTGTGTATCGTTTTTGACCATCTTACCGTTTTTGCCGAATAATTCTTGCCATCTTGCAGGAGTTAATGAGTTAACGTTAAGTTTGAATGTTGAAGAACCTTCAACTTTCTTTGTTGTACCCATATCATCGGTATTATCAACTTCTTTTGAAATTTGTTTTATTGGAATACCACATGAATCGAGTAAACCTTGTTGGAAGTACTCATAAAGTTTATCGCTTGAACCGCCGTCGCCTTCATAGTTATGAATCTTGACGCCAGGGATTCTGTATCTTGTACTGGAGACTTCAAACCATTTGTCATTTAATTTGAAACAAACATCGTTTTCATCCCATTTTTCAAGATAGTAAGCACCAATTCCTAATGTATGTTGTGGAATTGCGTTAGTAGCAGTGTCATCAAGACCGAACTTTTGCATACCATCTGCGATTGTTCCATCACCAAGAGATTTAATAAAATCTTCATTCATTGGTGAAACAAGGTTAGATGATAATGTGTACATTGCTGTAAAGTCATCAATATCATTGATGATTTCAATTTCAATGTATTCAGGTCCTGTATAACCACTAACATCGGCACTTGTTGAGAAACCAAGTCTACCATCAGCCTTCATGTTATTCCATAAAGCTAATGCTTGAGCATCGGTAGTGTTCTTAGTTGCATTGTAGAATGCTTGAGCACCTTTAATACCATAAGTTTGGTCTTTTGCCATTTCAGCACCACGAGACATCTTGCTTGATTGTGTCAAAAGCATACGATATGCAAATTCATAATCTGCAAGTGTAACTGGTTTGCCATCATAAGTAGCATTAGCTGATCTGAAAACAAAGTTTGAATTCATGTTAGCTGTTGTCTTTACATAAATTCTCCATCTTCTATAAAGATTTAATGTGTTATTTGCGCCAACGTGAATTGGTCTATTGTTTGGTTGACCATTAACTTCGTCAGCAGCTAAACATGGATACCAATCATATCCATTCTTGTTTTCGTTTAATCTTGTTGACCAATAGGAAGACGATACATAGCTGAATAAGTCACTAACTTGTGAGCCTGAATCATTGTATGCATTGATTTTCCATGGGTTTGAGTTTTGAGCTGTGTGGTAATAATCTCTGTATGGCCCATCTTGGTCGCCAGAAAGATAACCACTTAACCAACCTTCTGAAAGAAGTCCCCAACCATAACCAGTAATGTACTTAGTTGCTGGAAGGTGAGCACGTTTTGAATATTTAACGTAACCACCATCTTCGAAAAGAGTAATACCTGTTAAATGTGAATCAACAGCATATTTTTCAAGCTTTCCTAAGATTTCTGTCTTTTTAGCAACTGCATCAGCGCCTGAAACATTCGAGAAGTTCCAACCACCATTTGCAGGAACAGCAGTGTTATTTACTTGGAAAGTAACTGAGAAGGATGTACCTCCAGCTTCTTTAACAATAATAACTGCTTTGCCTTGTTGTCTTGCAGTAACACCGCCGTTATCATCAACTTCGACAACGGAAGGTGTTCTGTTATCAAATGTGTAAACACGATTAGAGTCGTTAACACCATTTGTTAAAATTTTGATTGAGTCAGATTCTCCGACTTCAATAGCAACTTTTCCACTACTTAAAGAAGCGGTAAAGCTAAATTTTTCAACAACAGTAGTTGGATCTTTATCACAACCAGCTAATGTTATTGCTGATGCGCCAAGGAATGCAAGAGCGCATAGAATGTTAGAAGTCTTTTTCATAATTATTTGTCCTCCTCATCTTCTTTTCTCTTTTTAAGAGAAACTAATCCGGCTGCACTTAATGTAGCTGTTGTAGCAATTAAGCTTGCAGCAGTGATTGAACCACCACAGCCAGATTTCTTTTCTTCTTCAACCTCTTTAACAAATTGAGATTGATCGAAGCTTGTTTTAATAGTAACTAATCCATTTGGATTTACTTCGGTTGTAAATGTATCCCAACCGATTTCATAGAATTTAACTTCGTTTCCATTTTTCACGAAGTCCATATTAGCACTGAGATTTGAGCCCTGTGCCATAACATAGTTATTGAATGAATCATTGAAGTAATGGATGATAACATTAGTTTTGCCAAATGCGGCATCAACGAACGTTAAGAACAATCTTCTCTGATCTCCAACTTCAGTTGAACTATCAGCATTATTCATATCTTCCATGACTTGTAATAAGTATTCTTTTTCAACATCAAGGAAGTAGACTTTCTTAGTTTCATCATATTCAAATTCGGCCTTTTCGAATCCAATAATTGCATCGCAGACCTTCATATCAGAAACTTCGATACGGACTCTAGATGTTCCGCTTGCATCTTTATACTCTTTGATATCTGTAACTTCTGGAGTCTTAGAATCAATGTAGAAGTTGTAAGATTTGTTTACCCATTTGCTGTTATAGGCTAATTGGTAATTGAATGTGATTGTGTATTTACCAGATTCAAATGCCTTACCAGTTTCAGTATCGTATAAAGGAATAATTGCTGATGCTCTATGTGCAACATAACCTGCACCTAAATAGTTTGCATCAACGTGTGATTTATAAAGTTGTTTATCGCCGAATAGCATATCGGTTAAGACTGACTTGTAAACAATTTCACCATCACTATTCTTAATTTCGAAGAAGTTGTCTTCGACTGATCTTAGAACGAATTGATGAATAATCATTGTGTTTGTTTTTTCTGGGCTACCAACATAAATGTTGTCACCTGGATTTTCGAAATATGATTTACCATCTACTGGGTCAACTCCAACTTTATGGAATCCACTCATAGAGTTAAATGATGCTTCATTAACTAAGATGTCATCTGTATCAACATCCATTGTTGTATCGGCATATCCGACAGTCCAAGATGAACCGAAGTCAACAGATGATTTGCCGACTAATTGTTTTGTAACATCGTTGACAAGATCAGATGGATAAATTGTTGAATCATCTTTTTCAAATGCAAATGGTTCGACAACTGGTGCATTTTCAAGAGTGTTTTCTGGATGACTATCATCTAAGTTAGAGAAGAATCCAAGGTAAGGAATTGAAAGTTTTGTTTCGTTTGTTTGTTGCAATTCAACATAGCCTTCAATAGCGCATCCGTAAGGGAACTTGCTCATGATTTCTGATTTAACTTGTTCACTTAATGTATATGGATTTAAAGTGATTGTTGTTTCTTTAGCAGGATCTGAAGCATCTGCTTTTCCTGGGATAGTTACGCTTTGCGTAAATGTATCGATAACAAGATCTTGTACTGATTGATATTCATAATCAGGTAATACTTTCCATTCACATCCTGTTTCAGATGCATTGTAGTAATAACCTGGTTCAAGAACAATATATTTAGCTTCATCATAAGCTTCTTTTTTTGTATATGGTTGTCCTGTTGAACCATCGATTTGAAGTTCATCGTAATACTTGATTTGTTTTGTTAATTTAATAACGTCGTTTTTGTTATAACCAGCATCACTTACTGTTGTTAAACGAGTTGATGATTTTTTACCATCAAAGTAGTCTTCAACATAAGTTAATCCTGGAATCTTTGTTTCGTCATCGATTTCACCAACATTTTTATATTTTGCAGAAAGAACTTTATTGTTCTTTGTTGTTGCTGGTCTCATGACTGTAACTTTTGCAGTATAAGTTTCGTCTTGTGTGGTTTCATTAATTGCTGCAAATTTTAAGTTTAATGTACCACTAGCGATATCGGCTTCATTGAAAAGCTGAATCTTAGACTTATTAATACGTTTACCACTCTTGTTAAGACCATCTAAGTAAATGTCCGTGTTATAGGCCTTATCTAAGTTAACTCTTCCTGCGCCTTGCATACGTGGAGAAGTGTAGCTCTTTCCAGCTAATTCACCAGAAGTTTCTAATCCTTTTGTAGGGTCTTCTGGGTTTACTGTTGAATCAACCATTGGGTCAGCTGTAGACATAAGTCTAAGGTCAACAGTTTTTCTGAAATCCTTAATAGTTGCTAATTCTTCAGCTGTTGGAGCTCCGCCAGCTGCATATTGAGAATAAATATCTTTAGTGACTTTTGATAAAACTAAGCTTTGTGAACCGGCATAGTTAGGAGCGGCCATTGATGTACCAGAAAGATACTCATAGGTAGAATATGGAGATTCATCTCTATGTTCTTTCTTTTGAGGTGGAACTGCGCCACGAATATTTTCTCCCGGTGTAGTAATATCTGGTTTTAAAGAATAATCGAAGCGTGCACCATCAGATGAATAAGTCGAAATTGTGTTCTTTAAATCGTTATCTGCGACACGCTTTTCAATAAATTTGAATTTACCAGAACCAGCATTTTCAAATGTTGGTTTGTCTTTATAAAGTGCTAATGCACATGGAATATCTGGATCGAATCCTTCACCAAAACTACATCTAAAGTTAAAGTCTGTTGCAGTTGGATCGTTGTTAACGATAACAATAGCAGCGGCTTTTTTCTTCGATGCAATCGAATATTTATCAGCGAATGATGTCGAACCACGGTTTACAACAACAATTTTTCCTTGAACAGATTCTGCTGGATAATCACTTTCAGTTCCGAAGCCAGGAATATAAACCCAGTCGAATTCTGTTGTATCTGCTGGTTGACCAGCAAGAAGATCAGTCATCCAGTGTTGATCGTTTTCATCATAATCGGCATCCATACCTTCACGGTTGACGATTTGATCTTCATAAGCAACGTTTCTAATTGCTTGGCCACTGGAATCTTTTAATTCAAATGCGCGTTCGTAATAGATTTGTGTTGGTTGGCTAGAAGCAATGATCATATTATCAGTAGAGTTTGCATAGCTACCTAAAATACCTGTTTCAACCATTTCAGTTGTCCAGTTACCATAGCCACCTGTAAATGAATAAGATAATTTACCAGCATTTCCTGCGGAAATAGCAGATAAAATTCCACTATTATTAGCAAGATTTGCGAGTGTCTTCATTGTTAATGAATCACCATCAAAGTCATCAAGATCGCTACCGAGTGACATGTTAATTCCATCAACACCTAAAGCGATTGCGTCTTCGACGGCCGCTAAAATTGCTGAATCATAAGCACCTGTTGAAGTGCCAAATCCCATTTGTTCACCAGTATCATCTGCAATGTATGTAGTAAAAACTTTCATACATGCTAATTGAGCTTTTGGAGCAATACCTTTATAGGTATCAGCGTTTCCTGCTGCAATTGTAGCAACGTGTGAACCGTGATATGTCAATGTTGATGAGACATCATGATCGGTTGGACCAACTTGTCCATAATTTGTAGATTCACCACCATAGTCAAAGTAGAATGGAACTTTGTTATTAAAATAACAAGAACCTTCTGTTCCTTTAGCTGGGTTGCTTGAATCTCTTTTTGCATTTAACTTACCACTAGTAAATAATGGAGTTAAATTGTCATAAGTGAACTTTTCTGCTGTTCCATTTGGTAATGCTTTAAAAACCGCGTGGTTCCAAGCTGTACCATCATCACTATTAGCTGCGTCTGCTTCATGAACTCCTCTAAAGAAGAATTCGTTATCCAAAACCGCAATAACAGTACCTTCGCCATCGTTAGTGTTATCTGGTTTTTCCATAGTTATAGCAGAAATATTTTCAACTACGTCACCAGTGTCTTCAGTGGCCTTTGCCGCTGGGCGAACAAATTTTGCAGAATAATATGAACCGTCACTAATATCTTGCTTTGCATGAATTTCATCAAGTGTAACGCTTGCTACTTCATCGAGAGCACGGATGGCTTCTACATCGTCCTTGTTTACTTCAACGACAAAAGCATTGTTTAAAACGCTGTAACGTTGAACTAATTTGAAGTTGCTTGTTACTTTCTTGGAAATGACTTTCATTACTTCATCTTGTGAAGAGAAAATTTCATCGGTAGAGAGATTGTTAAGTGACTTGTCAACTTCGACAATGATTCTTGCATCTCTAGCTCCGCCGGCTTGAGCTTCTTTTTCATTAACTGAAGCAGATGCTCCGCTAAGTGTCATGACCGCGATCATTCCTGCGAGTAATTTTTTATTCATAAATTACCTCCTCTTATCTCGTCTCAACGAGATTGCGTAAAAGTATACACACATACGTGAGCGATTGCAAATATAAAAATAAAAAATAAAAATTGCTTCGAACTAATCGAGCAAATTTTTCACAACAAATTTACTATAAAAGTAAATTTAATTTATAGGCATGTACTGTGTATATATGATTCGTAAAACAATAAAAGCGGTTACAAAAAGTAAGCCTGCAAGTGCGATAAATAAATAATATTTGCTTCGTTTTTCACGTGCGACATTCTTTTCTTGTCTATAACTAGCATAGTCATTGTATTTGTTTGCATCCTTCGCAAAAAGCATAGTTCCAAATTGCTTAAAACCATAAGCTGCAAAGTCAAAAAATCCTTCTCTTGCAACAAAAATTAAACCTGCAATACAGATCAAAACAATTCCGCTTATGGCAGTGCCGTTACAAGCTTCTAAAAGAATTCTTTTATTAGTGAAAAAATACAAGCAAAAAATACCTGCACCAACAGCCAAAGAAATTAGGGTGGTAATTAAATAAATTTTCCAGTTCGATTTTTTCTTTTCGTTTTCCATGTTTTTTATTTTACACTTAAATGTTTCACTTGTGAATTCTAATTACTTTTGATTCGTTTACACCCTTAAAAACCGTTGGACATTGGCCAGCAATTTGAATATCATAAATAACCTCATTTCTATCATTGAGATAGATATCACAAATAGATCCAAAATAAATGTCGTCTCGATGGTAAAAATCAACGAAATCATTCAATTTAAATCTTGAATTAATTTCAATATTTTTCTTTGTCTTTTTAAGTAAGCACATGCGATAAGTTTAGTATAACTAAAACTATTTTACAAGCGAACCAGAATTAACAATTATCTTATAGAATTCTTTTGATTCTTTTGCAAGCAAAGAAAGTAAATCATTAGGAATATCGAAATCTTCATCGTAATAATTTTGAAGAATATCTTTGATATTATCAAGTAAAAATTTAGCGTTACTCTCAGCATTTTTAATACATTTATAAAAATTATTATTTTCTTTTAATTCGAGTGCAATAAGAACAGAAATTGTAATTAAATAAATTCTTTCAAGCTTACTGCTTCTTTCTTCTTTACTTAAATATGTGGTAAAGTCAAAATCTTCGTCATCATAACGAATATGTCCAGAAAGTAATAAACTCATTAAATCAAAATAATAGTTAGATTTAGGAAACTGTTCTAAATCATAATCCAAATCTACCAATGCAATATTTAACGTTAATAAACTTCTAACTTTTTTGCTTTCCTTATATCTACGCTCACGCACATAAAGATAAACATTAATAATTTTATTGATAACTAGACTTTCGAATGTTTCGAGATTTCCCATAATTAATCACCTCAAAAAAATTGTAATACAAAATTCCGAAAAATTTTCTCATATTTTAAAAATCAAAAAAAGCAACTATTCATCGAAATAATTGCTTTATTTTTTGCTTAATTTAAGCGAAACATTGTCCAACCAAACCTGGTATATCGATAAACGGATTTCTGTTTCCTTGAATTCCCATAACTGTGTGGTTGCGATATTTTTCAACCTCACTAGGTGGATCTAATTCATCCCATTTTTTGAGTAAACTTCCAATATTAGATGCGCTAACAACACTGTTAAGCGATAACGATGAGCTTGTTAAATCGTTATAGTTCGCAATTCCAGTAACGCCAGAGAAAGTATGATAATGCATATAAACATAGGCAATGATTCTTGCAACGTCTCCTTTAAAGGAGTCATCTGGTTCAACCTTAGTAAATTGACCATAACTATTTGAACCGGTTCCTTTAAGCTTTTTTGTGCCTGTTCTTCCGTCTCCAACTTCGCTAGTATTAGAATAACTTGAAAGATCTGCAAACGGAGCGTTTCCACGTTTTTCGTTTACATTATTCGCGCTTGGTCTAACATGAAATAAATCTGAACCACCACCGACATATTTGCTTTCATTATCAACATCAGAAGTATCGTTAGGGTTACTTTTATTTCCGTGATACCATAATCCACTGGAAACACTACATGGCCAAACGTGTTCTCTAGAACCGCCTGAATTTACAGCTGTATACCCGGTATAAAATAATTCTTTATTATATGTACCAGGAACTTGCTCTGTAGAACATGCTTCTGCACTAATCGAATGATATTTTGCAACATTGTTATAAGTAACCCATGTTGTATGTTTCTTAAATGTTAATTTTTGTAACTCTTTAAGTAAGTTAGTAGAACTTTGTTCTAAATTAACATTTGTATAGTATTCTGCCACTTCAGCGTTATATACAGTTTCATCATATGGTTCATAAGAAACAGACAATCCTGTAAGTGATTTTGTCGCTCTTTGAGACACATCTTCACGCATTGCCATAACCACATTAACTTTCGAACCATTAAATCCTCTAGGTTTGGCAGGAGAGAATGTAATTGTGTATTTGCTTGGATCAATCAATTCTTTAGTGCCGTTTGACGCATTTTTGTAAAAAGAAAGACCAGTTGGATCCCATTCATCATAAAAATCATATGATTTCTTATTAAGTGTTCCTGAAATTGAAAATGTAAAAGAACCACCGTTTGATGAATCTATCGGATTTGTTCCAACAACACAACTTGATAATATTGGTACAAGTGCCAATCCAATTAAATTAATAAATAATCTTCTTTTCATTTATTACCATCCTAATAAAGTGGGTCTATAAGTGAATCCAAAACTTTATCTCTTTTAACTTTTGGATTTTTAATTAATTTTCCTCTCACAGAAACTAACATTGGTTTACCTAAAGCATTTAGATTTTTAAGTGGATCTTCTTTAACTACTAATAAATCAGCAACTTTACCAACCTCAATCGATCCTGTAATTTTATCAATACCTGCTATTTTAGCATTAGCTAAAGTTGCAGAGTATAAAGCGAAAGACTTACTCACTCCAACATATTTTTCAAATAACGAAAGTTCTTTGTAAAAATTGTAATGTGAGGTAAGTGTTGAGCCGGCGTCAGTGCCAAGGCCAACCATTACTTTATTACGCAAACATTGTTTACTAGCATTTACCATGCCATCAAAAACAATCTTCGAATTAATTGCAGCGTCTTTGCCATAACCGTGTTGTTCTGCTTTAAGCAAAAAGAAAGGAAGCGCTGGAGAAAGTGTGGTTACCAAATATTGATTATTTTTTACCATGTCTTTGCAAAGTTTTTCATCAAAGTTTCCACCATGTTCAATTGAATCGACGCCACATTTAATTGCGACTTCCATACCTTCAGGAGATTCAACGTGCGCACAAACTTTCATTCCAAGTTTGTGAGCTTCTTTACATGCTGCTTCAACCATATCTTTGCTCATTCTTAATGGTGCTGGATGTCCAGGTTCTTTGCAATCAAGAACACCACCAGTAATCATAAGTTTGACATAGTCAACTTTTTGCTCTTTTAATTCTTTAATACGATTTACAATATCGTTTTTATCATTAACAGCTTTTGCAACTGTACCATCCATGTGACCACCCTTAACGCCAATTGCAGTGTTGCACACTAAAAGACGTGGGCCAAGGATTTTTCCAGCATTAATTTTATCTCTTAAAGAAGAATCTAAATCGGAAACGCCTCCAACAGCGCGTACAGTTGTAACACCACTATTAAGTGCCATCACAGCATACTTTTTAACTAACGCATTTCCAATTAATCTACCAATTGGATTTTTGCTAACAAAATTTACTAACCCCGACTTATCGCCAAGTTTCTTTTTAGAAAGCTTACCAGAGCTTGGAAGATGAGCATGTAAGTTAATTAGGCCTGGCACCATAAAAGCACCATTTAAATCAACTATTTTTGAGTCTTCCGCCACTTTAAAACTTCCGACATTGGTGATTTTATCACCAGTTACTTCAACGTTTACTAATTTTTGAAGTTTTTGGTTTTCTGTACCGTTGTACAAATTGACATTAATGTATGTAACTTTTTTCATAATTATTTTCTAGTTTTTTCTTTAATTCTTGTTTTACAAATTTTAAATCGCTATTAGTGAGAAGAGGAATTAACTCGTTAATTTCTTCTATTGATTTATCCCACCACTTGAATTCTTCAAGTAAAGCGATTAATTCATCATCAAATCTTTTTCTAATTACTCTAACAGGATTTCCTCCCACAATTGTGTATGGTTCAACGTCCTTAGTGACTGTTGAGTTTAACCCAATTATTGCGCCATCACCAATATGCACCCCTGGAAGAATTGTTACATTTTGACCAATCCAGACATCATTTCCTATGACTGTGTCGCCTTTAAGTGGCATATCTTCTTTCTTTGGAGCGGTCATATTCCAACCTTCTAATGTGTAGAATGGAAATGTCGTAACAGCGTTCATCTGGTGGTTTGCGCCATTCATCACAAATTCAACACCTTGCGCTATCTGACAGAACTTACCAATAATGAGTTTATCATCGTTCCACTCATATAAATGAGTGACGTGTGATTCAAAATTCTCATCTGCAATATAAGAAAAATCTCCAACAATTATGTTTTTGTTGGTGATTGTGGGTTTAATGTAGATCTCTTTATTGTATTTGTGAATTGGAAAAACAATATTTGGATCTGGACGGACGTTATCTTTGAACATATGCATTCATTATATAGTGAGCGTTGTTATTAAACAAGGCGAACTATATTTATGTTTTTCTTTTGCTTATATTAAAGATATGCGAAAATATAAATAGCAAAGGAGCTATAAAATAATGGCAGCAAAAAGCGCAAAAGACTACTTTGGCTTAGGAAAACTTGTCTCAGTTATTTTGGCAATTATCCCAGTCACAGCTTTGATTTTAGGTGTCGCAACCAGAATTAAAGAAAAATGCTATGTCGCAGCTATCTTAAGAATTGTCCTTGGATGGAACATTATTTGGATCTTAGACATCGTCTTTGTTCTTCTTAATGGAAAGATCTTAAGAGTTCTTAGCATCTAATTATTACAAATTAAGAAAAATGATGTGCTTAGCACATCTTTTTTCTTTTATTAAAGCACGAGCTCTAATGTCATCATAATAGCGAAGCCTATCATGAATGACCACAAAGCGAAGTGCTCGAATCCTTTTTTCCTGCTCTCTGGAATTAGCTCATCAAGGATAACGTAAATCATGGCGCCACCAGCGAACGCAAGTAACCATGGTGTAACTGTTCCGGAAATTTGAGCGATAAATAATCCAATAACTGCAGCAATTGGTTCAACAACACCAGAGCCAAATCCATATAAGAAAGCTTTGCTTTTCTTCATTCCTTTTGAATAAAGTGGTACTGAAACTGCTAAGCCTTCAGGAACGTTTTGGATTGCGATGCCAATTGCGAGCGCCAAAACGGCAAAGGCGTAAGCAGAGTTTCCTGGATTAGCTAATGCTAATCCGGCTGCGAAACCTACTGATAAACCTTCTGGAATATTGTGAATAGTAACTGCTAAAAAGAATTTTAATTCATTTGAAATCTTTTTGTTTTCAACACCTTCTTCTCCACCGCTAACTAAGTGCATGTGAGGAGTCATCTTGTCTAACGCCCAAAGAAGAACGCCACCAGCAACAAAACCTACTAAAGGTGGTAAGAATGCAATGTCTTTATAAATCCCTGCTTGTGATTCTTCAATTGCAGGAACAATTAAACCCAAAAGTGCTGCTGCCATCATAATGCCACCAGCAAAACCTAAAATAATAGATGACCATTTATCAGATAATTCTTTTTTAATAAAGAAAACAAAAAGTGATCCTAGGGTTGTTCCAAGTAAGATAATAGCGATTGAAATAATTGATGATATAGTTGCGTCCATAACTTTTTTTTCCTTACTTTGAAATGTTAACCTTAATTAACTTTTCCGTGAATTATCTTAAAACTCTATTTTATAGATGTCAACAAAAAAATTAACCTTATTTAACTTTTTATTGAATTTTCGATTTTCAAGTTTGATAATTTAGTTATGAAACTTTCACAATCATTTGAAGATTATATCGAGGC
>JAKSVY010000035.1 GCA_024413875.1 Bacilli bacterium
CTCATTGGTGTTCCAATGACACTTTTAACAAGATTCTTACTTGATAAATATGGTCCATCGGAGAAATAAACTATGAAAACAAAAGTAAAAACTCCAAAGATTAACCAACCAAAGAAGAAATTTTCAATCTTCTCAATAATTATCACCATTCTTTTGTGTGTATATTCACTTTCATTAATCGTCCTTATTTTATGGGCGTTTGTTTCGTCGTTTAAAGATAACTTATTAGATTTTGAAATAAACCCAGTTTGGCTTCCTAAAGAATGGGTCACAACAAACTATGAAGTTGCATGGAATCAATTCTCTATCGATATTGAAACTCCAACAGGATTTGATACAGTTACTATGCCAATGATGTTCCTATATGGATTTATCTACGCTCTTGGATGTTCGTTTGCTGCAACATTTGTTCCATGTATTACTGGATATATGTGTGCAAAGTTCAACTACAGGTTCTCCAAAATTATCTATCTTGTTGTTGTTATCGTTATGATCTTACCTATTTTTGGTAATTTACCAGCTGAAATTAAGATGGTGAGAACATTTGACCTTGACGAACATATATGGGGTGTTTGGATCATGAAAGCTAACTTCCTTGGCTTATATTTCATTGTCTTCTATAACTACTTCAAGAGTTTGCCAAATGCATATAATGAAGCTGCAAAGATTGATGGTGCAGGTAACTTTAGAATTTTATTCAGAGTCATTCTTCCAATGGCGATGCCAATCTTCTTTACAGTTATGTTAATTAACTTCATTACATTCTGGAATGACTATCAAACACCATTAATTTACTTACAAACAAAGCCAACCATCGCGTTAGCTATGTATAAAATCGCTATGGAAAACATTCCAGGGGTTGCGCTTCCACCAATCAAGATTGCGGCAGCAATGCTTGTTTTAACACCTGTATTAATTTTATTTTTAGTGTTCCACAAAAAGTTGTTAGGCAACTTAACAATGGGTGGTATTAAAGGATAGGAGGATTTATGAAGAAACTTTTATTAGCGGCTTTCCCATTACTCGCTGTTTCTGCATTTGCACCTTTCGCAAATAAAGGTAACGCTAGCGAAATGAAAAGAGCTGTCCGTTCTTTAAGTATCGAAAACGAATATGATTTCGGTGAAACTTTCGAAGTTCCTACATTAGTTAAAGATGGCGTAACCTTTAGTTCTACTGTTGTTTATCCAGATGGAAACGCAACACGTGAAACACAAGTAGTGTTAAACCAATCTGGTACTTATGAAATCCATTATACTGCTAATGTTAATGGTAAATTGGATTCAGAAGATTACTCATTTATTGTTCAAAACCAATACTATTCATTCTCAGGTGAAAAATCTTTCGCAAGCTATGAAAGATCAGCAAGAACTTATGACCAAGAAGGTTTATTTGTATCTCTTGCTGCGGGTGAAACTATTACATTCTCTGAAGTAATGGATTTACGTAACACAACAAAAGCAGATAACCTTTTTAAAGCGTTCTCTGCACCTACATTTGTTTCTATTGAAGATTATTCAGAATTAGATTTCATCTTCACTGATGTTTCTGATCCAACTAACTTTTTAAGATATGTTTCAACCGCTACTAAGGATGGAACATCATATCCATATAGCTATTGGAAAGCTGGTGGAAATGGCCAAGATTTAGTTGGTGTTGAAAATGGCACTAACATTCACATTAACAATAACTTTGGTACATCATGTGTCCACAGTTATTCAGGATACTATCCAGGCGGACAAAAAGTCGGTGAACCATTATTAAATGCTCAATATGACGCTGCTAACAATGCAGCCTATACAAACTATGGTGCATCAATGATTACTGATCTTGATAACACTAAATATGCTCCTACACCATGGGAAGGCTTTAAGACTGGAATGGTTAAGTTAACTATTCAAGCTAAATCCTATGCTGCAGAAATGGCAAACTTTGTTATTAAAGAAGTTAGAGGTTTAGATATCACAAGTAGCATCTATACTGATAATGAAGCTCCTGTTATCACTGTTGATAATCCTTATGAAGTATTGCCTAACGCTGTTAAAGGTGCTAAGTATCCAGTCTTTAATGCAACAGCAAAAGATAACATCACAAGCCATGTTGAAGTTAAAGCAAATGTTTATTATGAAAAGAATGGAAAACAATATGATGTAAATATCAATGACGATAATACATTTGACGTTAACTATTCTGGTGTTTATAAAATCGTTTATGAAGCAGTTGATGGGGTTGGTAATGTCGCTAACAAGACATTAACAATTGCTACAACTGATGTTGCTACTCCAATTAACATCGTTCCTAAGGCAAAGATTGCTGATTCTTGGAAGAAAGGTGTTTATTACACATTGCCTGATTTTAAAGTCAGTGGTGGTGTTGGAAATATCGAAACATCTTATAAGGTTACATATAACGGAAAACCAGTTGAAATTACTGATAACAAATTCCTTCCAATGGAACTTGGTAATTATACTGTTGAATTTATCGCTAAAGACATGACAGGAAAGACTCAAGTCTATGCTTTTGATGTCTTTATTGAATATAACGATGGTGTTGTATTCTATGACTTACCAAACTTACCAAAATACTTTATTTCTGGCTATGGTTTTAAATTACCAGCAGTCTATGGTACTGACTTTGGTAATAACGGAAACAAAGTTTTAGCAGATGTTGATATCGACTGTGGTTTTGTTTCTCAAACAGTTAAGAGTGGTACATACTTCCAACCAGATGTTCCAAACAATATGGATAACATCAAGATTACATACCGCGCAAAAGACACAGAACTCGTATATGAAATCCCATGTATTAAATCTGTTAAAGGTAAAGAATTACAACTTCAAAACTACTTCATTGGTGAAGGTTTTGAATTAGACATGGGTTATAACGATAAAGCCATCTTAAAGACAACAGTTAACGGAAACGTTAAGTGGGAATTCGCTAATTCTGTCGCGGCAGAAGGTTTATCTTTAGGCCTTTCAACAGTTGAAGGCTTATCAACATTTAAAGAATTAAAAGTTGTTCTTGCTGATAAGGTAAATACAACTGAAACAGTTACAGTTGATATGTATTTATCAGGTAAGATTGTAATGATTAAAGTTGGAGACAACTTATTAAAGACTGATAAATCATTTGACGCTAACAATACATTTACACTCAAGGTTTCTGGAAACCAAATTCTTTTTGATAAATCTTCAATCACTATCAATAAATTTGATAACGGAAAAGAATTCACTAAATTCTCTTCTGACTTTGTCTATGTTTCTACCGAAATTGTTAATGGCACAGTTGGATGTGGATATGAAATCCGTAAATTTGATAACCAAACAATTTGTGAAACAGCATTCGACTCAATTGAACCACGTATTACCATCGTTGATAGCTATGGTGGCTTTAAACAAATTGGTGAAGTTTCAAACACAGCAAGAATTATTGTTTCCGATGTATTAGATCCAAACGTTAGTGCGTCAGTTTCCGCAATTGACCCTAACCACGTTGTGATTAAAGATGTTAATGGTCAACCAATTAACGAATTAAATCCAAGCATCCAATATTCAATCCCATTAAATGAATATGGACAATACGCGATTAAGTATGTTGCTAAAGATAGTAGTGATAATGAAGCTACATTCTCATATTCAATTGGTGTTCTTGATGATGTTGCACCAGTAATTAAGATTACTTCTGATTACACAAAATCATGCAAGGTTGGTGAGGCTATTGTTGTTCCTACATTTGAAGTAACAGATAACTTCAATAAACCAGAAGATATCATTACATTTGTAAACATCAAATCACCATCACATATCTACTATCCATTACCAGCTCACTCAAATTCATTAATCGCAAGTTACGCTGGTGAGTACGAAGTAATTATTACTGCTCTTGATCAAGCAGGTAACATGGCGGAATTCAGCTATGTTGTTACTGTTAAATAAGGAGGAAATAGAAAATGAATAAAGTAATTAAATCTCTTCTTCCATTAATCTTCCTTTCAACAACTTTAGTTGGTTGTAATAATGGTTCTGCTAAGGTTGAACCTATTAATCCAATTGGTGAAAATGAATTCCACAAAGTTGAAGGAACACTTCATAAAGTAAATGTTACTGAAGGTACAGTTAACTTTATTGAAGACACTAAGACTGATTTTAGAATCCTTATCCCAAATAATGATAGTGCGCTTAAAGCTGCTTCATTTATTGGTTCTAAAGTTACTGAAGCAACAGGAGTGTCTATTGATATCGTTACTTTTGATAACACATATCAATATCTTTCTTCTGATAAATTAATTGTTTTAGGTGTTGATGAAATCTCCGCTCAAGCAGGCGTTAAGAAAACAGAAGAAAATCTTGATGTTACAGGTTATCAAATCACATCTAAAGATAATTCAGTGTTCGTCTTTGTTAATCATAACTATGGTTTCCAACAAGCTGCACTTTGTTTCTTAAAATACGCGGTTGGATATGACCGTATCTCAGAAAGAATCACCCTTTATAAGGATAATTTCTCTAAGATGCCTAACTTTGATGTTGTTGAAAGACCTGATTTTCAAATCAGAACTCAAAGTAATAAGGTTACACAAAACTATTCATATGAAACAGGATTCCTCCTTTCAAATGAAGTTTTCTATAACTCCGCTAAAGTTAAATTCGTCCATAACTCATTCGACTGGGCAAATCCTAGTATTTATAAAAAAGATCACCCAGGATGGTTTGCGGATGAAGGCGAACAACTTTGTTACACCGCTCATGGTGATGAAGTTGAATATCAAGCACTTATAGATTTAGTTGTTTCTGAAATGAAGGAAGCAATTTTAGCTAAACCTGACTGCACTCGTATCTCTTTAACAATTGAAGATAACCACTCTTCATGCGGATGCCCATCTTGTAAAGAATCTCTTAGACAATACGGAGCAGAATCAGCAGCAGTGGTTAAATTCATGAACTCTATTGATAATGAAATTCAACCATTCATTAAAGAAAAAACTCCTACAAGTAATATTGACCTTGTCTTCTTCGCGTATAACAAAGTTGAAAAGGCTCCAGTTAAATTAGATTCAAATGGTAACTATGTTGCAACATCACCTGACGTTATGTGTAATGAACACGTATCTGTTTATATTGCGCCTATCGCAGCAAACTACCAAGAATCATTCTACGCAACAGAAAATGAATCTGCGCGTGAAACAATTGAAGGTTGGTCAGCTGTTTGTAAACGAATTAACTACTGGTTATATGAAACAAACTTCTCTCATTACCTTTATCCTTTAAATTCTTACACAACAATGATTGATACATATCGTTATTGTACAGATAAGAATGCGACCTACCTTTATAACGAAGGTCAACATAACCAAGGTGCAGTTACTTGCTTTGGTAGATTCAAAGAATATTTAAATCAAGTTTCTGAAATTGATGTAAATACTGACTTTATCACTATTGAAGATCACTTCTTCAAAGAATACTTTAAAGAAGCTGAAGTTCCTATGCGTAATTTATATAACGAAATTCAACAACATATGAACTATCTTAAGACAGTTTACTTCTCAGATATCGTTGGTAACATCTACGATGGTATTGCTCAAACTAAGTTCTGGCCTAAGCAATTACTTGAACGCTGGAACCAATATTGTGAAGAAGCTAAAGAACTCGTTAAAGGTTATAGATACACTAACTACAACTTATACGAAACACTTCTTGATAACATTACTCTTGAATCAATCTTCCCTCGTTTTGCGTTAATTGAACATCACTCAGGTAAATTCACTTCTGATGATCTCTACAATATGAGAAAAGCATTCCTTGAAGATTGTACAAATCTTGGAATTACAAACATCAGTGAAGGTACAAAGATTGAATCATTTAAATCATCTTGGGGATTCTAAAGAAAGGATTATCGATTATGAAAACAAAAACATTAATTAGTCTTATTGCTCTTGCATCATGTGTTGGTCTTGCCTCTTGTGGAGGAAAGTCATCAGAACCAACGAGTGTTGTTGAAGAAGCAAAGCTTGTCCTTAGCCAAACCAAATTAACAATTGAAAAATATGAAGAAGCAACTCTTTTTTATGAACTCATTGGTTCAACAGAAAAAGTATCTTGGAGAGTATCTAATCCAGAGGTCGCTACTGTATTAAATGGTGTCGTTTCTGCTGTTGGTATTGGTGAATGTGTTGTTACTGCAAAAGCAGGTAATTTAACTGCAACATGTGCGGTTGAAGTTACAATGCCAAGCCAAGCCGCTGTCTTAGTAGTAGGTAATTCTGATATCAACCTCCTTGTTGGTGGTGAAGAATATAAAACAAATCTCTTTGCAACTTACAAAGGTGATAGAGTCCAAGCTACATTTGATCTTTCCTTTGTAGAAGGTGAAGCAACTGACGTTGTTTCTCTTAGACACGAAAGCAATAAGCTGGTTGTTACTCCATTAAAGGCTGGATCAACAAAGGCTATCGTCTCTGCTACTGTAAGAGATACATTACTTGTTAAAGTCATCAATATCACTGTTGATAACGCTTAATTATTAATAATTAAAAATAAACCGATTCGATACTTAACCAGTATTATTGTTGGTTTATTTTTTATTTATAAAAACTTATAATTATTTATATGATTAAAGTTGAAAACCTTACACTAACATATCCTAAAACAAGAAGGGAAGCTCCTCGAACAGCGTTAAGAAATATTAACGTTACTTTCGAAGATAATTCCTTCAATGTTATTGTTGGAGCATCTGGTAGTGGTAAAACCTCTCTTCTTCATGCGGTTGCAGGTCTTTTAAAATATGAAGGTGATGTTTATTTTAATGATAGGAACGCGCGTGAAATAGATATTGTGGACCGCAATATGGCGTTAGTAAATCAAAGTTATGTCTTATATCCACATATGACAATTTTTGATAATATTGCTTTCCCATTAAAGTCTAAAGGCGCTTCAAAAAAAGAAGTAATGGATGCAGTTAATGAAGTGGCGGAGATTTTAGAATTAGATTATTTATTAACACGTAAACCAAAAGAGCTTTCGGGCGGACAACAACAAAGAGTTGCCTTGGCAAGAGCGCTTATTAAACATCCAGATATCTATCTTTTTGATGAACCATTAAGTAATGTTTCTGAAGAAATGAGAGATAAAGAAAAAGAAATGATTCGTAAGGCTGTTAGAAAATATCAATCAATGGCTATCTATATCACTCACAACATGAGAGAGGCCACCTCTTTAGCGGATAAAATTATCGTCTTAAATGAAGGTGAAATAGTCTTTGTGGGAACCCCTGATGAAGCAATTAAAAGTGATAACAAAGTTATTAAAGAATTAATGGAGGCATCATATGTTTTATAACAAAGAACAAATCCTCCAACTTAAAAATGAAACAAAGAAATATCTAATTATTTCCTCAGTTGTTTTAGGTATTAGTCTTGCTTTATTTATTACTCTTTTATTCTTTTTAAATGATCAAATTATTAGATATGTTCAAGTAGGTGTATCCATCATTCTTTCATTAGCAGTGTGCTTTTTCTTATACGTCATTATCAATATTGTTTTAAATAACAATAGACGTCAAAAATTTATCGATAACATTCTTAAAAGAGAAGAAGCTACATATGAATGCACTATCTTAGAGATTGGTAAAATTAGAACCATTAATCATAATATTAAAGTCTATGATGTAACTATCTCTTATAAAGGAAGAATAGCGACAGTTCTTTTAGATGATGAATATAGTGGTAAGATTCATGAACTTAAAGGTTTAGTAACCTTAAAAGTTTGCGATAAATATATTGTGGAGATTATTAAATAGTTATGAATAAGGTTATTAAAAATATTCTCCATCATTGGTATTTATATGTTCTCGCTAGTGTATCGACTACCGCGGTAGTGGTGATGACCACAAACGCGATTAATCGTCCAATTAACGAAGAAACTATATCTATTTTTGTTGGTTCATGTGGATCATCAAACACTAAGTTATATAACAAATTACTTGAAGATAAGCCTAGTTATCTTAGACAAATTAGGATTAACTCTGCTGTGTATTTTAATTCTGACTTTGGATATTTATATACAGCGTTTGGTAAAGGCGAAAGTGATTTAGTTATCATTCCTGAAAGTGTTATTGTGGATGATGTTGTGAAATACTATTACACTCCACTTAATGAATCATACATGAATTCAAAACTAGGTGAAGTTACTTATTACACCCCTAGTGATATGGATACACCTTATGGTGTGTTAATTAGAACCAAAGGTGATACAAGTAGTAATTTGATCGCGTATTCAAATGAAACACATGATGAAAATTATTATGCTTTCTTATACAAAAAATCATTCCACGCAGGTGAAAACAATAAAGTAGAACATGACACCGCAATTAAGTTTATTAAAACGATTAAAAACTATAAATAATTATGGCAAGAAAAGTAGCGAGCAAAGACTTTAACAAAAACTCTCTTCCAAGAAATAGAAAGGAACAGTTTTTTGATATTATCAAAAATAGACAAATGGAATTCTTTAAAGTAGGCGCTCTCTTACTTTTATTTTTCATTCCATTTTTAGTTTCAATCATTATTAAAGATGTTTCCGTTCTTTCAATTACAAGTATGGAAAGTGTAACTGAAGAAGAAATTGCTTCTATGATTTTCTCTACAAACATTATCTATAACGCGATGATGTTTGTGTCTATTATTATCTTCTCAATTGGATTATCAGGAATCATTAAAATCTTTAAAGAATTAATCTATTCAGAACCAATATTCTTTAAGGAAGATTTCTTCCAAGGAATCAAAGAAAATATCAAATCTCTTGTTGTTATTTCTGTGATTGTGGGATTACTTACCGCAATATCAAATATTGCTTACATTATCTTTGATAACATTGCCTTAAGAGTGCTTCCAACTGCAATTAATTTCGCGCTTATTTTCCCAGCGTGTTTAATCGCTATTTTCTTAACATCTATTTATAACAATAAAGCATTTGTCACTATCAAAACTTCATACGCTTTATACATCAGGTATTTCCCACAAATACTACTTTCTTATGTCTTAGTAATCTTAATGGTGTTTTTAAAATTAATCCCAATTGAATACTTCTTCATTAAGTACATTGTTCTTATCTTAGCAGTGGTCTTTTATTATCCAACGATCATCTTTGGAAGCTATATTTTCCAAGTAAGTGTTTATGATAAAAACTTCAATAAAACTCAGTTTATTGAATATTATCATAAAGGATTATTTAATGAAGACCTTACTGATAAAAAATAATTTTTAATCAGTATTTGCCTAAAAATTGTAATTATCATTTTACCTATGGTTAAATGATGAATAATTACTATACAAAATAGCAAAACCATAAACAACAAACCTAATTATAAATAATTAGGTTTTTCTTTTGCCTTTAAAAGCATTGTTTTTAGGTAATAGTTGTTATATTTTATATTTATAAAATAGATATTCATTAAAGCGTATGACTTTTTGAATATCTTAGGAGGGATTTATGAAATTTAAAAAACTCACAGGTAGAGTCCTTATTAGTTCATTAATCGGTTTTGGTCTTCTTGCTCCAGTTACATCTGCAACCGCTGTTGGAGTAAGAGCAGAAGAAGGTATCAATGTTGTAATTGATTTTAGTTCTCTTACATTTACAACAAATAAAAGCGAATACCTTGCTTTCTCACAACCTGCTAATGCTCAACCAGACATTGCTGGTACAAGTAACTTCTACGTTCCTAATGGCGCAACAGTAAGACGCGCTAATGGAACAGTTGAAACTGTCTCACCATGTATTGCTAAAGAAGGCTCTTGGTATAACATTTATTTCAATAACAATACTTGGGCAGCAGCTTCAAAGTTTACTGTTGAAGTTGGTGATTCATTAACAATTAAAGCTGGTACTTGGACAAGCCCAACCGGACATAGTATCACTTTCCCAAAAGATTTAGTTGCTGATAGAACTGCTGATGGATATAGCATGGGTGTTGCTAACAAAGTATCTTATACATTCACTAAAGATGATTTAGGTTTTGGTGCTGCTACAGACACATCAACCTTATATCTTACAGTTCCTCAAGACTTAACATCTTTACCATTCAATGGTAACTGGGGTGTAAGACTTAAAGCTAAAAACGCTGTTACATATACACCAGCTGGTGCTGCGCCTGAAGTAATTGCTAATACAGGTGTTGCTCTTATTGGTGGCAAATTATGTTTTGAAACAGGTATTGGATGGAATGGTGTTTCATTCATGCGTAGCGCTGTTAATGAAGGAGATAAGTTCGAAATCAATGGTAAATACACAACAACAGTTGGTGAAACACTTTATGAATTTAACATTGAATTTGAAACAGAATATAAAGGTGGCGCTTGGACAATCCCAATGATTGAAACTCCAGCATATAACTATAGTGATTCAAACATTATGTCTGTTACTACACAAGTTGCTGATGATAAATCATATTACCTTATGGGCGTGACTGTTGATTCAGATGACTTATTCCCAATTGATTCAGACTGGAACGCTCAATCTATTATGGAAAATGGTGCTCTCATCACATCAGCTGATGGTACACAAAAAACAATGGACATTGGCTTCATTAAAAATGCTGAACGTAAATACTCAATGCTTATGATGGCAAGATATTGGCCAGCACGTGCTCATGATTGGCAAGTAGGGGATAACATTAAGATTAATGGTACACTCACTGCTTTAAACGGAAGAAATAAATATACAGTCAATATCTCTAACTGGGATTTCACCTGGGATGGAAGACAATTTAACGCTAACTTCAATAGAGCAGAATTAATCCAAAAAGTCACACAAGAAATCCAAAATCTTGGTGAACCTTCATTAGATACAGAATGGGTAAATAAACTTAACCAAGCAAAATCTGATACAAGTAGATTAACATCAGTTGAAGCAACTCAAATCGATAGACTCGTTCTTGCTTCTTTATATCAAAAAGACCGTGCATATCGTGCTTTAGTTGCTGAAAGCCAAGGTAAGACAGTTCATAGAACAACACTTAAAGATGTAACTGCTACAACTGAAGGTAATATCTACGATACAGGTGCAATTATTCATTACTCAAACGAATATATCGAGTATACACCTTATGGTGGTTCATGGACTGATTACCACAATGGTTCACCATATGATGTTAAGATCTCTCCACTTGATGGAAGTGCTCCAACATTCGTTAAGAGTGCTATGTGTAACTCATCAGAATCACTTAAATACATCGTCTTAATCTTCATTTCTGAATGGGGACCACACAATGGTTATCCATTTGCGGCAGGTGATAGAGTTGAAGTTGCTCCAACAGGTTATACTGCTGAAACAGATACAGACTTCTATTTAATGGAAGTTCCTGCTATCGATATGATTTGGTGTGGTAGAGTCTGGAGAGACTATAAAGATGATGGCGCTGCAATCCAAGACGTAATCACAAAGATTAACTCAATTGGAGAAGTTGAATACACCTCTGAATCAAAAGCAAAGATTGACGCTGCACAAGCAGCATATGATGCTCTTGATAAGGCTGCAGCGGGTTCTTTATCCGATACCCTTATTGAAACATTAGATAATGCTCAAGCAGAATATCAAAGATTATCAAATGTCGCAGATGCTAAAGCAATTGTTGATTTAATTAAAGCTATCGGTACAGTTGAATATACCGCTGCATGTAAAGCTAGAATCGATGCTGCTAGAAATGCATATAATTCCGCATCAACAGAAGTTCAAGCATTAATCTCTGCTGAAGACTATAAGATTTTAACTGATGCAGAAGCTAGATATGTTGTTCTTGGCTATCAAATCGAAGCTGATGCAGTTGCAGAATTAATTAACGCTATCGGAACAGTTGAATATACAGATGCTTGCAAAGCAAAGATTGATGCTGCAAGATCTGCATATGATGCATTAGCAGATGAAGCAAAAGAATTAATTGATGATGCTACATATCAAAAACTTCTTGATGCTGAAGCTCGTTATGATGTCTTAAAAGCAGAAGATGATTTTGTTAAATTAGTTAATACATTAAATGAAAACTCTACATTAGATCAAATCTATAGTGTTGTTACTAGGGCGTTATCAATGTATAAGAAGATTGAAAACAAAGCTGATGTTGCAGAAGCATATAACAAACTTCTTACATACATTGAAAAATACAATCAATCAATCGCTTCAGTTAACACTGCTCATGAAGAAGCAAATGAAGCTGCTGTTAATATGGTAGGTCTTGCTGTTGCAGCACCTGCTTTAGTAGCATTCTTAGCTTATGCTATTTCTAAGAAAGGACTTTTCTAATATGAAGAACACAGGTTTAAAATTATTAGTCTTATTAGCATCTACATCGTTATTAGCTAGCTGTGGTGGAAAGTCTTCTAACACACCTAAGGCTGATCCATATAAAGATGTTAATGAAAGTTTAGAAAAAGTTTATGTTAGCTTCGATATGACTGTTAAAACAGTTGGTAATGGAACTGAATTAAATTCCCATTATTCATTCGCATTTAATGGAGCCTACTATGTTGTTAACTATGAAGTTGAAAAACTTAATGAATTAAGTGCAGATACATCAACTTCACAAAAAACAACTGAAACAGGTAGTTACAACACTAATGTTGAAGAAGCAACGCTTGCTAAATTCAAAGTAAGTGATGAAACATTCACTAACATCGAATATCAAGCAGGTGTTTCATTCACCGGAACCGCTAAAGATGGAAAAGCATATCTTGGTGTCTCTTATGAAGTAAATAACCTTGCTTTAACAGTAGAGCTTGATGATGGACTTACAAAAGTTGAATACACATACACTGTTGCGAGTGGAGCTCAAAACACTGTTACATATTCAAACTTTGTTGAATAACATTTACTAAAGTAAAAAGTCTCCTTAAAAACCTATAAAACAGGCGATATGAGGAGGCTTTTCTTATTCAAAGAATAAATGTAACAAAACTTATTAAATTTAACCAAAAACAAAGAAAATCAAATATTAATTAATTTTTGAAAACAAAATTAATATAATTATCTCGAAAAGAGGAAATCTTATGAAAAAATCTTTAATTACAACATCGTTAATGCTTTTAATGTTAGTCACATCTTGTGGTGGTAAGTCATCTGATACTGCTCCTACAAATGTTGATCCAGTAAAACCATCAACAACATACACTGATCCTGATGAAGCTGATAAGGATAGTGGTAACACTGACAATAATGAACCAGTTAAGGTTGAAAGTTCTCCATACACTCAAGAAGAACTTTATTTTGGTGCTAGAGTCTTTGGTAAAGACTTCTTAGAAGCTAACGCTAGTGAAGCAACTAAACCAAACGCTAATAGTGCTAGAGTTGTTGAATTCCAATTTGATTCACAAGCTGGTGTAGCAACAAAATACACTCCAATTGTCGCTAAAAGTTACGATGGCATGTTCCGCCCATTCTCTCTTGTAACAGAAGAGGAAACTTTCTTAGGTGCACCTACATCTGCAGCTAAGGTTTATAGAATAGGAGCACCTGAAGTTGGTGGTCTTTATGCTGGGCCAGACACACTTGCGAATAATGGTAACTACGCTATTTGTGATGGATATGGAAATAGAATTTTAAACACAAATTCTTCAGGATACTTTTACTTTGGTGCAGCAGTATTTGAAAAAGGTTATATGGTTCATGAAGAAGAAAATGAATGCGCTCCAATTGAAGGATTACATCTTCAATTTAATGCTGGAAGTTCAAGTTCAAGCTATAAAACATATGAAAAATTTGTTTTCTATAAGGACACCAAAGTTATCGCAGTTCTTGACTATAATGCCGCTTTATTCTGCCCATTAGCAGGACAACACCAAGGTGATGATATTGAAGGTATTGAATTCCCAAGAATGTCATTAGATAAATATGGTAAAAAGGATTGGACATATACTGAAATTGATGGCCATTTCCGTTTCTACAATGAACAAGGAAAGATTGTCTCTGCTATCGCTACAAACTTTAAGGATGCTGTCCCAGAATATTCAACAACATGGTTCTCAGCAAACCACTTAAATATTCAAACAACTTACGAAACTGATGATAAGCATAACTATACATTCACTACAGGTGGTAAGTATTACAACGTAACAAACACAGTATTTGAATACACTACAGGTAAAACATATCAAGTTAAGAATCTTAACTATGTTGTTTCTACAACAACTGACATGAAATACTCAAATACTTACTATGATTTCACATTAGCAAATGTTCAATTCATTAGTAATAAAACATTACAAGAATTCTCTTATACATTTATTATCGATAAAGATCTTGTATTAAGAGATGATGTCACTGAATTAATCTCTGCAGAAATTGTTAAAACAGATAATTACTATTATTCAACCGCTAACGGAAAAACTAATTTCTTTGATAAATCAACAGCGGTTCACGCATTATCAGTAAATAAAGCAAACATTGTTAACATGTATCCATGTAGTGAAATGTTTGCTTACAAAACTGCAAGCTCAAAATTAGGTCTTGTAGGTTTTGATGGTAAATATTTATTTGACGCTGACTATGCAAATTTCTGTGACCCTCAATACGCAGATGGATATAACTATATTGTCGGTAAGAAATATACTGGAAATGAATACTATCTCCTTAACTTAAAAGAAAAGACAAAAACATATCTTGGTAAACCAGATGGTGCAAATACACAAGGTATATGGAGTGGATATTACTTAGTTGAAAACAGTGCAGAATATCGTTTCTATAATTTAACAACTGGCGAAACTGTATACACATACAACAAATCATATGTAACCGCTCAATCTGACTTCGTAAATGAATTAAGTGGTGCAGGTAGATACAGTATGAAGTTATTCCATTTTGAAAAAGCTAGTGGTGGATTCATCATTCTTAAGTTTGGTGAAAAACTCGTTTGCGATAATAACCAAAAAGCATAAACTAAACAAAAAGCGTGATTGATCGTCACGCTTTTCTAATAGTTATTATAAAATTCACCAGCCTTTATCACTTTGGGTGTTTAAATTTGCCTCAAAAATCTTTATTTATGTTCATTTAATAACTTTTGGACATCATCTTCATTATATAATTCAGCTTTTGCTGCTTCACCATGCATTTCTTGTTGCATGAGTTTTAAGGCACAAACAGAGGAGTTTGCTAAAACAACTTGGTCTCCAACAACAATGAAAGACACCCTATCACCGACGCCTAAACCTAATAATTTTCTGATTTCTTGTGGGATAGTAATTTGACCTTTTGGCATTACTTTTGCTTGTTCAATATATGAGTTCATAATATTTCCTCCTAATACTGAATAGTAGGGAATTCCCTACTTTCATTGTAATAGAAGACTTTCTTACATACAAACAGTTATTTATTTTTCTAAAAATAAGACTAAAATAGTAACCATGAAAACAATACACGACCAACACGTTCACACCCATTATTCAAAAGATTCAGAAGCCGATATTGGCGAATATATTAATAGAGCAATAGAATTAGGTTGTTCTTATTTTGTTGTTACTGATCATCTTGACTATGATTTAGCGGGTGAGGGTGATGATTGGATTGCAGACTATAAAACCCAAGCTGAGGAATTAAATAAATATAAAGAACAATATAAAGATAAGATTACAATTCTCCAAGGAATTGAAATTGGTTTCAAAAGAACTTATTTACCACAAATCCATGATGTCATGAATATGCTTGATTATGATGTTTATAATTTAAGTATCCATGACTATAAGGATATGGATTTTTATAAGGCTAAACCATTTGTCTTATATGGTGTTAACTCAATGATTAACCTATATTTGGATTTATATTATGATGCAATTACATCTGGCATTGAATATGACGTAGTTACACATATTGACTACGCGTTCGCGACCGCATTGAAGATTGATCCAAAATTACAATTCTCTCATCATGACGCGAAATTAAGAGTGTTGTTCCAAGAAATTATTAAACAAGGAAAAACACTTGAGTTAAATACCAAGGTTCAAGAAAAAGTAAATAATGTTGAACATGCGAAATATATTCTTGGGCTTTATTATTCATTAGGCGGTAGGGATATTACAATTTCTAGTGACGCTCATACGGTTGATAGATATTTATCTAGCTTTGAAACTTATAAAGATATCGCTAAAGAAATAGGATTTGATCATCTTTGTTATTTCATTAAACACAAAAAATATTATTTCGATATTTAATTAAGGCCATCATTCGATGGCTTTTTAAATAGCTAATATATTAACCAAAACCAAGTAAAATAAGAACAAATAGTTAATATATTAACCACGAAAAAATTCAAAAATGAATCCAAAAATTTTTGACTCTTA
>JAKSVY010000036.1 GCA_024413875.1 Bacilli bacterium
TCTTGATTGGTCTTGCTATTGAAGTTAGTTTATATGTTTTCTTAACAACGGTTTTCCCTATTTGGTTATTTAAAACATTTGAGGTTCTCGCTAACTTATTCATCTGGCAATTCGGTGGACATTTAGCGTTTGAATTCTTCCCTGAAAGAAAGAGAATTCAAAGATATAAACAAATCTTAAACACAAAAATTAATGTTAAACACTGGGATTGATATCAAATAAATAAACAATAAATGAAAACACCTTTTCCACGCAAGAAATAAGGTGTTTTTTAATTTATTAAACGTATTTAATGCGAACTTTGCGATATTGGGAAGGGCTCATATTAAATGTTTTCTTGAATAAATGAACAAAGTAAGTGTAATTATCGTATCCAAGTGCAATAGCTATTTCGTTGGCACTCATAGAAGAGTTAACTAAATACTTGGTAGCAAGATCCATTTTAATAGTTGTTAAATATTGAATGATTGTTTTGCCGGTGTGTTTTTTAAACATTCTTTCCATATGAGTTTTTGAATAGTTTGAATTTTTAACAACATCTTCAACGCCCCATTTAATATTTTCTGAACGATGCATTTTGCTTGTTAATTCCTTAAACCAGCTAGGCGCTTCATCTTGAATAATGTTAATGGTGTCAATAATCATCTCAACAATCATATTAACAGCGTATTTTTCAATCATTGAATTTTTGCCGCTTGCATCATTTTCATCACGTGTTGATAAATAAGAAATGAGTTTATTATGAAACTCATTAGACATTGAGATTTTCGCGTTATTTAAAGAAGTGATTTCATCATATAAAGTATCTGAATAATAGTTACAGGCTTTCTTAAAGAAGTTTTTCTTAATAACTATGTTAATTCTACTTACTTGCGATGATTCTCCACGTAATTTATGGACACAATCAGGAGCTAAGAAATAACCATTTCCTTCAGTGATAATTTCCTTTTTGTTATTAATCGTGTGGTTATATTTGCCATTTAAAACACAAAAAACTTCAAAAAAGTTATGGCAATGCATTCTACTTGTGTCATTAAATTTAATATCATAGTCGATATTGGCCCCTTCAAAGTTGCATTGCGTTTCAAATCTTGCTATTGGAGAATTCTTCACCTGTTTTGTCCTTTAAAAATTATGATTCTTTATTTAACTTTAAATTTCCTTTGTTACTAAGTAACACATTTATGATGAAGTTGTCTTTTTTCACCATAAAGTGCGAAATTTCAACATTTATTTTATATTATTATATAATTTATAACAAGTAATTGTAGTTTCTAATCGATAGCTTAAATGTTGGAGAACTTTCATGAAAACACTTATTGCGAAAATAGTGAAAAAAGGCAATACTCCAGTCGTTAACATTAACGGCAAGGATTTTTCTCCATGCACATTTAAGTCTTTTAGACCAACCGATAAAAACATTTCCGATTTTTATAAAGCTGGTTTAAGAACATTTTTTGTTCTTTCAACAGGTACAAAGTCATTAAGCGGTCTACCTTACTCTTTATATGGAGAGTCTTGGATTGATGATGAAACATATGATTTTACTAGTATTGATAATCAACTCGATTTATTTATTAAGAATGCTCCAGAAGCTTATTTTGGAGTAATGCTTGTCTTGGATACACGTGAATGGTGGTACAAAAAGCATCCAGGATATCCTGATTCTTACCATAACTTTGGGAAGATGATGATGGACCCTGAATGGAATAAGCTCGCCAATAAATATCTTGAAAATGCAGTTAAGCACATTGAAGAAAAATATGGCGACAAAGTTTATGCATATTTATTGCTATGCGCTATGACAACCGAATGGTTTAGCATGAACAAAGAAACATCATCACATTTTGTTGAAGAAGATATTGCTAGAAAAGGATTGGATATTGTCACTCCAAAGGATAATGAAATTGATCAACCTTGTAATAGGATTCTTCTCACTGATTCAAAGGATGGTAATTTGATTAAATATCGCAAGTATTTGAATGAATTCAAATCTGATTTAATCTTAAAATTCGCTTCAACAGTAAAACGAGTTACTAATCGAAATAAACTAGTAGGCCTATATTATGGATATTCAACCGAAGTAGGAATTAGAGAATTTATCCAAATGGGTAATATGGAATATGAACGTATCTTTAGTAGTGATGACATCGATATGATCTTATCTCCTGTCTCTTATTGCTATCGACATTTGGAAGATTACACAAGTGCGATGGTTACTTATTCATCGCTTGTTAATAGAAACAAAATCTATTACCTTGAAAACGACATCATTGTTAGTGATACAGCTGAGTTCCTTGTTCCTGGTCATTTGGAAAAAGTTACTAAATATGAAGACGCTGTTGCAAGTCTTGATAGAGAATTTGCATATTCAATAACTCTTAATTCAGGCAATTTCTGGTTTGACATGTTTGGTGGATGGTATTCTGGTCCAGGTATCATGGAAAGAATTCAAAAACTAATTGCAATCCAAAACAAATTATCAAAATGTGAAATGAAATCTAATGCCGAAATTGCAGCGGTTATAGATGTTCCTTCAATGTATTATTCAAGCAAAAATAATAATTTCTATCTAAGTTCAATTACTGATCAAAGAATAGGGTTAGGATGGCTTGGTGCATCATACGATTTATTTAGTGGCTGCGATCTTGATATGATTACGAATCAATATAAAGCAGTATTATTCACAAACTTAATCACTATTAGTGAAGAGCAAGACAAACAGATTGAAAGAATGATTAAAGAAGGCAAAACCATTATTTATGTTTTTGCTCCAGATTACATTGTGAATGGTGAAGAAAATCTTGAGTCTTTATGTAAGAGAACTCATATGAACATCAAGAAACAAGAATTTAATGATTCAATTAGATATATAACTGGTGAAGAAGTTACTGTAAAACAATCTGGTCCAATTGAAGACTATAGAACACAAGGTGATTTATCTTTCTATATTGATGATGATAGTGTAATCCCGATGGCGTATTACAAAAACTCTAACCATGTCGCTGTTGGATATAAAAAAGTTGGTGATTCAACAATCGTCTATTGTGGACTTGGTGATATCCCATCAAGTGTATTAAGACAAATATGTGATATGAGTAAAATCCATCTTTATTCAAGAAACGATGACAACATTGTAAACAATAATGATAAAATTATTAATGTTTACCATCGCACAAAGCGCGATGCTCGTATATACTTACAAGATAACCGTCCATTATTGGATTTATTAACTGGAAAAGAGTATGTTCCAACAAATATGGAACTCTTAATTCCATATAATGGACAAAGAACAAATTTATTATTGAGAAAAGAAGGAGAAAAAATATGAAGAAAACATGGAAAGTCTTACTATCCGCTGGTTTGTTTACAGCAAGTACTGCCTTAGCTTCATGTACTACAAAGAAAGGCGAAACCATTGATAGCACCAAAACTCAAGTAAGAGTATTCTGCTATAACGGTGGTTTTGGTAGTGATTGGGTTAAGACAATTGCTAATAAATACGAGGAATTACATAAAGAAGATTCTTATGAAGAAGGCAAAAAGGGTGTCCAAGTTTGGATTGAAGCAAAAAAGGAAACAAACCCTGCCCATATTGATAAAATCCAAAATGAAAAATACGATATCTACTTCCAAGAAGGAGTTAATTATGACGCTATGTTCACTGCTAACAATGGTGAAAACGTCATGATGGATATTACTAACATTGTTAGAAATCCTAACCCATATTCTACATTTGAAAAAGATGGTGTTGCCAAATCAATTGAAAGCAAGATGGATGAAGAATCAAAAGCATATTTCAACACAAAGGGTGGATACTATGCTCTTCCTCACTATGTTGGCGCATGCGGAATGATTTACAACAAAGATCTTTTTGATGAAAAAGGATTCTATTTCATTAGAAAAGCAAATGGTGATAAATTTGCGCCTGACGCAACACAAGAATATAAAGATATTCAAGGATACTTCGAAGGCAAATATGAAGGATCTGAATACATTTTAAGTTATGGACCTGATGGTAAAACAGGTGTCATTGATGGAGTTGATTATTCTGTAGATGATGGATTACCTTCAACATATGAAGAATATTTTAGACTTTGCAAATACATTAGAGAATGCAACTGTTTACCAGTTATTTGGCAAGGTTATTCAGCTAATGACTACACAACACGTTTATTAAATAACTTAGTTGCTGCTCAAGAAGTTGATCAATGGGATTTAAACTTTAACTTCACAGGTACTGCAACAGATTTAGTTGTTCTTGATGAGGGCGGAGTTAGATTAGATTCAGAAGGCAAGCCAGTCCTTGAATCAAAGACAATCAAGATGGAAGGTGCTGGCGATAAGCTTTGTGTTGCTGATATGACAAGACAAGTTGGTAAGTACTATGGTCTTAACTTTATTCAAACTTTAGTTAAAAACTATTACGATACATCAAGAAATGGTAACAAAGGTTTCACTCAAGATTTAGCTCAACAAGAATTCCTTTTCTCAAGAGATGAGAATAAGGGTCAAGTTGCAATGCTTATTGATGGACCATGGTGGATTAATGAAGCAAAATCTTCATTTGAATCAATGGCAGCAGGAGCAGGAAGCAAATATTCTTTAGTAAATTCAAAATTTGGTTGGATGCCAATGCCATATGCTGAAGAAAGCTCTGTTGGTACAAAACAATCAACATATGTCGACTCATTAAGTGCCGCAGCATTTATTAACAAAAACGTTGAATCAAAACCAGAAGCAGTAAAAGGCTTAGTTTTAGACTTCTTCCAATTCTGTCACACAGACTGGGCTCTTGCTACTTATACAGCAAGCACAAACTCTGTTCGTGGTTTTAGCTATGACTTAGATATCTTAACAGCTGGTGAAAAATCTAATGTTTCTTATTTCTGTAACAATCTTATGAATTACGTTCAAAAGAGTAAGATTTGCCACACATGGGCTAATACAGAATTCTTTAGAAATAATAACGGTGTTCTCGCAGCAGAAAAACGTTATATCTACTCAACAAAGGGTAGTGAAACATATCCTGAAGATGTTTTCTATGCAAACAAAGGAAACGCTTCATTTACAGCATCAACATACATGAAAGGAATGTACGGATACTATAGTGACACTAATGGTTTCTTAAAGAACTTAGTATTCTAATTAAATAATGAAAAACACTAAAAACAGAGAAAGACTAACGAAAAGTAGAGTAGGAGATATTATCTTCTATTGCATTTTACTTGCGTGGCCATTATTACAATTTGGTGTTTTTTATGTTGGTACAAGCCTTACATCTCTTGTTATTGGCTTTAGAGAAAATGGTAATGGTGCATTTAGTTTAACCAATTTCTTAGATGGCTATAAGAACCTTGTAGTGGATCCAGCATGGAGAGATGCATTATTCCACTCTGTCCAAGCATATCTTATTACAGTCGTTATTTCTGTACCTCTAGGTTTACTATTCTCTTACTACATTTATAAGAAATTATTTGGAAGTAAGCTCTTTAGAATTATTTTGTTCCTTCCATCAATTATTTCTGCTCTTGTTTTAGCATCAATCTTTATTGCGTTTGCAGGAAAGGCTGGTTTTGGTAATTTATTTAAAGACACCAAATCATCGTTCTGGCTTATTATGGCATTCAATATCTGGATGAGCTTTGGAACAAATGTATTAATGTATTCAAATGCAATGGGAAATATTTCTCCTGAAGTAATTGAAGCCGCTAAATTAGATGGCTGTTCACCATTTAGAGAATTTTTCCATGTTATATTACCTGCTATTTATCCAACTATTACAGTTTTCTTAGTTGTTGGATTTGCTGGTGTATTTATTAACCAATTTAACTTACCAAATTTCTTTGGCCTTGATGGTGGAGCAAGATGGGAAACAATTGGTTATAGACTTTATTATTTAGCTTTAGGCGCAAAGAATTCCGGTTCTTTAGCATTAAGAGCAAAATACGCAGCATATGGTGTTTCTTTAACACTTATTGCTGTTCCATTTACATATTTAATCAAGTATTTGCTTGAAAGATTCGGACCAAGTGAGAAATAGTTATGAAGTTGAACACCAAGAGAAATATAACTAAAGCAAGATTAACCCCATTCACTGCGGTTCTTTTAGCGATTTTAATTTTATATGTCGCTGTATTATTTACTTTCTTAATCTGGGGATTTGTCTCTTCTTTAGCAAACTATGTTGATTATAAGGCAATCAAACTTAATACAGATTCATTATGGCCTAAGGTATTTAGAATTAAAAACTATGTAGACATCTTTGAAAAGTTCTCAGTTGATATTCATTATGGTGAAGAAAGCGTAAACGTTATCGGAATGTATGGTAACAGCCTTCTTTACGCATTAGGATCATGCGTTATTAAAACTGCAGTAGTTGCAATTACTGCATATGCATGTGCTCGTTTCACATTCAAATTTAGTAAAGTAGTTTATTCAATTGTTATTATCACAATGATTTTACCAGTCGTTGGTTCACTTCCTGCTGAAATTCAAATGGCCCAATTCTTTAGATTATATGACTCAATCCCGGGTATGTGGGTTATGAAAGCAAACTTCTTAGGAATGTATTTCCTTGTTTTCTATGCATTCTTTAGTTCTCTTCCAAAAGCTTATACCGAAGCAGCAAAGATTGATGGTGCCTCTAACTTTAGAATTATGTTTAGAGTCCATCTCCCACTTGCTGGTAACTTATTAACTTCAGTCGCGTTAATTGATTTTGTTAATTACTGGAATGATTATACAACTCCATTATCATTCTTAGATAATCACCCAACTGTCGCACTTGGATTATTAAAGATTATTAATGGAACAAACTTAGAATTAACAGCTGTTTCTATGAAAATGGCCGCAACATTTATGGTTGCTATCCCAATTTTAATTGTGTTCATTATTTTCCAAAAACGTTTAATGGGAAATTTGACTGTCGGTGGAATCAAAGGATAAAAATATGAAGTTTAGAAAAATTTATCTTTTATTAGCAATTATCCCACTTGCCTATGGTGGAGTATCTTTAAGCGTTCGCGCGGCAGGTGATACCCCAAACGGTTGGGTAAAACCAAATCTTTCAAATACTTATAAATATAATTCTTATTTAGATATTGAAGAATGTTCATACTTTAAAGGCGGAACTGCTTATGCATCAGACCATATCTTAACCTATCCTAATGGAAGCGTTACAAATGATGATAGGGTCTTACTTAATGTTCCAGGAAAGTATTCATTAATTTATACATCTAATGTTAATAACTCTATTTATTCACAAGAATATAGTTTTGATGTTGGTTTCAGCGTTGTTTCTTATAACAACCCAACTAAAACATCATTCCAATATGGTAATTTAAATAGTTTAAATGTTGGTGATTCTTCTATTAGAACAAATAATGCTGAAGGCCTTTATGTAAGACTTGCCGCAAACGACGTTTTAACATTTAACGAATATATTGATTTATCAAACATTACTGCAACTGATGAACTCATTAAAATGTTCGCAATGCCTGATGTTTATCATGAAGAAGAAATGAACGCGATTCAATTTAAACTCGTTGATAGTGTTGATCCAACTAATTACATGACCATTCTTTCAACAAGATATCAAGATTATGGATATACATATTCTTTAGCAAGTGGTAAGGATCAAACCCTTACTGGATGGGAAAGAAATGCTTCAAAAAGTATCAAACACATTAATGATGGTTGGGGAACTCCTACATCACATACATTTGGTGGAACAGCTATCACAAACTTTACTACAAAAGATTACCATCGAGTTAATGTTGATGAACGCTGTTTAACATTTACTTACGACCCAATTGAGAACTGTTTATATTCTTTAACAAAGAAATTAGCAACACCTGTTAGTTCAGGTGATTTAACAGATTTCGCTAAAGTGTGTGACTTTAACGATCCAAATGATTTCACAACCCTTTGGAATGGATTTAAATCAAACAAAGTTAAACTTGAAGTATCTTCTATTGGTACATCAAAAGAGACTTCAAATTTATGCTTTGCGAAAGTTTTTGGATTAGACTTAAGCTCAGCAACAATCAATAAAACAAGTGGACCAAATATTACAATTAATCATTCTGGTTCAACTCCTCAAGGTGAGGTTAATAAAACATATAAGATTCCAACTGCAACAGCTAACGATGAATATTTTGGTGAATGCAAAGTATCTAGTAGTGTTTACTATCGTTATGATAGTGATGTATATAGAAGACAATTATCAATTAAAGATGGTTCATTTGTTCCAACTAAACCTGGTTTATACGCGATTGTATATCGTTCAAGTGATTACTTAGGTAATGTTAGTGAAAAAATACTTCAAGTAATTGTAAGCGAAACTTTAGAACCAATTTCTTTTGATGTTCCTAATATTTCATCAGGATTTGTTGGACAAGAAATCTATATACCATCATTAGATGGTGTTGATGGTGGTAGTGGTCTTTACACAATTAAAGTAACCGCTAAACTCGATAATGAAGTTATTGAAATTGAAGATAATAAATTTATTCCAACTAAAGCTGGAAACTGGACTATTGAATATTCGGTTTCTGACTACATTGGAAATGTTGTTACAAAATCAACAAATGTAAATGTCGGTGTAAAAGATGGATATCTTGCTGAAAAATTACCAGTTATGTTCCCTGGTTTTGTTTTAAACAACACTTATGTTATTCCTGAATTAACACTCAGCAAATATGACGCAAACGGAAATAAGACATCTATTAAATCAAAAGTCAGAATTAAAGATAAAGTCTATACTTCTGGAGATAGTTTTGTCCCTGTTTCAGATGATGCAGAAGGATTTATTACTCTTGAATATTTCGAAGGTAGTGAAGTATTTAAAACATATAATGTTCCATTCTTATCTAATGTCTCTAAATCAGTTGATGCAGAAGGGCTTGTTACAAACGATTTTGCTGCTGATCGATACTTTATCACTAATGGAACAAGAACATGGCTTGAAAGCGGTGTTCAAGTTGTTTCTAATGTAGAAAAGACAACCACAACGTTCGCAAACTTTGTTTCTACTTATGATTTCTCATTAAACATTGGAACATTCACTAACTTTGCAAATGATAATTCAATCACTATTTCATTAACCAACTATAAAAATGAAGATGAAGTTGCATCTATTCAAATAATTAAGAAAAACTATGGCTACGACATCGTTGGTTTTGATGGATCATTAGTTCAAATCACTAGCGAAAATGATTTTGCTATTGGATTTGATGGCACTCAATTCGTTATCAACAATTCATTTAAATTTAAATGTGATATTACTGAACCAATTGACGCTGCTACATTAAAGATTGAATCAGATAAAACAACTGGATATGTAATTAAGAGTATTATGGGTTCTCAAGTCACTAATAGATTAAGTAGCTTACAAGATAAGCAAGGACCTGGTATTGCTTTCACTGATGTTTTCGGTGGCACTAAAGAAATTAATGAAATCTACAAAATTTGTAAGGTTAATGTATTTGACTTATTCTCTCCAAATGTTGATAAGTCATTAACAGTTAAAGATCCAGATGGTAATTATGCTACAACCATTGATGGAGAAGTTTTAAATAACGTTGATCCATCAAAGGATAGATATATCAAATTAGATAAATTTGGTTTCTATGAATTTAGATATGAAACAGCAGAAACTGCTGAATATAAAAAGAAATACAACTCATATAGCAAGACTTATATGGTTGAAGTTCTTGATAGTGTCGCGCCAACAATCACATTTAAATCAGATTTCAAAACATCAGCAAACTTAAATAGCTTAGTTGTACTTCCTAATTATGAAGTAAATGATAATTACTCTGCAGAAGAAAAGATTTCCGTAAGAATTGGTGTTACTAACCCTGATGGCGTTGTTACATACCTTAAAGGCAATTCTTTCTATGTAAATTATGTTGGTACATACAAAATTAGTTACTTTGTCTTTGATGAAGCTGGTAACTCAACAATTGTTTCTAAGTATATGGAGGTTAAATAATTATGAATAAAAATATTTTATTTGCACTTCCTCTTACAGTCTTAATGCTTTTAGGTGGCTGTACAAAATCTAGTGAACCAGCGCCTATTAATCCTGCTCAAGACTCTGAATCACACTTAGCTGAAGGCACTGTTCACGAAATTGAAGTCTCTTATAATCAAAGCAGTACCTTTGTTAAAAACAAACAATCTTTATACGAGATTTATTTTGATAAAGATATTGAAGATATTAATACAACTATCTCATTCTTTAATCGCCAAATTGAAGCCGCAACTGGAGTTGCTCTTCCAACAAAAACAGATAGCTTAAATGACATAAGTATCAAAGATGGATATTACATTATTTTTGGAAACGAAAAATTATGTGAAAAATATAATATCGCGATTCCAAAAGAAAAGATGGGTATCAATGGATATTTTGTAAAATCTATTGGTTCTAGTGTAATTATTATCGCTAATACTGGATATGGATATAATCTCGGTGGTTTAGCATTCTTAAGAGAAGTTCTCGGTTATGATATGCTCTCCTATGATTGTGTTGTTTTCGAAAAGAGTGGAGAAGCACTCCCTCAAATGACAATTACCGAATGTCCAGATATTGAATTTACTACATATCATAACTATGTTACTGGTGATCGTAAAATTGGACAAGGATGGTGTTTAAATAACGTTATTCCAACTCATACTTATTCAAATCCAACTTCATTAGATGGAAAGACTGATCTTTCAACTAATTTCTCTGCGACTGGTTCTCAATGGCATAACTACTTTAGCTACGTTCCATTAAGCTTATACACTAATGATGATGCATATGGTTGTAATGACTGGTTCTACATGCATCCAAACGGTAGTGCACATTCACAATTATGTCTCAACGCTCATGGTAATGCCGAATCACGTCAAAGACTTGTTCAACGTGTTGCAGATATTATCATTAAAGAAGCTGAAAACTATCCTAATTTCAACACTGTTACATTTACACAAACAGATAACAACAACTGGTGTACTTGCCCAGCTTGTGAAGAAGTAAAAGTAAAATATGGTGCAAACTCAGCAAACGTTGTTCTTTTCTTAAATGAAGTTGATGATATTGTTCAACAATATTTAAAAGATAAAGCCCAAGCTGAAGGCACAAGTGTTAGAGAATTTGATATTCTTTTCTTCGCATATTTAGGCACTCAAAAATCACCAACAACAACTGGTAGCAATAATGAATGCTATTGCCATGACCACGTTATTCCTATGATTGCACCATTAAATGCAATTTACACCAAATCTTTCTATGATGAATCTAATGAAATTGACGCCAAAACATTTGATGATTGGGCAAAGATTTCAGCACATATTGATAGCTGGATTTATGGTACTAACTTCCACAATTATTTATATCCATACGATTCATTTAGAACAATTGTTGAAGACTTAAGATTCTTAAAGAATCACAATGTTAAATACAATTTCTATCAAGGCCAAGGTGAACACACTAATGTCACTGCTTTTGGTGCACTTAAAACATACTTAGTTGCTAAAGCAAGTCTTAATGTTAACATCGATTACAACCACTATGTTAATAAGTTCTTCAAATACTATTTCTCTTTAGCAAATGACGATATGAGAGAATTCTTTGATACAACTATCAACTGGGTCAATTATTTATCTGATGAATATTCTATTGTTCTTCCTGGTGGTATTTACGAAGAAATCGGTGCAGAAAAATATTATTGGCCAACTATGCTTGTTAGAAAACTAACCGATCTTATCAACAAATCAAATAATGATATTCTTCCATTATCAATTTTAAATGAAACAAGTTATGTTGATGAAAGTGGTGCTAAGATTGTCACTATCGGTGGAACACTCAACGATGTTATGAGTAAACACATTTTAATTGAATCAATTTTCCCACGTTTTGTTAATTGCACACTTAGAAGTGATGATTTTGGTGAATCTGAATTAGCAGCAATGAGACGTCAATTCGCAATTGATTGTGCAGATTTAGGTATCACAAATTATAAAGAAGGAAATGCGAACACAATCGCAAGTTTAGGGTGGTAATTATGAAGAATAGATATGTTGTTTCATTACTATTAGCCACTTGCTCACTTTGTTCTTGTGGTGGTAATTCAAGTTCAAATTCTGGCGAAGTTTCAAGATTAACTTTATCTGAAACTAATATTTCCTTGTTAACAAAAGAAACAAGGTTGATTTCAGTAAATGAAGTAAAGGATCAATCTCTTGTTACTTGGACTTCAAGCGATGAAAAAATCGCTACTGTTTATAATGGTTATGTAACAGCGGTTGGGGATGATGGCGAAGCTGTTATTACAGCAAGTTATAATAATTTAACTGCAACATGTCTCGTTTCGGTTGATAATCCTTCAATTAAATCTCGTATTGAGATTGATAGTGAAGATGTTGTTATCTCTAAAGGACAAGAATTTACATTAACCGCAAATGTTGTTTGTAATAATGTTGTTAAAGTAGAAGAAAGCAAACGCATTGAATGGAAGACAACTGCTCCTCAATACGCTCAAATCACTTCTACAAATGAAAACACTTGTGTAGTCTATGGAAGAGATGTTGGTGTAGCTTCTGTTATTGCTTATACATACGATAAAGGAATTTATATTTCTAAGAATATCTCTATCGAAGTAAAAGAGGATGTTGATAGTGATTATTTATTAATTACTAATGGCGATTACTCTTTCAATGGCTTTACTGTAACTTTACCAGCAGTGCCTTATGGAAATGTTAAAAACACATTTACTCCAAAGGTATTATTTAATGGTAAAACTGATGTTTCTAGTGAAGTTGTTTGGAGTTCTGATAGTCCAATCATTACAAATAACAATGGGGTTCTTACCGCAAATGCGTCAGGAACTGCTAGATTAGTTGGAACATACACTAATGGTGAAAACACCGTTCAAGTTAATTTAGAAATAAAGGTTTATAGACCAAAATTCACTCCAGAAAACACTCCAGTTTTAGATATTGAAGTAATGGATTTGATAGATAATCATGATTCTAAAATTGATTTATCTTATCAACTTGATCAATTAGGTATTACTGATCCGGTTGAAGAAGTAAAACTTTTCAATCAAAACGTTCTTGTTAGTTACAGCAATAAGATTGCTAAACTCGATTTAACAAAGCTTCCTAAACAAGGAAAACAATTAGGCGATACAACTATTGAAATTTCAACAAAGAGAGCCACATACAGTTTCTCTGCATATGTTCTCACAAAACGTATCTACACTAAGGAAGATATCGATTTATATTTCAAACCTTTCATTAATGGCAATAGTTCGACTGCAAATGATGGATTATTTGTAGTTGAATCTGATATCGATTATAACGATGGATCTGTTTCTAGAACTAGTGGTTATAATCCAAATGAAAGCGGATTCCCTTGGGGTGGTTCATCTGGATTTTCGGGAATCATTGATGGACAAGGCCATTCAATTAAAAACTTTAAAACAGGTTTATATGGCATTTTTGGAAAGATTAACGCTGCTACTATTAAAAACCTTAATTTCTCAGGTGTTAAATATGTAGCGGGACGTGATTTCTCTATCCTTGGAAATATTGCATATGGAACAACTCTTGAAAATGTTAATTTTGAAGTAGTTGAAGCTGAATCACATATTACAAAGAATGAAGACTGTTATGGCCTTATCATTTCAAACTATACCGCTAACGTAATTTTAAAAGGTGTTACTATTCAAACATATTGTTTTAGCCTTTGTTCTTTATTTGGCTCTGGAAAGAATAATAGCCAAACTTTACAAGGAAGCGATACTTTAGTTGTTAAAGGAACAAGACCACAACGTTTCTGTGGTTTAACTATGGATCTTCCTTCTAATTCAACATTTATTCCATCTTCATATTCAACAGATAAATCATCTTATCTTGTTAAGAACGATTCTTCTCTTGTTTCATTAAATACAGGGGCATTTAAAGGAAAAACAATTGAAGGTATCTACAATAACGAAACTTGCTCTAAAAAGTTTGTTAATTCAAATGGAAGTAGAACTACTGAATTAGCCAACTTCTTAAATAGAACAACAACTATTACAAGCACAATCAAAGTCAATCATAGTAGCGGTGGCGAATTCACTATGTTTGCAAAGATGTCTGATGGAACTGGATTCTATTTCACAATGACATTGTTTGATAAATCACTTTCTTCATCAAATGATTTCAAAGAGATTTATGATTCAACAAAAGTTGATGGAGTGTCAGGATTCTCATTTGGCTATTATGTAATTGAAAATGATATTGATTTTGCTAATGCTGAATGTGGCGAAACAAAAGACTTTAGCTGGATTACATCTGGATATGCTGGAACAATTAATGGCTTAGGTCACAAGATTAAAAATATCAAGACAGGTAATGGTGGGCTCTTAAATGCATTTAGAGGCACTATTGAGAATGTAACTTTTGATAATGTCACATTAACTGACAGAGTTGGTGCTTGTTTAATTGGTCAATTCATTCAAGCTGATTCTTGCTTAATTAAAAATGTAAATATCAACATCGCAAACTCTTGTGCAAATACAAAGAGTTCAATTTTCTCAAGTAATTATTGTGTTCAAGCATCATTTGAAAATGTTCAAATTCACGCAGAAGGTTTAGTTTTACCAAATATCTTCGGATCATTTGGTGGTATTGCACCAAACTCTTCAGCTTTCATAAAAGTAAGCAATATGCATATTTATTGCAAATCTATTACGGCTTTTGGATATTCACAAGCTAGCCTCGAGGGCTCATTGGTCACCGATGCTATTAGTGGAGTTCAAATAAATTAAAAAGGAGGGCTATATGAAAAATAGTAAAAAGCTTCTACTTGTTCTTGGTGCAAGCGCATTACTTGCATCATGTGCACCTAAGCATACTCATAACGTTGCTGAAGGTTGGCAATCCGATGATTCACAACACTGGCATGTTTGCGTTGACTGTGAAGAAAAACTTGATGTCGCTAATCATACGTATAGCGAACAAGTTGCTAATGCAAAATACTTAGCATCTTCTGCAACATGTTTAGATGCAGCAACTTACTACAAGTCATGTGAATGTGGTGCATTTGATCCAACTGGTGAAACCTTTGTTTCTGGCGAAGCATTAGGACATGACTGGCAAGCCGCTTATCTTGATAAGAATCCAACAAAAGTAAATTATCAAGTTGGCGAAACATTTGATTGGACTGGTGTAGTCATTAAGCGTGCATGTGGAAGAACAGGATGTATGGAGACAGAAACACTCGACAATTCATTGTTTACAGTTGTTTATGATAATGGTGGTTCAACCTTTGCGGCAGGCGAATCAAAAGTAACCTTGGTTGCAGAAAATGAAGAACCAATCTATGTAACTTGTATCCAAGTTGCCAAGAAAGAAAACCAAATTACTGGTCCTGAATCTATTAAAACAACATGTACAAAAGCACCTGATATCTCTGGTTACAATGCAACAAGCGGTGGAACAATAACTGCTAAGTACTATAAGGATGGTGTTGAATGCACTGTTGAAGACTTAGTTAAAGATGCTGGAACATTTGTAATGAAACTCACTGTTGCTGAAAGCCAAGAATATTCTTCGGCTGAAAAAACAGTCAGCTTAGAAGTTGATCATAATGGTGAAGACACATGTGATTGTGGTGAAATATTTAAAGAAAACATTGCATTACCTACATTCCGTAAAGTCACTATTGATTTAAGTGCCACATCTGTCATTGACTTAACAGAATGTGGTCTTAATAAAGAAAGAGATTATGATTCCGCAAAAGTATATGTTGGAGAAACTGAAATTGCTTCAACATTCGCTAATGGCAAAGTAACAATTGATAATTCAAGTATTCCTACAAGCTTAACTGCTGGAGAACACGATGATATTAAATTTGTTGTTAGTGCGGGCGAGTTCGATACAGTATTTACTGGATCGGTCTTAGTTGCAACTAAAGTTATTAAGACAGTTGAAGACTTCAAATATAACTGCTCAACAATCTTTACAGGAACCGCTACAAGTGGTCCAAAGAATGATAACTTTGGCGCTGGCACATACTATGTATTAGGCAATGACTTAAGTGGTGAAGCTGGTACTTGGACATACAAAGTAAACGGATTAGATAAAGCTATTTGGCACTCATCAGGTCTTGGCTCTGCAACTGGTGGATTTAAGGGTACATTTGATGGAAATAA
>JAKSVY010000037.1 GCA_024413875.1 Bacilli bacterium
ATAAGAACACCAAAGATGATCATGATGACCATTAATAATGTCCAACCAAAGACAATGATAACGACACCAATTACAAGGTTTACAATGCCTTCCACTAATCTCTTGTTAACAATACCTAAGATACCGAAGACGATAAATAAAACACCTAAAACTGTTAAAGCAATTTGAATTGCAAGACCTAAGATGCCTGCCTTGAAAACAATGAATAATACGCCAATGATTAAGTATGCTAAAGCAATAATAAGAGAGTTAAGTTGTTTCTTTTCTAATTTTTTTGCCATGTTTGTTCCTCCTTTTAGCGTGCTACATTTTAATTATTTGTTTATAAAAAACAAGTACGTAATTTTTTAACATCTTGTGTTTTGTTACATTTGTATAGTTTTATATCTAATTTTTCAATATTACATATTAGTAAAATTTTATTTATAATATGTATCCATAGGAGATTTTAAATGAAAAAATTTCTACCAATATTATCATTATTCGCTATTGCATTAAGTGGATGTAAAGTAATTAATTCAGGATATCACCCAAGTTCAGGTGATACTAGCCCTAACACAGGTTCCAACACTAATACTGGTACATCAACAGATACTGGAACAAGTGATACGAATACTAATACCCAAACAACTGATACCTCTACCGAAAGAACCGGCACGGTTGAAGTTAAATTAGCGGGCATTAATGATTTCCATGGTCATATTGAAGAAGAAGGTAATATTGTTGGTCTTGCTAAAATGGCAACATATATTAAAAGCAAAAAGAGCGAAGGTGCTTTAGTGTTAAATTCAGGCGATATGTGGCAAGAAACATTCTTGGCAAGTGAATGTAAGGGAACAATTATCTCAAAAGCATTCAGAACTTCTGGTGTTGATGTTAATACATTAGGTAATCATGACTTTGACTGGGGTGTTGACGCTATTAGATTAAATGAACAAGCTGAATATTTTGGTGAATTAACACTAGGTGCAAACATTATGTCTTATCCTAAGAATGGTAATTCTTGGACAAAGGCTGATTTAGGAAAAGAATATAAAACATTTGTCCTTAATGAAGGCACAGATAAAGAAGTTAAGGTTGGTGTTGTTGGAATTATTGGCAAAGATCAATTAACCTCTATCACTTCTAAGTTTGTCGAAGATTATGTCTTCCTCGAACATAACCAAGTAATTAAAGATGTTTCTACTAAACTTAGAAAACAAGAAGGTTGTGATATCGTTGTTGCGAGTTGCCATACCCCTGCTAATCAATTAGATGACTCACTCTTTGATAAAGACAGCAACGGAAAAAGAAAATATATTGATGCTGCATTCTGTGCTCACGATCATTCTTTATATTCAAGCTCAGTTAATGGCGCGCCAGTAATTGAGGCTCAATCTTATGGTAAATATGGAGCGGAAGTCTCTTTAACATTTAACCTTGATACAGGTAAAGTTGAAGATAGCAGCTATAAAAACGTTCAACTATCTTCTTTAAAATTAAAGGAAGATCCTGAAGTAAAAGCTGATGTTGATGCGCTTGTTAAAGAATGTGGCGAAAAAGGCGATACAGTATATGGAACAGTTACAAGCTACTTCTCTAAAGATAACATTGGAAGATGGCAAGCCCAATGTGCCGCTGAAAAGGCAAGTGAATTAGGTGTTAATGTTGATTACGTTATTGTTAACAGTGCACGTGCATATTTACAAAGCGGAACTGTTAACCATTATAAGATGTATGAAACTCATCCATTTGTTAATGATTTATATGTTGTAAGAGTTTCTATGTCTGATGTATATGGAGAAATCTATAATTACTCAAACCCATTCTATAGAGTTACCAAGAACGCTCTTGAAGATAATAGAAATAAATATGTAACTATCCTTGTATATAACTACTTGTTATTCCATGTATCAGTAAATAATGATACTTATGAAAAGAAATATAATTACTTCTATAGTTTAAATACAAGCGGAGAAGTACCAACCTTATTTACTGATAACCTAGGAAATAAACTTAATGTTCTTGATTTAACAATTAAAGATTTACAAAAGAAAGGCACAATCGATCCTGCTAACTATGAGCAAAATAGTTGGCGTAACTCAAAGGATTTATTAACTGCTGCTCAATAAAAATAAAGGCCACTCATAAGAGTGGCTTTAATTTATTTTTTCTTCTTGCTAGAAGATGATTTTTTAGAGGATGATGATTTGCTGCTTGATGACTTTTTATTTGAAGATACAGTAGTAATTTTTACCTTACCCTTCTTAGTTACTTTAACTTTTGCTTTGCCTTTGCTAATAGCAACAATAAGGACAATAACAAAGATAATAGCAATTATAACAATAGCAACTGCAACAATAATTCTTACAGTTGGATCTTCAATGAATCCTAGTACCGATTCAAGGAAGTCGCCATTATTACCTGTTGGTTCAACATATTCATTTCCAACATTCATTGCATCAGATGCTGGTTTAGCGTAGTTTTCACCACTATAGTAAGTTCCATCTTCATTCCAAATAAGGTCTACCCAAGTTGGGAAATCAATGAATGGATTTCTGTTGTGTTGGAAGTTGTTATAAACAAGATTGTTTCTATGTGTTTCATAAGCATCAACATTATCAAGTCTATTCCATTGGATAATATCTGAGATAACTCCGTATGGAGCAGCATTCTTTGATGTTGAGCAATCAAATCCACTTGATGAATCAATAACGTGATTTACAAGTTCAAGATTTGGTTCAGCCTTTGTTGGTTGAGCGTCTGAACCAATGTAGTTATATCTTGCAACCATGTAGAATAACGCTCTTGCGATATCGCCTTTATCAGCGTCTTGAGGTTCGAAGACCATATCAACTTCATCGCCAGCATGTGTGACCTTTTGTGGGCCTCTTTTATTGCCTTTTAAGTAATCTTGAGGAGCACTGTATTTATTAGTGGCAACATTACCATATGAATAAGCATTATGTGCTGCTGAGTTAACACTTGGGTTAGCAGCTACTAAATGGTGAAGGTCTGTACCAGCACCTGTTACAACATCATCACCTTCAAGACCAAATCCATGTGATTTAGCCCAAATATGTTCTTTATCAAATGATACACGGCTTGCGCCATCTTCTTTATGTTTGATTGGATGTTCTTTTTGATAATCTCTATCTACATAATAATGGAAGATATATGGGTTTTCTTTTGTATCAAACTTATAATTTGTGATTGTGTTATTAGAAGCATTATATGTTCCATATGTGCTACTAATTGTTGAAGCTGGAGATGCTTCCCAGTTTCTATCAGAAATTAAATAGATTGCTCCAATTCCTGTTGAGCCAGTTCCATAGTCATAGAAAGTATTATCTTTCGCTAATACGGTTTTTAAGTTCTTTAATAAATTAGCACCTCTTAATTCACTTGGATCAAGGCTATCTAATGATGAATAGTAACCTCTAACTTCAGATTCAGTATTATCATTAAGATAAATAGTTGTTGGAAGCCCACCTGCCGCATTAACTGTAATAGTCTTATTTGCGACTGGTAAAGCTACCAAAGAAACAAGAGATAAACTCGTTAATAAAGATAAACGTTTAATAAATGCATTTTTCATATATTATTTCCTTTCATTATCGATCAAAGTTAACGCTCTTTAAGAAATCTGACATTGCTTCAGAATACCTTTCAGTATCAAAGATATAACTAATCCCGTGAGTAGCGTCTGGGAAAGAATAAAATTTCTTAAATCCAGATGCTGCTTCATAATTTTCTTTACCCATTTCAAATGGAACAACTTGGTCTTTTTCTCCATGGAAGAAAATAATTGGAAGTTTATTCTTTTTAAGAGCCTTTGTAACTTCACCTTTATTTAAGTTCATATGTCCATAAAGGAATGAACCAATAACAACTAATGGATAGAAAATAAATACAGGAAGTCCTCTTTGTTTGATATTAAGTTTGATTTCTCTTTTAACACTGCTATAACCGCAGTCACAAATAATACATCTAACATTACTTGGTAAATCTAACGCTGATGCTAACGCAACAGTTGAACTACCCATTGATACACCGCATAAAGCAATAGGAGTATCTTCACCTTGATCTTTTTTAACAAAATCAATCCAAGATAAAACGTCACTTTGTTCTTTAATACCAAAGGTAATAACGTGCCCATCAGAGAAACAATGTGATCTTTGACTTACAAGCAAGACATTAAATCCACACCTTCTTGCTTCTTGGAATCCACCACAAACATCAGAATATAAACAAGAACGATATCCGTGGAAGAAAATCATTGTAGGAGCGTTCTTATCATAGATGTAATAATTACCTCTAAGAGTTAATCCATCATATGATTTAGTTTCTACTTTAACAAAAGATTCTTTTTCAAGTTTCGCTAATAACTCTTTTGTGAAAGGTTCAAATTTATCTGGCACAAGTCTTTTAGCAAAGTACTTAGGGTCAGTAATTTTCTTTTCATCTGGGTTATAAAAACAAATCCTATAAGCAACAAAAGATCCAACAAGAATGAAAAGAAGGAACAAAGTTGCAATAACGATTAATACTATGTAAATTGGTTTCATAGCAATATTGTAATCGTAAATAATGAATAGACAAATATTTTTATCTAAAAATATGGTAAAATAATCAAAAATAAAAGGAAGTAATTATGACATATCATCAAATATTATTAATCGGTTATGCTGCCTATTTAGTTCTTATGTCTTTTGTCACAATGATTATGTTTATAAAAGATAAGAAGATGGCGGTTAATAACGGAAACGAAGTTCGCATTAAAGAAAAAACATTATTAGGCCTTGTTTGTTTTGGAGGGGCTATCGGAGGATTCCTTGGAAGACTTATTGCGCATCACAAAACTAACAAAGGATATTTCTCATTCACAATTTATTTATCACTTCTACTTCAATTAGGTGTTCTTGCCTTAATTGCTGTAAGAGCGATCGGTCTTTTCTAGGAGGTAAACACATGAAAAACGATAACAAAACATCCTTAGAAAAATCACACTCAAAATCTAGTAACGCTAAGTTAACACTTCTTTGTTTCTTAGCAACTGTATTCTCTTCTGCTACATTTGTAGGATTCACTATGCTAAACGGAGTCTTAGATAAGATGGGCTACATCTATCTAGGTGTCGCAGTAGGGTCACTTATCATCTCAATCCTTTGCATCTTAGGATTAAGCAAATTCACAAGATAAAAGAAAATCGCCGCGATGGCGATTTTTTGTTAAATAAAGTTATTGTTTATAAACCGCAACTGTTCCCTTTTGGGTGTTCTTTGCTTCATATAATGCGCTATCAACGCATTTAATAATATGTCCAGAAGATGAACCATTTTCAATTTGGTAAATACCCGCTGTAACTGAAACATGGACTTCACCAAAATGTTCTTTTAATTCAGCGTTAATTTGCTTGAACGAATCTCTAATAGTGCCTGTTGTAAATGTTGTAATAATGATGAATTCATCACCACCATAACGGAAACAGTCTTTACCAAATTCTCTTTGGATTAATTCAGCAATTTTAACTAATGCTTCATCACCAATACGGTGTCCATGTTCATCGTTAATCTTTTTAAAGTTATCGCAGTCTAACATAACAATGTTAAATAAATCACGACCCTTAGATACTTCTTCTAAACGATCATCTAAAGCGCCTCTATTGAATAACTTAGTAAGTCCATCTTTTGTAGATGACTCTAAAAGAGTTCGTTCAAGTAAGAAGTTCTTTTTAGAAACTCTATAACCCAAGATAGAGACAAGAATAATCATAACAAGGCTTACTATAAGATTACCTGTATATCCTACTAAATATTTGCCTTTTGTTACATTCGCGTACACTCCAAGGATAATCATACCAATTGAAGTAATTGTAGTGTTCAATGCAAAGTGAATTCTTAAGAAGAATGGAAGTGAGAACATAACTGTAATAAATACAATTGGATATTCAATAAATGTAGAGGCTTTATTCATAATGTCTAATAAAGAAATTGTAAAAGCCCATATAGAAATCAAGGTGTCATATATATGAATGAACCAAGGAAGTATTGCTTTGAAATATTTATGTTTCTTAAAGCATGTACAGAAGATAATGACCACTACTGTTGCAACAAATAAAACAATGTATGAAATCAAATAAGCATTGTCAAAAGTAGTTCTGCTCTTTTCAACAATGTTTAAGATAGCAAAAACAACTTCGAAAATAGCAATCGCGAACGCTCCTATTGCAACTAGTACTTCGGACCTTTCGTAATTTCTACAAGTATATTCTTCATACTCTCTTCTATTCATAGTTTTATAAATATATCATAATTTATAATTTATACAAATTCTAATTATTATTTAATTATGATTGTGGTTAAGCTACCTTTAGGTAGAACTACCTGTAGGTGTTCTTTCTTATAATATATACAAGTATCTTGTTCATCTAAGCTATTAAGAATATTCACAACAATTTCACCATTTGGATTTTTAACTGCGGATACTTTTACATTTTCATCATAAGTTGATGTGTATAAAATCTTCGCATCATTATCAATAAACCTAGAGAACATATACGTCTCGTTATATGTTGGACCTTTTTCCACTTTAAGCGTTTTAGTGTTTAACTTAACAGGAGCCTCACATCCACCGTTTTTATAATTCCCACGATCATGGAATGGTCCACCATCTTCATTTAGTAAAACATTCCACTCGACAATTGAGTTTGTACCACATCTAATATCATTTAATATTTCACATGAATATGAAAATTTAGTTCTATCAAAGTTATAGGCTACACAGAATTCTGTTTCTAAAATTTCTAAATCTGGATGTTTTTTACGAAGAGCTTCAATTGCATCGAAATGATTACCACTATACCAATGGAATGCTGCGCCTTTAAATAATCCAGGAGAAATTGAAACAGTTTCATCAACTCTTTCAAATAATCTTTCTTTATTGTGATCCCAGCAATATAAATCAATCTTAAGATTGTGCTTTGCTAAAACCTTAGTTAATACTTTTGCAAAATTAGCCTCATCTTCTGCCTCAAAAACACATGACTCCCATGTTTGAGTAGCTTTAGGTTCGTTTTGAATTGTAATAGCGTCAATATCAATTCCTTCATCCTTATATGCTTTAAGGAATTTATAGATGTATTCAGCGTACAATTCATAATATTCGAGTTTTAATTTACCGCCATGAAGTCTATCGTTATTAGTCTTCATAAAGGCCGGCATTGACCAACAAGACGCAAAGAATCTAGGTTTAAAATATGCATTCTTAATTATGTCTTTAGTGAACTCAATAATTTGTCTATCTTTTGTAATAGAAAATGATTCTAAAGATTCATCATTTTCATCAACATATGAATATGATTCAGTAGAAAAATCTGATGAACCAATACAAAGACGGAATCTAGAGTATCTAAGGCCATCTTTTCCAACAAGCATATCTAATACTTTTTGTTTTTCTTCTTTATTTAATAAAGAATAATTGAACGCTGATGAATTAGTGATCGCTCCACCAAATGATGAGAAATATGTTTTCTCTAAATCATATATGTTTAAAAGTCCCCATTCTCTATTACTAACAAAAGATGGGTTAAGTTTTAACTCTTTAATCTCGTTATCAAGTAATTGATAAGCTTTAATAACTTCCATACATAAATTATACCAACATAATAAAAAGTAAGATATAATTTTTATTATATAAAACATGGAGACAATATATGGAATATAGACACTTTGGAGTAATGCTTGATTGCTCTAGAAATCAAGTTATGAATGTTAATTCGCTTAAGCGTTTTATCGATTGCTTAGTGAAGATGGGATATAACACTTTGGAGTTATATACCGAAGAAACATATGAGGTTAATAATGAACCATACTTTGGTTATATGAGGGGTCGTTATTCAAAAGAAGAAATAAAAGAAATTGATAGATATTGTTTAAGTAAAGGTGTAGAACTTATTCCTTGTATTCAAACACTCGCTCACTTGAATAACTTAACAAAAATACCAGCATATTCAGGTATGTTTGATATTAACGATATTCTTCTTATTGATGATGAAAGAACTTATAAATTAATTGATAACATGTTCTCTACTCTTGCTGAATGTTTCACAACTAGATTATGTAACATCGGCATGGACGAAGCTCATATGATGGGACTTGGTAAATATCTTGATTTACACGGATTTACTAACCGCACTGAATTATTTATCAAACATTTAAATAAAGTCGCGGAAATTGCCAAAAAATATGGTTTTAACTGCCATATGTGGTCTGATATGTTCTTTAGACTTAATAATAATGGCCAATATTATCTAAAAGATCCAAAGCTTCCACTTGAATCAGTAAATAAACTTCCTGATAACATTTCTCTTACATATTGGGATTATTACAATAAAGACTTTGAACTTTATGACGCAATGTTTGCTGCCCACAATAAACTTGGTAGACCAGTTTGGTTTGCTGGTGGAGCGTGGACTTGGATGGGTATTGTTCCAAAGAATGAATTTAGCCTTATTACAATGGAACCTGCAATGAAGGCTGTTAAGAAAAATAAAATTGAAAACGTCTTAATGACTATGTGGGGGGATAATGGACATGAATGTTCACCGTTCTCTGTTCTTCCTTCCTTATATTACATTAGAAGAATTGCTGATGGGGAAACAGATGTTAATAAGATTAAAGAAGGCTTTGAAAAACTATTTGGAATTGCCTTTGATGACTTTATGAAAATCGATGTAGTTGACCACCTTCCAAAGAATGTAAAAAGAGGAATTGTTAACTGGTCAAATCCATCTAAACCACTTTTATATAATGACCCATTTATTGGAATCTACGATAAGATCTTAGAATCAAAAGGACATATTCCATTTGATGAATACGCGAAAGAAGTTGAACCATTAACTCATAATAAAGATTTTGGTTATATCTTCGATCCAATCTATAAACTCGCATTAACATTATCGGTTAAAGCTGAACTTGGCCAAAAGACAAGAAAAGCATATGATGCGAAAGATAAAGATGAATTAAGAAGACTCGCTAACGAAGATTACACAAAATGTATTGAACTATTTAAAGATTTCTATAAATCATTTAAAGCTAGATGGATGAAAGACGCAAAAGCATTTGGCTTCGAAATTCAAGATCACCGCTTAGGTGGCACCATTGCAAGAATTGAAAGTTGTAAAGAAACACTTCTTCAATATGTTGATGGATTAATCCCAAACATTGATGAACTTGAAGAAACTCAACTTGATTTCTGGGAAAGAGATGATGATGGTGTATTCTTCGGAGGAAACCAATTCACAAGATTTATCTCAATAGCAGATATTTAATCCTTATTGTTAATAATAAAAATGACTGGAGTTTGAATTCCAGTCATTTTATTTTGTTTAGTTAATCCTCAATAGAATTATTCTACTGTTGGAGCAGTACATCTAACATTAGAGACGTATGTTTCAACTGGGTAATGTGGTGTTGAGTTTGTATCAGCAGCAGCAGTAATGAAGAAGTCATTGATGCCTTCAAACGCAGCGTCGCTAACATCTAAAGTGATGACAATCCATTGGTTAGCTGGGAGTTTAGATGCTGCACCAGCTTCTGTTGTAAGAGTTGTGTGATCTCTAACAATTGTAGTACCTGTAGATAATGTTGGATTATTATAGTGATCTGCTAATGCTGCAGATGTATTGTTTCCAACACCCCAGTGAATTCTGACGTTGAATTGAGTAGACGCTTTGTTGTAGACATTTAAAGAAATAAGTGTCTTACCAGTTGCTCTAGCATTTTTAACTAAGTTTCTGTAATAAAGCTTGTAGTTAATTGTATAACCCATATCAGAAGTATTTGTGAATTCTGTAGTTGTTGTCTTTAAACAATCTTTTCTACCATCGAATGTAACACCTGTTTCATAAGTGAATACTCCTGGGTGAGCTGCTGGGCAATAGTAATCAAGAGAAGATGACATTGTTGTAGCAATTTGTCCACAAGATGAACATCTTGTTCCGCAATTAACACCAGTTGAGAATTCCTCAAGAGTTGTGTGATCACATGGTGTTCTTAAATCAGCAGTAACACTATGTGTACCAGCAGCATAGAAGTTAACATAGATTGTCTTTCCTGCCATAGATGCTGATGCCTTTGTTAAATCAAAGATGATTGTGAATTTTGAAGTTTCTACAGCTTTTGAAATAGAATATGTTTCTGAATTGTAGTTTAAACTACTTCCAAATTCATCAAATACATCTTTAACCATAGCATTTGAAGACCAGTTGATCTTTGTAGATTGTGTTGGGAATTGTCTTCCAGCTTCGCCAGCAAAATCAATATAAAGGTCATATGTTTTAACTGTTTGAATTGTAAGTGCTAATTCAGTTCTTCCTTCTAAATCAGTTGGTAAATTGAAGTATACACGAGAATTGAATGAAGGACCTGTTGTTGTATATGTTCCATCGTGATTATCAGTAATAACGTCTGCTGAAGTGTATGGTTTTAAGCGTTTCCAAGGAGCTGTTTCTGTTTCAACAGTAGCTGTTTCTAATCTTTCACCACAAACTGGGCAAACTTGATATGTTCCAACACCTTGATATTGATAAGGTGTCTCAGATGTAATTGTTTCATATGCAGCGTGACCACATACAGTTGTTTTGAATGTGATGTCGTCTAATGTGACTGAAACTCCAGCGTTAGAAGTTCCGAATAATAAACTATCAATTGTTGTTACTCCTGTTGCGTCATATGTAACAGAAACTTTTTTACCAACAGCAGACTTGCCTGCTAAATCTTCACCAGTTGTAGCATCAACGAATGAGACAACTTTACCATAAGATTCCCATCCTTGAGTTTTAGTTAAAACTTTTGTAGCAAAGACTCTAGCATGACTTGTGCCAGCGCGGTTACCGTTAACACCAATATAGAGGTCACAGTTTTGTCCACCCCAGCCTGTAGCGCCATTTTCAACATTTAATGTGAATGTGAACGTAATAACTTTTCTACCTTCAAGACCTAAGAATACTGAACCATTTGCTGGAACGATATCTAAATAGTCAGGGCCTGTTGTTGTCCATGTTTTTGTTGCAGGTGTATATGTTGATTTTCCATATCTACATAAGAAGTTACTACCATCACCATTTAATGCATCTGAGTGAACCCATGGTGCTTGTTCAGTGACGTTATATGCAACCTTATCACCATTAGCAGTTGTGAATTCTTTACCAGCATAATCATATTTGTAAGCTGGTCCGTCTTTTGATGTGATTGTACCAACTACTGGTTCACACTTGTAAGTGACTTCAACCTTAGAGATGCAAAGATCAAAATTAACTCTTGCTTCAATTGCAATGTAACTTGGTTCAAATCCATCTGCGAAAGTGTATGTACCATTTTTGATGTTCACTCTAGCAGTATTAGTTTCAGAAACATCAATTTGTTCATATCCATAATAGATATTGAATTCACTTGTTGATAATGATGTTGGGTTTGGATCAGTAGTTGAATAAGAATAAATATTAATTGTCTTTACGGAATAAAGAGCTGTATTGTTCTTAATGTAACCACCAACACCATTTAAAACCTTGTAGAAACAAATACAGTCATTATATGCTGTTGTTCCAGGACGTGTGTCGAATCTACTATAAGAGAAGTCGACTGTGTTACCTTGTTCTGTAGTAGCTGTTAATGTAGTAGATGTTCTTGCAGACATTTTGTTAATTGTAAGCTTGTTTTCAACTTCAGAAGCCTTAACAAAACTACTAAATCCTTTTGAAGCTAAAGGGCTTAATGCAATTGCAGCAGCGCCGATAGTAACAGTAGAAATAGCAGCTAAAACAATTTTTCTTGCGTTTTTCATATTGCTTTTCCTTTCATGTGGAAGTTATTTCATAACGAATATAACAACATTCCACTTTATGTATAAATAATAATTATTTAAATAGTGGCTTTCAATACGTGAAAACGCATTATTTTTTACTATTTTTATTATTATTAATAATAATTCATTATTTGTGAAAAATTTGGTTAATTACAGCATTTTTTGCTATTTTAAGAATTACAACTTTTCAAAGAAAAAGACACCTTGTATAACCAAAGTGCCTATATATTTATTAACAATAAGGATTATAGTTTTTCAAGAGCTAATGTTCTTGTTGTTAAGTCACAAACTTCAGATGGTCCATAGTATTGGATTGCGCCTGGGAATGTGTAGCATGTTTCAACTGCCCATGTATCTCTGTTAGCTTCGAAGAACTTGAATGGCTTACCATTGAGATCTACTAATGCTTTTCTGATAACTGGCTTATCTTCACCATGACGTCTTTCCATGTTCATCATCTTTGTAATTGGCATACCGCCTGCAACCCATTCTTCAGCTGGTCTAGAAAGGTTAGAAACTTTTGAAAGGTAACCTGTGTAACCATATTGAATTAACATGAATGCGTTGTAACCAAGTGAGTAGCAGTAATCAGCATCGAAGTTTGATGGGAATGCACATCTTCCCTCGTAACCGAAGAAGTGATGTAATGGATTGAATTTACCCTTATATGTTCCTGCTGCTTTTCTCTTAGCGAGTTCTGTCTTAACTAAAGCAGAGAATAATTTTTCTGATTCAATGAGAGAAACTTGAACGTTACCATGTGGATCTCTTTCAAGGAATAATTGTTGTTGAACGAGTTCTGGAAGTGATGCAAATAATTCAAATGCTTCTTTTGTTAAACCAGCTTCGATGAATGCATATTTTTCTTTCCAAGTATTTAATGCATTGAATTTAACTGCGTTTTCACCAACGAGTAATTCATTAATTTCCTTAATTAATGCTGAGAATTCAGGGATGAATTCAACAACACCTTCAGGAATGATAGCAACACCGAAGTTCATACCGTTGTTACCACGTGTTTCAACTGAGTTTGCAATGTAGTTTGTGATTTCAGAAAGTGACATTTTCTTTTCTGCAACTTCTTCAGAAACTAAGCAAATGTTAGGTTGTGTTTCAAGAGCACATTCAAGTGCAACGTGTGATGCTGAGCGACCCATAACCTTAACAAAGTGCCAATACTTCTTAGCAGAGTTAGCGTCTCTTTCGATGTTACCGATTAATTCAGAATATGTCTTAGCAGCTGTATCGAAACCGAATGAGCATTCAATATCTTCGTTCTTAAGGTCACCATCAATTGTCTTAGGGCAACCAATAACTTGAACACCTGTGTTATTAGCAGCAAAGTATTCTGCTAAAACAGCAGCGTTTGTATTTGAGTCATCACCACCAATGATTACGATAGCGGTAATTCCATGTTTCTTACAAACTTCAGCAGCAACTGCGAATTGTTCTTTAGTTTCGAGTTTTGTACGGCCTGAACCAATGATATCGAAACCACCTGTGTTTCTATATGCATCGATATATGCATCATCGAATTCAACATACTTATCTTCGATTAATCCTGATGGGCCACCTAAGAAACCATATAAAACGTTTTCTTTGTTGGTTGCCTTTAAAGCATCGTATAAGCCAGAGATGACGTTGTGTCCTCCTGGAGCTTGTCCACCTGAAAGGATAACACCGACAACTTGCTTCTTTGAAGCAGATGTGTTTTGTCCTTTTTGGAAAGTAATTTCTTTCTTACCATATGTGTTTGGGAATAAAGCTTTGATCTTTTCTTGATCTGCAACTGATTGAGTTGCTTCGCCTTCTTTAACACAGATTTCTGCGACACCATTTCTTAACATTCCAGGAAGTTTTGGATTGTATTGGTATCTCGCTACTTGAAGTGGTGATAACTTCATATTCAATATCTCCTTTAATTTGTAACCATTTATTATTCAAATGGTTTATTCGCTTGATATTATACTTGATTTGCTCGATAAATAAATTTATTTATGAAAAAACATTCAAAAGAAAAGCGAACTTTCATCTAGTTCGCTTGCTTAATTTATTTTAATAAATTCCTTGAATCGTTAGCATTATGAAGCATGCTGACCAGTTGTAATCAGAGATTGAGTGAACATGTTTACGATAATCTGGTTTCTTAAGTGGATTACCTTTTCTATGGCAATAGAATGGAGAGATTTCATCTTTTGGATCATAGAATTCAAAGATACATCCGGTTTTCTTATACCATTTATTGACTGCGTCTAATGTTAATTTTTCTAATTCTTTCGCATCTTCTTCATATCCATATTTTTTTAATCCAACAATGATGAAGTAGTTAAGGTTTAACCACACTCCACCACGCCACATATCGTTAGAGAAACGTGGGTCTTGTTGAGAGATTGATGCAACTGGGAAAGTTGACCAAAGAAGTGTTTTATCACGCAATGTTTTAACCATCTTCTCTACTTGTTCTTTAGTGGCGAATCCCGCAAACATAGGAAGGAAACTTGAATGTGTTAAGACTTTTGTTAATCTACCAGAGAACAATCTGTCATAGTACATTTCATCTTCCTTGTCCCAAAGATAATCTTTAATTTTACCTTTGGTAACGTTTGAGATATTTTCCCATTTTGAAGATAATTCATCTTCTCCAACTTCTTTATAGATTTTGCTTAAATATTCAGTGTCTAAAGCAAAATAAGTTGAGAAATCTAAACAATCCATTTCTTCATCAAAATCGAATCTTGGAGAGTTATCAAGTCCTGATTCACCACATTTACATTCTTGATATTCTGGTTCGGTATACCATTCAAGTAATCCGTTGTGGTTTTTATCACGGTTATTCATATCAAAGTTAAGATACTTTTCAAGATATGGAATAGCTTCTTTTAAGAATTCTTTGTTATGAGTTTTTTCATATACTTTGTATGTTGCGTAGCTCATTACACAAGGTTGAGTTACATCACTACTATCAGTAGGATTTGCCATATGTGGCATAAAGCCATCATCACGAGTTTGGCTAAGCATTGCAAGTAAGATTTCTTCCGCAAGAGATGGATTATATTGAGACATCGCTAATGAATGGAAAGCACTATCCCACATCCACATATGTCTATGAGGAACTCTATCTGGAGTAGTCCACATACGAGTAATTTTTCCTTCAGGTGAATGGATATTTACCTTTTGAACAGATAATGATTTGTAATATAAAGATTCATATTGTTTATTGTTACATTTTGGCATTTGCTTAAAGTAAGCAATTCTTTTAGCGATCAATGCATCAATATCAAAAAGTGGTAAGTATCTATTACATGCACTTCTTGCTTCAGAAGAAGCGAATGAATGATGAATAACAAAACGATATAATCCGTTATCTAATTTGGTGTAAAGCATTCCAAAATAGTGTGAATCCACTCTCATCATTTCAACGTTTCTATCTTTACTATAAACATAGTGATTACGTTCACCACTTAAGACAGGTAAAACTGGTGATGTGCCAACAAGAGTGTCATTATCTAAAAATGTTAATTTTAAATCCCCTTCTTTAGAAGTTGCGATAACAAAATCACTCATAAGAGCTTTAATTGAGGCATTCTTTAAAGGGAAATATAAAAGAGCGTAATGAGGTCTAAACTCAAATCTAAATAAGAGTTTTTTACTCATTGTCATTAAGATACAGTCTTCATAATAACGGTTAGGTCCTTCGACTGCGGAATATCCAAATAATTGACCATAACCCCATTTAGTGTTTAATTTCATATTTTGAATTATAACATCATTTTTACTCAAATGATTAATGAATGGTAACATGAGCACATATCAATAAAAGAAAAAGATGAATTACTTCATCTCTCAATCTTTAAACTCAGGAATATAAACTCCTACTCCCCCACCAGTTTTTTCTTTATTTTTCATTAAGTTAATATACCCTTTTCTAAATGAAGTATTTGCTGGAAGAGTGTCTAAATTGTTTTCATCAATCTCCATATCAAATAGTCTCCACATTTCACTATAATTTGGAGCTTCATATGTTTCAATTAAAGTAAATAAATCAATGAAATGTCGAAGATGAGAATTAATTGATAACATTTCTTTATTTTTAGGGAACAATAACCAAGAATGGCAATAGAAAATAGAATCATC
>JAKSVY010000038.1 GCA_024413875.1 Bacilli bacterium
TACTGATTGGGCTGTTGCTAATGTTGAAAATTCCTGCAACTTATATCATCCAGATTTAGTCTTTACAATGTGGGGAATGAATGATGGATCATGGAGAATTGATGAACAAACATTTACTGATAGATGTGAAACTTTGATTAAATCAATTCAAGCAAATACTGACGCTGATATTTTATTTGCATCAAGTATGCTAGCCAATGCTTTATCTCCACAAAACACTGGCTATGTTGAAAAATACCACCCATATATTGAGAATTATGTTGATGATTATGGAATTGGTTTAGTCGATGTTACTGAATTCTCAAAAGATTTATATCAATTAAAGAGTTCAGTTGAATTATTAAATAATAATATCAATCATCCAAATGATTTTTATGCAAGATGTCTTGCTGATTTGATTTTAAGAGCAATTATTAAGTAATATGAAAAAAAGATATTTGCCTTTAGCATTTATGATTTCCACAGCATTAGTTGCCTGCGGAACAAATGATGGTACCTCAGTAGATACTTCTTCTGTTAAAGAATCCATTGATTACGGAACACCGTCTTTATCAAATGAAAATTACGTTCATATTTTTGGACGTCATGAATTTAAATCTAATGGTGATTTATACATGTCTTTCACAGGATGTGGAATTGAATTTAAAGTCGATGTTAAAGAAGAAACAAATTCTATTTCAATCTCTTTATCAAATGCATTAAATGGATACGATGAACAATTTTTAGATGTCATTATTGATGGCGAGTTAGTAGAAAGAAGTAGATTAGTGAGCTCCACTACAAATGTGGAAGTTGCTAGTGACTTATCTATCGGAGTTCATTTAATTAGAGTTATTAAAGCCAACGAAGTAAATTCAACTACCGTTACCCTGAAAGACTTAACTCTTGTTGGATGTGACTATACATTATTAGAAAAAGAATATGAAAAACGCGTTGAGTTCTATGGCGATTCAATTACGTGTGGATATGGTGTTCTTGGAACAACTGCAGAAGGATTTAAAACTTCTACTGAAGATGCTTATTATGGCTATCCTTATATGACAGCGGATCAACTTGGTTATGACTATTCAGTTGTATCAAGAAGCGGCATTTCTTTAGCGATGAATGCGTTTAATTCTGAATACTACTTTAGACATTTATATCCAACCGTTGATGGAATTAATGAATTTGGTGTCGAAGGCTATAAAGTCGATGTTGCTGTTATTAATTTAGGAACAAATGACAATACAAAATTCAATACATTCGATAGCAATACACAATTAACTAAAGTTGAAGAATTCTATAACCAATACAAGGATTTAGCCCAAAATATCAAAGATGCTAATCCTGATTGCAAATTTGTCCTCTGCTATAACATGATGACAAACTTTAATGCATATTTAGTTACAGCTTTAGAAGGCGTTTGTAATTATTTAAACGCTGAATATGATGAGTGTGCTTATATGCAAGAATTCACTATTGATTATGGTGGATCAGATGGCCATCCTGGCAAAACAGCGCATGAAAGAAATGCAAATATCTTATCTGAATTTATCGAAGGAATAATGGAAGAATAAAATGAAAACTAAATTTTTATTACCTATTTTGTTATTAAGTGCATTATCTGCATGTTCTTCAAACAATAAAGACACAAGCTTGAATAGTAGTGATGATTCAACTTTCACGGGTGAATTTGATGATAATAATGTCATCTTCTCTTCTGCTGTTATTTCCGATTTACATGTTGGATATAAAGACGCAACCGTCGATAACGAAGAAAGATTTGCCTCTGCTTTAGATTCTTTAAAGAGTTTCCATGACGGAGATTTTGATGCTGTTTTATCTTGCGGAGATAATACACAAGGTGGAACTAAAGGTGAAGTAGAAAAAGTAGTTGATATATATAAAACAAAAATGGATATTGATAAAACACCATTCGTCTTTTCTCATGGCAATCATGACACATACTGGGCTGGTTGTATGAGTACATTAGAATTCTATGATGCTTATGGAGAAGATATTTATAAATATGATTTAGATCAAACACAAGCTAAGTTAGGTAATAGATATATCAAAATTAATGGCATTAATATCATTGCCCTTCAAATGTCTAAATATATGCCTAATGACAATGTTTTAACTAACCAAACAGAAGAATGGGCAAAAGCAAAATTAGATGAAGCAACAAACGAAAACCCAAATATGCCTGTTATTGTATTATGCCATTCACCTGCGAAGGAAACTGTATACGGCTCAAGTTCTTCAGATGATTGTGGCGATTGGGGTGCTTCAGTTCAATTGGGTAACATATTAAAAGATTATCCAAACGTAATATTATTCTCTGGTCATACTCATTACGGCATTACAGATGATAGAAATATTAATCAATCAACATTCACATCTATTAATGCCGGTAGTGTATGCGATATTGATTTAGATACAAGTTATCCAAATACAACCGAATTAACTAATAGAAGAAGTTATGGTAATGCTTCTATTTTGGAAATTGATAAATATGGCAATTCAAGAATTAATAGATATGACATTATAAAGAATAAACAAATCAAGAAATCTTGGATTGTTCCTTCTCCAAAAGAAGATTTATCTCATTTAGAAAAATATAATTATGATTATCGCGTAGAAAATAATTCCGAACCTGAATTTCCTGAAAATGGAACATTCATTGTTAAAAAGAGCAGCACAAATACAATTGAGTTAGAATTTGATGCTTTTATTGATGATGATATGGTATTCGCTTATGAAATGCGCTTGTTTAATTATGCAAAAGAAGACATAGTTGATGATAATGACTATGCTTTGTCATATAAAGTTATGGATGATTGGTACAATTACCCAGAAGGCAAAACTGGAAAAGTAAATCTCATAACTAAAACGATCTATTCAACGAATTATACAATTATGTTAATCGCAATAGATTCTTTTGAAGGTACTACGGCAATATTCCCAACTGCCTAGTCCATTAAATTTGGTTATTATACTTGTTTAAAAATATAAACAAATATATTAATATATTTATATCAAGGTGTTCGCACCAAGGAAGGAAATACTATAATGAAGAAAACCTTATTAATGTTTTCATCTCTTGCAGTGGTTGCAATCGGTGTTGCTGCATTAGCTAAATCGCCAGTATCAGCTAAAGCAGATTATACAAACCCAGATTACACAAATATTCCTGCATTAAGAGAGGTGAGTTCTGATTCTTACATCACACCAATTTGGTCATCACAAGTAGGTGCTAGAAGAATCGATGAAAAGAAAGTCCTTGTCCATGATTTAGGTGGTTGGGGATATCGTGCTCAATTACCAGGAAGAAAGATCGATATTGCATCTTTCCACATCAAGCTCGACTTAGAAGGAATGAGCAACAACAATGCTTTGATGTTAATCTTTGGTAGTGCAGCAGGATCATATGCAACTGAACCTACTAAAATGTTGACAATGGATATTGTTAAAGCACAAAACTCTAACAACTTATATCAAACAACAGTTTCAACAACAGTCCACAACACATCTATCGCATCATATACTGATGGTCAAAAATGGGCTGATGATGCTAACTACACTGGTGTTCAAGCAGAAGCTGAAAACAACAAAGTTGAAATCACTGTTAAAAAGGACAACACAGTAACTTCTACAATCACTGTTAACGGCGTTGCAACAACAGTTCAAAACTCTGAACTTTATGAAAAGTGCGTCGATGGTACTCAAGCATATTTCGCATTAGGTTTTGTTAACCAAAATTATGGTGAACAAACTTATATCGTTGAAGAATTAGGCGATGATAGCGATAAGTTATACATGTCTGCTGCTGGTGATTTCGGCAAAGTTAAAACAGCAATCTCTTCTTTAAAAGCTGTTGATTTTGAAACAGCTTCTATGGAAGATGTTCTCGCTGCTAAAGCAACATTCGAAAATATGCCATATAGCAAATTATATAGCTATGATAAAAACTTCTTCAAAGCTGATTATGATGCATTAAAAACAGTTATCGACGAAGCTGTTGCACACTATGGTGCTTCTGTTAACTTACAATTATTAGAACAAAAAGTTGCTGCTCTTGAAGCATTAGATGGTCAAATGACAACAACTGAAAAAATCGACCAAGCATTAGCTCTTAAAAATGAAGCAAGCGACATTATCATTGAATTAACTGGTCAATCAATGAGCGCTGCTCAAACAACTACATATAATGGTTTAGTATCACGTTATGAAGCTGTAACTGCTAAGATCGTTCCAGCAATTAAAGCTTTATATGAAGAAAAATTATCTGCATACGAAACAGCAGTTAATACTCCATTTGCTAATGGTAGTGAATATCTTGCTGCTAACAATTTAAAAGCTGCTATTCCTACAGGTTATAACCAATACTTATCTGATTCTGAAGTTGAAGCATTTGCAGCAAGAATTAATGCAGCAAATACTAAAGCTCAAGCACAAGTTAGAATTACACATGATAACTGGCTTCAAGGTGCTGGTGCTGACATCGTCAAGAGAAGTGATGATACAATTGACCTCGTTTCTCATGGTGGATATGAAGGCGAAGCTGCAAGAACATCTGGTATGTACTTAAAAGAAACAGTTTCTGTTCGTGACTTCGAAATGGTCTTCTCTATTGATAGAGTTTCTGCAACAACTGGTTCATGGGTATCAATTGGTGTCATGGAAAAACCTGCTCCATTTATTAACGCTGAAGACTCATCAGTACAAAATAACAAAGGTATCTTCTTCTTAATTAATAGAGTTAACTCACAAACATTAGGTGTCCAAGCATTCATTATGACAATGACATGTAATAGACTCTATGATGCTCCATTAACACAACACTTAGAAATCCCAATGGCAACTGAATTAAAGTTAAGCTTTAAAGAAGTTAACAAAACAATTGCTGGTGTTTCTGGAACATATTTTGAAATGAAATTCAATAATACAGGATTTGATCAAGAAACAATCTCTGTTAATAAAATTAAAACAGCATTAGAAACAAGAGAAGGTCACTTAAATATCTTATCTAGTGGTACTTCATTATCTGATCCTGCAATCATCCATGTTAAATCAATTAACGGCTTTGCTCCTTTAGCTCCAAGCGTTAAGAAAACAATTGAAGTTGCTGCTCCAACTTCTACAGATACAGAAAAAGAATTTGAAGAAGGCAAAACAAGCGGTACAGTTGTATTCAACCTCGATACACATAACGAATCATTAAAGAGCGTTACAGTTAATGGTGAAAAATTAGCATCAACAAATTACTCATATGCTAATAACAAACTCACATTAAAGAATGCATATTTAAAGACATTAGCTGCTGGTGATTACACAGTTATCGCTACAACTGATGGTGGTTCTGTAACTTGGACATTACACGTTATTGGACAAGGTGGTCCAACTGATGATAGCCAAGGTGGTAACGAAGAACAACCAACAAAGAAAGGTTGTGGTGGTTCAATTGTTGCTGCAAGTGCAATTCTTTCTGTTATCTCATTAGCAGGTATTGCATTCGCTTCTTTCAAAAAGAAAGAACAATAGTTTAAAGATATAGCTTAGAGGGGAGAAATCCCCTCTTTGCATATAGAAAACGAGGCAATTATGAATAAAAAATTATTATTTTCCGCTTCAGGAATTTCGTTATTGATTGCAGGAGCATTAGCTGTTCAAGCTAATCAAAACTTTGCAATAGCAAAAGCTGAAACCTCTTCTTTAACATTGTCTGCTTCAAATTTTGAAAGAAGCAATGGTGCACCTGGTAGAGTTGTTTCTGAAGATATTACTAACGGTGTACAAATTAATGGTTTGCATTCTTATAAAGCTGAAATGGCTTCCATTAACAAAATTAGAATGGATGGTTTCTACTTTGAATTTGGTATGCCGACATATCGTGAAGATGGTGCTGTTGGTTTCTATTTTTCACAAATAAATAATGATTATCACCAAGAAAATCATATGATTTCACTTTGGGGTGAAAGATATATTTCAGGTCAAACAAGAGTTTACGTTGCTAACGGCTTAAATATTGCCGATCCTGATTATTCTCCAACATGTTATACAGGAAGTGATTTTACAGAAGCAGGATTTGGTGTTGCTGATTCTTGCTATTGTGAACCTGCAGCTAGCCATTATGGAGCAGGAACTCCAGAAATTCACGGCTATCTCTTTATGAGAGAAGATGAAAGTACCTGGTCATTAAGAGTATGTGAATTGGATGGCACTTCATGGGTTAAAGGTGCAAACTGCAATGCAGGTAACGATTCATTAACAGGCAAATTTGTTTCTAAAGTATTCTTAAAGAACAGTGATGTGACTTATGTTGATGAATCATTAAGAGGATACTTACACATTGTTGCAGCAGGTACACCATATGATGGTAATGATGATTATCAAGCAGTTGCTAAAAATGCAATGCATTATGATACACCTACTGATGAAGTTGCTAAAAAGTATTTAGATGGAATGGATTGCGATGCAACTGGCATCAATGCTCCAGTTAAAAACGCAGCTTATGACCAAGCAGTCAGCATGTATGGAGAATTGCCTTCATATAGACAAAATGAATTAAAAGCTGCTGCTATTAATGCCACTAATGAATATGGCGATGATAAAGTTCAAGAATTTGGTTATAGATATGCTTATTTGGTCGCAAAATACGGTGATTCATATGACTTTATGAACATCGGAAGCCAACTTAGTTCAACAAATAAAAATATTTTTGGACATAATAGTTCAACATTAATTATTACAATTACTTCTTTAACAACAATTACTTTCTTAGCAGGAGCAATTACTCTAAAGAAGAAAAGACATAATTAAAAATAATTAAATTATAGGAGAAAACAATGAAAAAAAGATTATTTGGAATTGCAGCATTAGCTTGTGCTGCATTTGCCGCTACAGCAGCACTTCATCAAACTGTAGTTGCTGCTAAAGCAGAAGAAGCATCTTTATGGGCCGTAGACCAAGCTGCAGGTGCAGTTGTTACAAATATTGAAAACGGTATTCGTATCTCAAATGGCATCAACGGTGTTTATAAAAGAGTATATCGTACAGAAAAAGTCCATGTTGACGGATTAGAATTTGATTATCACATGGAAGGTCTTCCAAAAGGATATACAGGAGGATATCAAACCTGTTTAGGTTTCTATTTCCATGGTGGTGAAGCTAACGATTGGTTCAGTGAAACTCAATCTGCATCATTTGCATGGTGGGCATCAGCACAATGGTCTGCTCAATTAAGAATGTTTACAAGCGGCGGTGCAGGCTTAAATGGTGATGGCGGCAATGAAGCATATAAATTACCAGATACATCTTCATCAGCTGGTTGGTCTGGAAATACATGCTTGATTTGCCAAACTGTTGAAAGTGGTACTTATGATATTCATGTCAAATTTGAAGCAGAAGGTACATCTTGGACTAAAGTAACAATGTCTCTTCCAACATCAACAGTTACTTCTCCATATAACAAATCAGGTTCTAATGTATTCGCATACGTTCAAAATAGTAGTTTTGATTTAGATGCTAGCGGCAATTCATATATGTCAGTATTTGGCTATGCTGAATATCCAGTTGGTGAAAATCAATTCCCACACGCTATTGAATTTACAAATTATGCTATTGACCATGAAAAAGAAGCTACTGCATGGGCTAATGCATTTATGAGTGGAACAGATGCATCATGCGCTCTTGCTGAAAGTGAAAGACAAGCTTCTTTAGCTTCTAAATGGGCTGATTTAAAAGCTCAATATGATGCTTTATCAACATCAGCAAAGAATGTTGTTAAAGTTGCATCTTCAAATGAAGCTGGTACTACCCTTGAACAAGCAATGGCTAGATATACACAATTAGTTCAAAAATATGCTTTAGAAGATTTTGCTGGCGTTGTTACTTCTTCAAACAGCAACTTTTCATTGATGAATAGAAATAATGTAACTATTAGTTTTGTTGCAATTGCAGCAATCTTAACAGTTGGCGGTGTTTCATTTGTTACAATTAGAAAAAAGAAAGAAAGTAAATAATTTACTTTAATTATAAAAAGGCCTTACTATCACTGTTTGGCCTTTTTCTAAAGAAAAGGAGAAAAAAATGAAAAAACATTTATTCTTATTTTTGTCGACATCCTTAGCTCTATGTAGCTGTGGTAGTCCTACAAATAGTAGTTCATTAAACAATTCTGATGGATCTAACTCGAATGATTTGAGTGATACTAGTAGTGATACTAGCGATACTACTTCTGATCAATCAGATAATTCTGAATCTTCTGAAGGATGGGAATATAAACCTTATAAACCTGAAACCGCTGAATTTGATGAGGAAAGCATTGTATTAAGAGCCCCTGTTTTTTCTGATGAACACTGTGAAAGAACTTCGCCAATTAATTCATCTGTTCAAACAACAAATAGCATTAAGAAATTCACTGAATTAGTTGGAAGAACTGATTTTGATTTATGGCTATCAACTGGTGACAGATCATTAACTGGTACTTTAGCAGCCGACCAAGAATGGTTAAATGCTTATGAAGCAGGATGTGAAGGTTCATCAAACAATTTATTCTTCTGCCATGGTAACCATGATGTTTATTGGAGCGGATGTGCATCTAGACAAGAGCATTACGATTTCTTCAATACTAAAGGCATCTATAATAACGATGAAGACGATGGTCAACCAGAAACAGGTAATAGACATAGAATAGTCAATGGATTTGATTTCATCGCTATTGATATAACGACTTATGACGGAAAAACCAATCCAATTAGTCTTTCAACAACTAATTGGGCAAGAAAAATATTAAATAAATGCGATAAGACAAAGCCTGTATTTGTTTTAGCACATGCTACTGCCAAAAATACAATCATCGGTTCTTGCGATGATCAAGCTGATGGTGTTTGGGGTTCTTCTCAAGCCTTATATGATATAGTCAAAGACTATCCTAATGTTATCTTATTTACTGGTCACACTCATTATGAAGGACATGATGAAAGAAATATTTGGCAAGGTGGTTTCACTGCTATTAATGTTCCTACACTTGCTGGCGGAATGGTAATGGATACATATTTCAACGGTATCTTTGACCCACTATATACTGAAGATAGTGAAGGCAATAGAACATATAAGGCAAGTGGAGTTATTAACGGCTTCCCAGAAACTGAAGATCCAAAATATTCTTCTTCTCAAGGTCTCTATCTTGAAGTAGATTCACATAATAACACTCGTATTACTAGATATGATTTAAAACATGGAGTGCAAATGAAAAACCCATGGGTTATTTCTGCTCCTAAAGAAGATAAATCGCATCTAGAAACATATTCTGAAAGGAGCCAAAGAAGATATGATTTTGGTCCACATGCGAACGGTAACGTTGAAACAAGATTTAGCAATGGCTCATTAGAAGTATCATTTGATGCGTTTAAACATGATGACATGGTTATGGCATACGAAGTTCAAACATTCGTCGGAAAAGAAATTAAAGATATTGGTGATTTTGATATACCTGTCGAAAGAAATGTATTCTATGCGGATTATTACAAAAATTATCCAGAATCTTCTTCATATGTTGTTAGCTTTACTAAATTATATTCAAGCGGAACAATTGTTAGAGTTATTGCCTTAGATTCTTGGGGCAAATATTCTATGTTCTATGCAAAAGTTAAATAAGGAGGATATAAAACATGAAAAAGAAATTATTTATTTTAACTTCCTTATTAGGATTATTAGTTCCTGCTTTTGTCGGTTCTACAATCAAAGCCAATAGAGCAGAAGCTTCCATTGTTTCTTTAGAAAATACCGCTGATAAGTGGGAAGTCTCTAATGGTAGTGGTTTCACTGCTACAAACATTGAAAACGGTGTTCGTATTGGTAATTTAAGAGGCACTTATGTTGGCATGGTCTATAAAGATAAAGTATCTCTTGAAGGCTTATCATTTACTTTTAAAAATAATGTAGGATCTAAATGTAAGGCTGGTGGTTTCTATCTTTCACAAAGCAAAGATCACAGCTTCTCGAAAAACGTTTTCTTCCTATGGCATGACCCATGGGCTGCTAAACAAGCACGTTTAGAAGTTTCCACTAGCCATGATTATAATGAAACTGCTACTTGCTATACTGATGATTCATTTGCAAAACCTGGCTTCGGCATAGCTGGTTCCATGGTTATGGATAATAGCGATAAAAACCCCGACTATGTAGATGATGGTATTAATATTTCATTTACAAAGAGTTCTCCAACAGCTTGGAAAGTAACTATTTCAACAGTCAATCCAGGCGCTTTATGGAGTAGCAATGCAAACTATAATTCAACGGATAAAACATGTACCGTTTATCTAAAAGATAGCGATGTTCAAACTTATCTTGATGAAGATGGCATGGCCTATTTACATGTTGAAGGTGTTGATAATAACGCTACTGAAGCTTATTACGACATTACAAATTTAAAATGTAATATCGATGAAGATCCAATTGTTAACAAAGAGGACTTACTTGCTAATGTTAATGCAATTGATGATGCAAAGATTCAATCATTCTTCTTAAAACCAGAATTAGCTGATTCTTTGGCAACATTAAAAGCAAATGCTTTATCATTTTTAGAAACCGCTCCTGAAAGTGCACATAAATCTGAATATGCACCTGTTACAGCTTTCATTAAAGCATGGAATAACCGTTATGCAAGCTATGGCTATGTTGGTTCAACTAGTGTTGTTGCTGACAATATGCCATTTGTTAGTAGTGTTGGTAGTAATGGAGCTCAATTATCTCCAGAAGGTGATACTCAATTATCAATGTCAACTGGCTATGGTAATAGAATTTATAATACAAAGGTTATTGATGCCACAAACTTAGTTGTTCATTTTAACTTAGGTGTGGCAGCAGTATTTACTTCATTCTCAATTGCAGTTAATCCAAGTAGTGCACCTAGTGGCTATGTATCCGAAACTGACAAATATTATCACTTTGAACTATATAAAGTAGAAGAAGATAAATACATGGTTGTATTCGGAAATGATGGTTGTGGACACAACATCTCCATCGAAGGATATGAGGAAGCTGTTACACCAAATAGTTACCATGGTAGATATATTCAAAGTTATTCAGGCGACTTTGCTATTTCAGTTAAAACTGACTATCAAACAAATAAGACAGTAATTGACTTTAATAATGGTGCTTCAACATTTACTTTAAATGATAATAAAGTAATTTATAAAAATAGCAATCCAACAGAAAAATTACCGGCAAATCTTTGCTTTGGTTTATTTGGTGCTTCCGGATATCAAAACGTTATGATTAATAAAATCTTTTCACCAGACAATGTTGAAAAAGAATTTACTAAAGGAAGCAATAAAGATGTCACTCTTCTTTATGATTTAAGCGGCGCATCTGATGGAGTTCTTACTATTGACGATGTCATTGTTCCAAATGAAGTCATGAAAGATGATAAAAAAGGCACAATTGTAGTTTATAGAAAATATTTAAATACTTTATCTAATGGAGTTCATGCAGTTAAATTATCTTCTTCAAAAGGTGAAGTTGTTTGGAATTTAACAATTAACGCTGTAGAAAAATTAGATATTCCTTATACAAGAAAAGGCCATGTTTATATGCCTATTGATGATGCATGCGCAATTAAATATGACATAGATTTATTTGGATTATTACCAGAAGATTTAGATATCACTTTGAATGGAGAAACTTTAGAGTCTACTTCTTATATATGGAGTGATTACAATACAGTCTTTACATTAAAAGAAGAATTAGTAACATCTTGGGAAGTTGGAACATATTATGTTCAAATGTTTGTTGAAGGTGTTCCAGGTTCTTGTGATTTATTAATTACATTATATTAAAATAAGTTAAGGAGTCTTATATGAAAAAAGGAATAATTATTTCTATTTTGGCACTAACTTTGATTGGTTGCTCGAACAAAGGAGAAGAGACTTCATCAACCTCTTCTATTGGTCCTTTTGATATTGTTTCAATTGATGCTAAAGCAATTAATCCAGATATTAAATATTTATCAACGTTTGATGAAAATAACATTGAGGTTAAAGTTACAAAAGGTAATGGTGATATAGAATATATTCCTGTTTCAGAATTAATAATAGATGATTCCGATTTTAATAGTACAGATTTATCTAATAAAACATCGGTAACGATATTTACTGAGAAATACAAGTATTCGCAAGAAATCGAATTTAACATTGTCCCAAGAGATGATTTTAAAGTGTTATTTATTGGTAACTCTTTTAGTCATAATCTAATAACGTTTATGAAGCCAATCGCAAATAATTTAGGGATTACTTCAGAGATTGGCAATTTAAACATTGGTGGGGCATCTATTGATGATCATCTTGGATTTATTGGATCAACAATCAAACCATATATCTATGAATATGTCGAAGATAATGGAACAATTACAATCAATTCACCAGTTAATGGAACAGTTGGTTTAAATGACAAGAAATGGGATTTCATTTCATTTCAACAAAATAGTCTGTTTTCTGGAATGGGCGATTCATATGATGATGCTTTTAATCTAATTGCCTCAGCGTTTTCGCATATCGAAGATAATGATACTGCACGTGCCTTATGGCATATGACTTGGGCATACCAAAGCGATTATAGCGATAGTAGATTCGAATCTTATCATTATGATCAAATGGAAATGTATAATGGCATTGTAGATGCCGTTAATACTTGGATTGTCGATAATCCTTTCATAAGCGGAATCATTCCTTCTGGAACTGCTATTCAAAACGCTAGAACATCATTTGTTGGTGATCATTTGACAGTTGATGGGTTTCACTTAAATGAAGGATTAGGATGCTATATTATTGGTTTGTTAGGAGTTAAATCTCTTACTAACTGTGATTTATCCAAATTGACCTATAGACCTAGTAGTGTTAGTGAACTTCAAATGCAAATGGCAATTGAAGCCGTAGAAAATGCTTTTGTTAATCCTTTTGAAATCACAGAATCTACATATACTGATGGTCCAACTTATAACAATATTCTAAAAAATTAAATTCATTGAAAGACGAGGATTTAATACCTCGTTTTTTATATAATTGATAATTACTTTTTTGCTTTGTTTTTCTCATATGTTGTTCTATAAGAATAACAACTAATCAAAAAACGCTTAAAATATGCCGATATGTGTAAGTTTTTTACTTATTTACTCTTATATTTTGCTTTCTACTTTATTTCTTATAATTAATTTTTGTTAATATTAAATATATTAAATGCTATACTAAATTAACGAATTATGAAGAAAGGATTATTTCGTTTTTTAAGGACTTCATTATTACTAGCTGCAGTAACCTCTTTTAGTGTGAGCTGTGGTAAAAATGAACTTTCTTCAATTACTAATACCTCAATAGAAAGGACTGGAGAGAATATGAAAGAATTACTTTCCGATACCTCATTTAAAAAAGGTTTTGATTTATTAACTAATGACACAACTAATGGTCGTGCTCTTTCCGGAGTATTAAATTACAACGGTGAAGCTGAAGGTGAATCACCTGATTGGCTTATGGCTCAATGGTGGACACCAGACGCATATGATTTTATTAATTCAACTTTTACTAAAACTGGTGAAGGCAAATACGATTACATTAACGAATCAAGACATTTAGTTGTTGATACAAGCAAAAAATCAATCACGCTTGCTCAAAATAGTTATGTCGAATATATGACTAAATTTGGTCACTCCCGTACAGGAAATGAAAACTGGTCTCACTTCCTAATTGAACAAAACTTCAAGGAACCATCTAAGTTAACAGGATTAAAACATTTATGGGCTCACTTAGAATTCACATTAAATAAATCAACTGATATGGATCCAGGTCAAGCTATTCCATGTGCTCAAATCACTTGGTATTTCACAATTACTGATGTGAGAAATGGTGATTCTGCGTATGAAAGTGGTTCGAATGACTTCTTCTGGTTCGGATTACCTCTATATGATTCTCGTTATGAATTCACTAACGATTATCATCATGTCGATTCCGGATTTGTTGGAGCTACTAATAAACTTATTTACACAATTGGATCAAGAAATGTTTTGCCTGAACCAATTAAAGTTGGCAAAAAATACGTTATTGATGTCGATATGCTTCCATTTATAAAAGAAGCTTTCATCTATGGCTTCAACAATGGTGCGATGGCAAATAGCGATTGGAAAGATTTAGTTATTAACTATATGAACCTCGGTTGGGAACTTCCTGGTTCATTCGATGTTAGCATCACACTTGAAAACTTAAGTGTTGTTGCGGAAACAAAGGAGGATAAATAACAATGAAAGCACATAAAATACCTTTATTACTTCTATCATTAACAATGCTTGCTGGATGCGGACCTCAAAATGGTGGCTCATCTGATACAACCACTTCAAATAACAATGATGAAAGTGGAGAAAAATACGAAACCGAGGAAGATAAAATGTATCAAAAACTTTGGGAAGCTAAAACAATTTTCAATGAATCATGCGTCATGATTGAAGGGGCTGATGGAGTTAAATCTGCAAGACTTGTTTATCGTCCAACAGAAATTATCGAAGTTAGAAACGCAACACTTCAAAAGGTATATAGCAAAGATGAATATCGCATTGAAGGCGATAGAATCATCATGACTGAAGAATCAACAATGCCTTTCTTAACACAAGCAAATGTTGCCGCTACTGATATTCCTGATTCCATCGGGGGAAAACATGAATCAGATAAAGTTCCTTCTGGTAACATCTTATTCACTGAAGGCGTTGGCATTATCATGTATCAAATTGCTGTTACATATAAAACAAACGATAATTGGTATGGCACAATTCCTCAAAGAAAAGGTGAGAGATTACCTAAATTACAAGAGAAATTAGCTAACCATGAAGACATTACATTTGT
>JAKSVY010000039.1 GCA_024413875.1 Bacilli bacterium
TATCAAATTGCCAATCAGCTCCTGGTTTAGACCAGTATCCATCAAACCAAAGACCACCGATCTTACCATAGTTTTTACAAAGGATTTCTACTTGGTCAATTAAATAATCTGTATATGCTTTAAAATCTGTATCAAAATCTGGTCTATGCCAATCAAGGATTGCATAGTAGAAGAAAGGAACAATCCCTTCTTCATTACATGCATCAACATATTCTTTAATTAAGTCTCTTTTTGGTCCGTAGTGGAGAGCATCCCAATCAGTAGTGCCACAGGCATCGAATAAACAGAATCCTTCATGGTGTTTTGTTGTTAATGTGATGTATTTAGCTCCGGCATTCTTAGCAGCCTTAACTAATTTCTTAGCCCAATCCTTTTTAGGGTTAAACTTATTAGCGAATTCCGCTGACATATAATAGTTTTTATCAACTTGTGGTGGGTTAGCGTAAATCCATTCGCCTTTACCAATCATTGAGTAAAGACCAAAGTGAACAAACATTCCAAGTCCTAATTTTTCAAATTTTGCAATATATTCTGGTTTCATTTATTGTCTCCTTATAATAATCCAGGTAAATTTTTATCATCTAATAATGACTTTAAGATTAAGTCACAAAGAATTAAACATCTTGGTAAGTGATATGGTCCTTTCCAAAGCGAACCTTTTTGAGTGTGGCTAACTGTACCATCTCTATGAAGATATCCATACCATTCTCCATACTTTTCATCAGGGAAGTGAGAGAAGATATATTTATGAAGTTCTTCAAACTTTTCAAAATACTTTTCATCACCTGTGAGTTTATATGCAGTTAAGTGAGCAATTAATGCTTCATTGTGTACCCACCAAAGCTTCATATCATGTTCAAGTTGTTCGCATGGTCTATCAAATAAGTCAACGAAATATTTGATACCTCCATATTCTTTATCCCAGCCTCTTTCTAAAGACCAGTTCATAATGTTAAGTGCTTTATCTAATAAATCCTTATTATTAGTAGTGTACGCGTAATTCATTAAGAACCATGAGTTTTCAATTGAGTGTCCTGGGTTAATTGTTCTACCGGTTGGATTATCTAAAATCGATCCATCTAAATTAACATTTTCAAGAACACATTTATATTCTTCTTTATAGTGAAGACCAATCATGTCATTAATAATTTTATTAATGATTGCATCGTAGTATTCATTACGATTTCCATCAATTCTTCTTAATGTTTGCGCAGCTGACACTAACACCATTGGGTTAGCGTTACTATGAAGTGATCTTACTTCAGCGTTTTCCTTTGGAGTAATCTTAAATGGGTCATTATTTCCATCAAGATAGATTGAATACATTAAATCAAAATATTTTTCCGCAAGTTCTAAGTCACTTTTATCTCCAGATACTTGAGAGTATTCTGCAAATCCTACAACCAAGAAACTTTCAGAGAAGAAGTATCTTCTTTTACGAAGAGGTCTTCCGCCTTGTGTAACAGTGAAGAACATTCTTCCATCAGTGTCGATACAATACTTCTTAATGAATTCCGCTCCTGATTTAGCAGCGTCTACCCAAGAATCTTTTTTACCATAGACATTACATAACTTAGAGAATGTCCATAAGCATCTTCCTTGGAACCATACGCTTTTATCGTTATTGTATGATTTACCTTCTTGATCAACACTTGTAATAAAACCACCATAAGTCTTATCAATCAAATCAGAATCTTCCCAAAACTTAACTACGTTATTTAATAAAAAATCTTCGTAGAATTTTTGATAATTAGATATTTTATTTTTGTCCATAATTTATCCTTCAAATTATTTTTATTAATAAAATTATACTATCATTATAATTAATGATAAATAATGAAAAATAACACGAAACAAAAAACCATAAAAAAGGTTAATTTGAACATTTTATATAGTTGTAATTGAAATAACAAATGAGGAACAAATTCACTTTGTTTGATTGAATAATTTGTTAAAACTCCCTTGGTTTTTTCCGAAAAGTACTCTAAAACTCCCTTGGAATTTTCCGAAATATGTCCAAAAGTCGCTTGGAATTTTCCGAAAATGTGTATAATTATAGTGAGGAAAAAATATGAACAGAGAACAAGTTGAATTAAGAAGACACATTGATTTGTGGCTTGATAATTGGAAAAACACACCAAAACATAAACCTGTATTGATTAAAGGCATTAGGCAATCTGGGAAAACGTACGCAATTCGTAAGTTTGGTTTCAATAAAAGTAATTATGATGTAGCAATTTATATAAACTTTTGGGATAACCCAGAACTGATTTCGTGTTTTGAGGGCGATCTAAAAATCGATACTCTTATTCAAGAACTATCTTTCAAACTACAAATGCCACACCTGGTTCCAGGAAAAACGGTATTCATTTTCGACGAGGTTCAAGAGTGTCCAAGAGCGTTGCTATCTTTAAAGATAAATGAGCAAGATGAAAGATTTGATTTTATTGCATCTGGTTCTTATTTGGGTGTCAATGGTTATGTTGCTGGAGATGAAACACCAAAACCAGTTGGTAGTGTAGAAGAATTCGATATGAGAACCATGGATTTCGAAGAGTTTTTGTGGGCAAAAGGATATAAAGATGAACAAATCTTGTTGATTAAAGAGGCTTTTGAAAACAAAAAACCTTTATCTAATTCAATTCACGAATCATTTAATAACTTGTTCCGTGAATATTTATGTATCGGAGGTTTTCCTGAAGCGGTTAAAAATTATGTGTCAACAAACAATATGTACACATCGCTTCAAATTACTAGAAGGATAACAAAAGATTTACAAGATGATTTTGGTAGAAGACGTGGAAAAGATAAATCAGCATTATTTAAACCAAATGAGGTTGCAAGAATAAGAAGCGCATTCTCCCTCATTCCTTCTTTTTTGGGTAAAGAAAATAAAAGGTATATTGTCTCTAAAATCGATGGTAAAGGGGCTAAAGACGCTGGGAAAGATGCTCTAGAGTATCTAAAAGATACAGGAGTTATTTTAAAAATTCATAATCTTTCTATTCCTTCGACTCCATTATTAGTAAACGCTATTCAAAACCAATACAAAGTCTTTCCAACCGATATCGGAATGTTGATTGGAATGTTGGAAGATGGTGTCATAGACTCAATTATGTCGGGGAATTTGGGCATAGCTAAAGGCATGATTTATGAAGCGATTGTTGTTGATGCACTTTACAAAAGAGGAGGAAGTCTATTTTATTTTGCCAAGGATTCTGGGCTAGAACTGGATTTTGTTGTAAATATTAAGGGAGATTCTACAATTTTGGAAGTAAAAGCAACTGATGGAAACACTAAGAGTGCAAAAACAGTTATTGCCCATCCAGATCATTATGGGAAAAACAGATTAATCCGTATTAAAGAATCAAATATTGGTTATCAAGACAACATTTTAACAATACCTCACTATATGGCTTATTTATTGTTTGGTTGGTCACCAGTATTACCAATAAAATAATTTTTCTTGCTCTAATAGTCATTCAAAAACAAATAAGAATGATTAATCATTTTATTTATTTTTAGTGAAGTATTGGTATAATTAACATTGCTATGAAAAAGACATTTAAGAAATTTAGAAATTTTATCGCACTCACATTGGTGTTTGAACTCGCTCTTGTTGCAGCGTTCTTTGTATTTTACTTTATCCCATTATTTAACTTTGACAAAATCATCACAGTTCCAATCATTGTTATTGTGATGTCTGCTTTATTAGTTATCAATTTATTAATCATTTGGTGTTTCTATGTTAAGTTCAACAAAATGAGAACATCATCTGATTTAAAGGCTGCCGATTTAATCGGTGGTGATGTCCAAGAAGCATATAACTTTGGACAAATCGGATTAGTAGTAGTTGATGAAAACAACACTGTCTTATGGATTAACGAAGTCTTCAAAGATCGTGGTTTTGATATCATTGACCAAAACATCTATGAATGGCAACCAAGATTAAAAGAATTAGACACTGCTAAATTAGACACAACAATCCAAATCGAAATCTCTTCAAGAAACTATGATATTAAGTTCTTAAGTGACGCCGGATTATATATCTTCAAAGACTCAACTGAATATGAACAATTATTTAGTTATAACCGTGACCAATCTACAGTTGTAGGTATCATCATGATTGATAACTACTCAGACGTATCAGGTATTAATGATGATGCAACTGATACAATCACCAAAGTTAGAAACGCTATCTTTGAATACGCAAAGAAGTTTAACGTATTGCTCCGTAGATACCGTAATGATGGTTACTTTATGCTTTGTAACCACAAATCACTTGAAGCTATGGAAAAAGACAAATTCTCTCTTCTTGAAACAATCCATACATTAGGTGAAAAAGAAGAAGCTATCCCAACATTATCTATTGGTATCGCTCATAACATCACTGATGTTGTTAAGTTAAACGAAATGGCATCCAATGCGATTGATATTGCTCTTTCACGTGGTGGTGACCAAGTTGTTGTATCTAAGTATGGTGAAGAACTTGCTTATTATGGTGGTAAAACAGAAGCTATTGAAGCACGTAATAAAGTTAAAGTTCGTATTATGGCAAACGCTGTTCTTAACTTAATCAAGAACTCAACAGATGTTCTTATTATGGGGCACTCAACTGCTGATATGGACTCTATTGGTGCGTGTTTTGGTATGAAGGCAATGTGTGATTACCTTAATAAACCAGCTCGTATTGTCTATGATCCAAAATTAGTTGAATCAAAAACAAGAAGTGCTGTCACAACATCATTCACTCGTGAAGAACTTCAAAAGATTATGATTACTCCAGCTGATGCTGTTAGTGAAGTCCGTTCAAATACATTAGTCATCGTTGTAGACGTTCATAAACCATCTATGACAATGTCACCAGCTCTTCTTGAAGCTGCTTCTAAGGTCATGGTCATTGACCACCATAGACGTGGTGAAGAATTTATTGAATCGCCAGTCTTCTCTCATATTGACCCATCAGCATCTTCAGCATCTGAACTTATCGCTGAATTTATTCACTATTGTTCAGTTAACCCAAAAATCGAAATTCCATCAAGCTACGCAACAATTATGCTTTCAGGTATCTTTATGGATACTCAATACTTCAAGTCTAAAACTTGTGGTATTCGTACATTCGAAGCTTCAATGATTCTTAAGGAATTTGGTGCAGATAACTCTAAGGCTGATGATTTCTTAAAAGATGAATTTGAAGAATATTCACTTATTACAAAAATTATCTCTACACTTGAAACCCCATATTATGGTGTTGTTTACTGTGTGGCAGATGAAGATATGCTTATTGAACAAGCTACACTTGCTAAGGTTGGTAACACCTGTATGCAAATGAAGGGTATCAATGCCTCATTTGTTATTGGTCATACCGGCAACAAAATGACAAAAATCTCTTGTCGATCAGATGGCTCTATCAATGTTCAATTAATTGCGGAAAAATTAGGTGGTGGAGGTCACTTCACTGCAGCCGCGGCAGCATTCCCAGATACTACTATTGCAGTTGTTGAATCAAAACTCTTAGAAGTACTTGAAGATTACTTGCCAAGTGCGAGAAACACTAACAATTAAGGAGGTCATTTATGCGCGTTATTATGCTTGCGGATGTTAAAGGCATCGGTAAAAAAGGACAAATCGTTGAAGTTAAAGATGGCTATGCCTCTAACTTCTTAATCCCTAGAAAATTAGCAGTTAAAGAAACTACTAAATCAGTAGAAATTTTAGACAAGCAAAATGCAGAAGCAGAAGCTAAAAGATTAGCACAAGAAAAAGAAGCTAAAGAAGTTGCAAAAAAACTTGAAACAATTACATGTGAATTCCAAGCTAACTGTGGAACAGATGGAAGAATGTTTGGAGCAATTTCATATAAACAAGTTGAACAATATCTTAAAGATAAACATAACGTTATTATTGATAAACGTAAAATCTTATCTAAAGTCCCTGTTGATAGACTTGGCTATACAAAATTAGATGTTGAATTATTCAAAGGCGTTAAAGGTGTAATCACCGTTCACGTCAGTGAAAAGAAGTAGGTGTTTTTATGGCGGATAGAAAAGATACAAAAAAGAAAACTGTTGTAAGACGTAAAAATCTTCCACATGACACCAACGCTGAAAAGGCTGTCATTGGTGCAGCTTTAACAAGCAAAGACTTATGTGATGAAGCTTGCTTAATGCTTGAAGTAGAAGATTTCTTTGAAGAAAATCAAAATCACCAATTAATCTTCTCAGCTATTAAGAAATTAAATAAAGCAGGTACACCTGTTGATATCCAAACAGTTTGTGATGAACTCATTAATATGAATGCGATTGATTTATCCGGTGGAGCGGATTATTTATTCGAACTCGCAAACAACTTTGTTGGATACGAAAATGCTAAGCATTGCTTATCACTTGTTTATGACCAAGCATTACTTAGAAAATACCTAAAGACAATCAATAAGATTGAAGAAAAATACTATAACTCAGAAATTGAAAACATCTCAGACTTCATTTCTGATAGTGAAAAAGAATTACAAGATGTCTCAAAGAGAAGATCAATTGCGGAATTTGAACACGCTGAAGTAATTACCGAACGTCTTGAAGCTAAGATGGAATCAATGAAAAGAGCTGATGAAGAACACAATATTGGTGTTACAACTGGTTTCGCTGATCTCAACTTCTTAATCCATGGTTTCCAACCAGGACAATTTGTTATCCTTGCTGCAAGACCTGGTGTAGGTAAAACAGCTTTCGGTTTAAATATGTGCCGTTTAGCGGCTATTAAAGGATATCCTGTCGCATACTTCTCTCTCGAAATGTCTGCTGAATCTTTAATGACTCGTATTGTTTCAACAGAAGCAGGTGTTTCACAAGACGCAATTACATTAGGTATTGCGGATAAAAACCAAAGACTTGCAATTCACCAAGCTTGTGAAAGAGTTGCTCAACTCCCACTTTACATTGATGATACAGCAGGTATCCGTGTCGCTGACTTAATGGCGAAAACACGTAAACTTAAAAAAGATGTTCCTAACTTAGGGTTAGTTGTAGTTGACTACATCGGTTTAGTCCGTGTATCAGATAAAACATCATCAAATGACTCAAGACAAATGATTATCCAAGAAACATCACAAGAACTTAAACGTCTTGCTCTTGAACTTGGTATTTGTATCTTATGTGTCGCTCAATTAAACCGTAACGTTGAACAACGTGAAAATGGAACACCTATGGTCTCTGACCTTCGTGAATCTGGTTCTCTTGAACAAGATGCTGACGTTGTTTTACTCATGTATTCTGAATCAATTAGAAAAACTAAGAAGTTTGGACGTAAAGATGGTGGAGATGAATTAACTGAAGATTCAAAGAGCTCAGCATTACAAACCCAATTATCTAAACTTGGCCCAGACACTCAACTTGTTAACGTTGATGTCGGTAAAAATAGAGCGGGTAAAACCGGTACTGTTTATCTTTTCTTTAAGAAAGATACAGGTGGCTTTATTGAACCTGATAAAGAGTTCATTAGACAATATAAACAAATTAAAGCAGGAATCATTCCTTCTAAAGAAGAATAATGAAATTTTATATAATTCAAAGCGGTTCGAAGGGTAATGCGACCATTTTAGAAAATGACGGTCGTTATCTTTTAATCGATGATGGATTATCTTGCAAGTGCATTAAGGAAGTAATGCATTCATTAAATAAAAACATAATGAATCTTGAAGCCCTTTTGTTAACACATGAACATAGTGATCACACGAAAGGCATTCAATATTTACCTCCTCTTCCAATCTATTGTAGAGAAGGCACATATGATGGGGATAATGTTAATAACATTTATTGCTTTGAACCATTTAATTTAATTAACTTAAAAGTTACTCCTCTTTTAACATCACATGATGCGACTAATCCATGTGGATATATGTTTGAAGGGAATAATGAAAAACTTGTATATATGACTGACACTGGATTTATTCCAGATATGTCACTTGATGTAATGGGTAACGCGGATTACTACGTCATTGAATCAAATCATGATGTTAAGATGCAACTCGCTACTCATAGACCAGCGCATCTAATCAACAGAATCCTTTCTGATGAGGGACACTTATCAAATAAAGATTCCGCGTCTTATATGACCCATTTAGTGGGTAAAAACACTAAACAAATAATACTTGCACACCTCTCACAAGAGGCAAACACTCCAGAATGTGCATTAGAGACTTATAGAGCAGTCTTTAAAAAGAAAAATGTTAGTTTAGAAGGCATTGATCTTAGATGTGCCTCACAAACAAAAATGGTTATAGGAGGAAAATTATAATGAATTATAAAGAATGGGAACACTTAAAAGTTATCAAAGATAAAAGCAATCCATTTTCAACATTATTTGAACTTGAAAGTGGTGAAAGATTTTATATCGAACCAGCTTTCTACACTCAATTTTTAAACTTCCTTGAAATCCTCCCTCAACATCATGACATCATTGTTAATAAGATGAATGAACTTGTTAAATTAAATAAGCATGTTGTCTTTACATTAGACTTTGAAGCACCTTTAACAAAAGTTGATGGTTATGCTTATTTAGAAATCACCGATGTTACTGATCCACTTGGTATTTATGTTGAAGATAAATCTCGCGGAAGTGACTATGGAGATTAATAAAATTTCAATACATTGAAATAAAAAAGAGAATATAAGATAATATTAGTAATATGGACATTACAATTATAGGCCTTGGCTATGTTGGTTTAACAAACGCGGTTGTCGCTGCGTCATATTTATATAACGTAATCGCATACGATATTGATAAAGAGAAAATATCTCTTTTAAAGCAAGGTGTTGCAACCATTGAAGAACCATCAGTCCAAGAATTATTAACTGAATCTAGAACCCGTATTAGATTTACATCTAATCCTAAAGATGCGATTAGACCATCTAAGATTATTTTATGTTGTGTTGACACTCCTGAAAGTAAAGATGGTTCACCAAACTTAAAGCATGTCTATGAAGTATTAGATGATATTGCAAGATTTGCTACTCAAAATACAACTGTAGTAATGCGTTCAACAGTCCCTATTGGAACTTGTAGAAACGCAAAGAAGTATCTTGAAGAAAGAAGCGAATATAAGTTTGATATTATCTCAATGCCTGAATTCATGTCACAAGGTTCAGCAGTCCACGATATTGTTACTCCTTCAAGACTTGTCTTTGGTACTGATTCAGAACCAGCAAGCTTACTTGTTAAAGAATTCTGCCAACCATTCTTAGCAAGAAAGATTCCTTGTATGCTTACAACATTAGAAAACGCTGAAATGATTAAGTATGCATCCAATAACTTCTTAGCTTTAAAGATTTCATATATCAATAACATCGCAAGACTTTGTGAAATCGTTGGAGCGGATGTAGAGAAAGTTGCCTTAGGTATTTCTCTTGATCCACGTATTGGCTCTTCTTGTTTAAAAGCCGGTATCGGTTATGGTGGATCATGCCTTCCAAAAGACACCCATGGTTTATATTGGTTAAGCGAAAATAACGCTGAACCATTAGAACTCGTTAATGCTGCTATTAAAGTTAACGAAACTCAAGCTGAATATTTCTTAAACAAAATCTTTAATAGAGTTAAATCTGTTAATAATATGAATATTGCAGTATTAGGTGTTGGATTTAAAGGCGGAACAGAAGATGTTCGTAATTCACCTGCTACACCTATCTTAAAAGTATTATTAGATAAGAACGCTAATATTAGGATTTATGACCCACTTGCTATGGATAATTACCAAAAGGCAATGTCTAGACACACTCATATATCTTATTATTTATACGCACGCGAGGCTCTTAAGGGAGCGTCAATGTGTTTAATTCTTAATGATTCACCAGAATTTAAGAAATTAACATCTGAAGACTTCATCTCTAATATGAAAAGACCACTCGTCTTTGATGGAAGAAACTTATTTAAGTTAGACGCTCTTCCAGGAGTTGAATATCACTCAGTTGGTCGTAAGACAGTAGGGAAGTTAGATAAATAATCATTAGGGTATGGAGAAATCCATATCCTTTTATATTCATCATATTATTGAGTTAAATACAAAAGTGTCGAGCATAGTCGACAAAAAACATATATTTTTGTAGAATATAGTCGACAAGAATGTGTAAGCATGCTATCTTTATGTGTGGAGGTACCATTTATATGAATCACGAAATCATTAAAAACGTTATATTTGACCAACATGAAGTAATCAAAAAAACAATAATTTATGATAGGGATTATACACTTCAAAACGATGTAAATTATATTTTGGTAGGTCTTAGGCGTGCCGGAAAGAGCACATTACTATACAAGAAAGTATTAGATTTGGTTAATAATGGGGTTGATTGGAAAAGAATCATCTATATTAATTTTGAGGATGAAAGACTTATTGAATTTAATTCAAATGATTTTCAGGATATCTTACTAGTGGCTAAAGAACTATCAAATGAAACGCCTTATTATTTTTTTGATGAAATTCAAAACATTGATAACTGGGAATTGTTTGCAAGAAGATTGGCAGATTACAATGAACGCGTATGCATTACTGGTAGTAACTCTAAAATGTTATCGAGTGAAATGAATGCAAAATTGGGTGGTAGATATATTACAAAATACATAATGCCATATAGTTTTGGTGAATACTTGAGGGTAATTGGTGTTGTCGATAATGGTTCCACATCTTCAAAAGGTTTAATTTATAAATATGAGGATGAATATCTTAAGAATGGCGGGCTTCCAGCATCAGTTAATTTAATTAATAAAAAAGAATACATTTCTAGCGTTTTCCAGAAATTATTTTTTAATGATATTTTGATTCATAATGGAATTAGAAATGAAAATGCGATGCGTGTGTTAATTAAGAAATTAGCAGAAACAGTTAAGGATGAAATATCTTTTACAAAAATTTATGGAATCATGAAAACTATTGGTTTTTCAATTAGTAAAGATACCATTATTGATTATGTAGGATATATTGTTCAATCTAATTTATTGTTTAGCATTCAAAATTTCTATGCATCTTTTGTTGATAAGGAATCAACACCAAAATATTATTTTACAGATAATGGTATTTTGAATTTATTCTTGCTTGATAAGAATTCAAGATTGTTAGAAAATGCAGTGGCTATTTCCCTTAAAAGATATGGCCAAGACTATTATTATTTAAAGAGTTCAACTACAAAAATAGATATCGATTTCTATGTCCCTTCAATCAATACAGCAATACAAGTCACTTACTCATTAGATAATTTAGATTCAAGCACAAGAGAGATTGATAATCTTATTAAATATCATAGAACTAATAAAGATAGTAAATTAGTCATTGTCACTCTTACTGAAACAAAACAATTAATAATAGAAGGTACAACAATAGAAGTGATGTCTTTCTATGAGTTTGTAACTAAAATATTAAAATAGTAAATCTTAAACAAAAAACAAGAGGCCGTATTCTTTTCAAGAAGACACCTCTTGTAAATCATATCGATGGATCTGTGCAAACAGTCTAAGCTGTAAAAGATTTTTCGAAGTCTAAGCCTCAATAATTAAACCATCGATACACGTATATTAATACATTGATGTATATAAAAGCAACAAAATCTGTAAGCTTTTGAATGATTCAACCTTATTTGTTAACATCACTACCAATAAATGAAAAAAGGTTCGTAGCCACATCTTCTAATTGGACTGTTGGTCGAACCTTTTAATTTAATTACTTAACGTTGATGATTTTGTCTTTCTTAGTATCTTCGAAGAGAACTTCACTAGTGTTATCTGGTTTAAGTGTCTTCATAGCCATCCACATAACTCTAATACCTAAGAGCATAGCGAATGCGATTTGAGAAAATTGAGATAATAAGAATCCTACGCCAAGAGCAAGTACTGCTGGTGCAACTGTTGCCCAGTATGCAATCTTTTGTGTTTCCCAGAATGTGTAAACTCTGAATGGGTTTTGTTTTCCTCTTGTAAGGATGAACACCATTAAACCCATGAATAATGTAACACCGTAGTTGATACCTAAGACAATTAAGCCAGTTTGCCATGTTGATGTTGCAACTGTTGACTTATACGAAGTAGTGAAGAATGACTTTGTATTAGTCCAAACACCATTAACATAATCATTATATTGGTTAGCATTATCTTTGTTTAAGAGATTGCCATCTTTATCCTTAACTTCAATGATTGATGTTAACTTATATCCATCTTTGAACGAGTTGTAGTTACCAAATCTTCTACTTGGAGTAGTTGATCCTGTCATATATAAGAATGATGCGACATTCTTTTCACCAAATGCTACAAAGCTTGAGCATCTTGAAGTATATGTAACAGCACCTGTTCCATCATATGTAGCAACATTGTCTACTAATGCATTAAGTTTTTCGTTTGTAAATTCACCTGATACATAGAATGCTTCGAAGTCTAACTTGTTATCATAGTTATAGTGTTGATAGATTGGAGTAGAGAATGATGCGTTAGTATCAATACCTGCAACTTCAACATAACTATCCTTACCTTGTTTACCTTCGTGGTGAACTGTTAATTCAATTCCAGTTTCCTTAAAGTTTTCAACCATCTTTCTGAATGAAACATCATATCCAGAAACATTAGCGACATTGATGAAATCTGCACCATCAGCTTGAGAAGCTTTAACTGTAGATGGGATAGCTGCTAATAATCCTGAGAAGAGGACCATAACAAGTGCCCACCACCAGCCTTTGCGTCTAGCACCGACGACAGCAGTTTCGTTATTAATTAAACTCTTGAAGAGTAATAAAGCGTTTTGTTTTGCTTTTTCGTTTGATTTTTTGTTTTTCTTATTATTTTTCATAGCGGTATAAGTTTATATTAAATGTACGTGTTTTTCAAACACTAATATTAATATACTTGATTTATTTAACAAATACATATAATATTATCTCACTTTTCTACAAAGAAAAGTTATTATCTGGGGTCGACTTAGTTTCGACAGGGATGATTGCCTGGCATTAGCCGCAGCCGAGTGATTACGTTACAATCAACCAAAAATAACTGACAACAGTTATATGAGAAGCGCTTCACGCGTTTCATACGCCGCTGCTTAATTAATAGCACCACAGGATGGTTCCGACCTTAGAGGCCGGGCGACGCGTACCCAAGAGTTTCGCCTCTCACGTCTTGGAAGTATGTCATACCAAGAGGATAAGTTCTAAAAGACGACCTACTAGTTAGGAACGAAAATTTCACTGGTCTCGCATAGATTTATTCCGTCGATATGTATAGCTATGTTAAACATTAATATCGTCTAAGCTGTAGACGTTTCTGTAGGGCCTTTCTTGGACACGGGTGCAATTCCCGCCGACTCCACCAATTAGATGTATATACCCCCAAAAATTGGACTAAAATTTGGTACAATTTAAGGGGGGTTTAATCTTTTTAAGCACCTTATAAAACAAGAGATATTATTGACTACCAAAAGTGATTTAAACAATTCTCCCACAACTTGTGGGAAAATCTCTTTATACATAGTATAAAACTTTTCATAATACCTGATGTTTCTTTCTGAAAATCCTTTGGATTTAGGATTTGTTATTTGGAGTTCTTTACTAAGTGTTTTATAAAACTATTTCCTTTATCCAAAAATAAATGGTAGTGATATTAAGTTAAAAGTGATTTTGCAACAAGTTGTTGCATAATCTTTCTATACATATGAATAAAGAAGGGTATCAAAAGAGTTTTAAAAAGTTGTTTCTATTATATAGGAAAGATTGGTAATAATGATTAAAAATGAATATGCCACAACTTGTAGCATAATTTAATTTTTTATAGATAAACCTTATTACATCCAACAAAACATATTAAATCTTATTCAATCCACTGGAGTTGATACTAGTGATTTTTTCTATAAGAAAATAACAACAAATCCACCCATTTATTTGTTAAATATATAAATGGGGGCAATATGATAAACAATAAACGACAATCAAACATTGAACTTTTAAAGATTATCGCAATGTTTTTCATATGCATTTCACATGTTGTTAATCCAATAATATATGCTGGTGAATTTCCAACATTCACTATTG
>JAKSVY010000004.1 GCA_024413875.1 Bacilli bacterium
AGATTGTTGATCTTGAAGGCTTTGAAAAACGTGATATTTCAACTCTTTCTGGTGGCCAACAACAAAGAATTGCTATTGCAAGAGCTATTGTTAATGAACCAGAAATCTTACTTCTTGATGAACCTTTAGGTGCTCTTGATTTAAAGATGAGAAAAGAAATGCAACTCGAATTAAAAGAGATGCACAAGAGAATTGGTATTACATTTATCTATGTTACCCATGACCAAGAAGAAGCTTTAACAATGTCAGATACAATCGTTGTCATGAACGATGGTGAAATTCAACAAGTTGGTAAGCCAAAAGAAATCTACGATGAACCAAACAATGCTTTCGTTGCAGACTTCATTGGTGAGTCCAATATTTACACAGGTACAATGTGGAAAGATAACAAAGTTAGATTCCTTAATACATATTGGGATGCTGACCCAGTTGATTTTGGTAAGTTCCAAGTCAATGAAAAGGTTGATGTTGTTGTTAGACCAGAAGATTTCCTTATTAAGAAAGCTGGAGAAGGCACTGTTGATGGTGCTATTGCTTCTAAGATTTTCAAAGGTATGCACTATGAATATATTCTTAGTGTTGGTAAGGCTGAAGTTATCGTTCAATCAACAAAAGAATTAAATGAAGGCGATACAATCGGTGTTAAAGTTAACCCAGAAAATATTCAAATTATGAAAAAGCCATTCACTTCAAACTTCTATGATGGTTATCTTACAAAAGATTATGAAGTTGAATTTGCTAACACAACATTCAAAACAGAAATCCTTGGATTATTCCCAGGTGCTAAATATAACGAAGAAGGTGTTCTTGTTGATGAAAAGGGTAGTGAAATTGATGTTGTAGATATGGAAGTTAATGTCGAAGTTCCATTTGAAGCAGTTACTATCTCCGATGATCAAGAAGCTTCAGATATCCAAGGTCAAATTATTTCTATGATTTATCTTGGTGATCGTTATCAAATTATCGTTAGAACAGAAGATGAAGAGGACTTCATTTTAGAAACTCCAGATATGTGGAATGAAAATGATACAGTCTCAGTTATCATCGATACAAATATGATTCACTTATCACGTAAAGGGGCTAAGAAATAAAAATGGAAGCTACAATTAAACGTAGAAGAAGGTTTAATTTCCGTGGAAGCCTATGTATGCCTTATGGCTTATTTATGGCTTTGTTTGTAGTCCTTCCTTTACTCTTGATCATTTATTATGCATTCACGGATGCTGATGGACATTTTAGCCCATATAACTGGAAGACTGTTTTCTCATCAGTAGAAAACTGGAAGGTTATTGGCATGACTTTTGTCATTGCTGGATTAACAACTCTTATTTGTATATTAATTGCTTATCCAATTGCCTATATCCTTTCAAATAAGAAGTTTAATAAGAACAAAGTTCTTGTTTATATCTTCCTTCTCCCAATGTGGATTAACTTTGTTATCAGAACAAACGCTCTTAAAGATTTGGTTAATGGCATGACTAACTCTTTATTTGGATGGGATATTACTTCTGAACATCCATATGCTTCTATTGTTCTTGGTATGGTTTATGACTATTTGCCATTCGCTATCCTTCCTTTATATAACCAAATGTTAAAGATGGATAAGAATCAAATCGAAGCAGCAGCGGACTTAGGTGCTAATCCATTCCTAGTTTTTGTTAAAGCTATTATCCCGATGACAATTCCTGGCATTATCTCAGCATGTATGATGACATTCATGCCAACAATGTCTTCATATGTTATTGCAGATAAGATGTCAGAAAACTCAAAGATGATTATTGGAACGCTTATTCAAAACTACTTCTTAAAGAGTACAGATAAGATTGCAATGCATGTTGGATCTGTCTTATCTCTTGTTATGTTAATGATTGTAGGTGTTACCCTTTTAGCTGAAAAATTAATCAGTGGAAAGGATGCTAGCAAGAAGGAGGGTATATGGTAGAAAATAGAATTCTCACTAGAGAAGAAACCGATAAAGCCCTCGCAAGAAAGAGAACCAAATCTAAAGTAGGCAAGATTGTCGCAATGTCTTGCATCTACCTTGTTCTCCTCATCTTATATGCGCCACTCATCTATGTCACATTATTCTCATTCAGTAGTCATGGTATTACTGGTTTATGGGGTGCTGATGGATTTACTTTCAAAAACTATCAATTACTATTTGATGTTGTGGGTAATGTTTATTCTTCAGAAATTTGGAATGCTGCTCTTAATACTGTGTTAGTAGCAGTGGTCTCAGGTATCATTTCTACAGTTTTAGGTACATTAGGTGCAATTGGTATTTATTACTTAAGAAAGAAATGGATGAGAAACGCAATGGACTTTGCAACTCAAATCCCAATTGTTAATGCTGAAATTGTTACTGCAGTTTCCCTTGTTATCTTGTTTGTATTCATAACTAAGTATCTTGGTATTGAAAGAAACTTCTTAACATTAATTATTGGTCACGTTGTTCTTACAATTCCTTATGTAGTTATTTCTGTACAACCTAAGTTAGAACAAATGGATCCTAGCCTATACGAAGCCGCTATGGATTTAGGTGCCACACAAACACAAGCCCTCTGGAAAGTTATTATTCCAGATATCGTTCCAGGAATTTTATCTGGATTCATGCTATCGGTAACATTATCTCTTGATGACTTTGTTATCACAGCCTTCACAAAACCTGGTGAAGTCCCATGGTCAGAAACAAAATTCCATACATTATCAACATATGTTGATTCGAAGCTCGCTAAAGGCGGACTTCCAACCCACTTCCGTGCATTTACAGCAATCTTGTTTGCTGTCATATTAATTGTAATGATTGTCATGAACATCAAGAGTGCATTAGATGCAAAGAAACTTTATAGAAAAGGAGCTAAATAAAATGAACAAAAAATCACTTTTAATTGCAATGCCTTTCTTAGCATTAGGTATTGCTGCAACATCTGGTTGTGCTAAAAAGTACGATGTAAAAATCGTCATCTATAACTGGGAAGACTATATCTATACTGGCGCAGATGAAGATGGCACAAAAATTGATGATGAAGGCGGTATCGTAGAACGCTTCCAAACATATATTTCAGAAAAGACTGGCAAGAAAGTCAAGGTTGACTATCAAACATTCTCTACAAATGAAATTATGTATCAAGAAATCTCTTTAGGTTCTATTAAACCAGATTTAATTTGTCCATCAGATTACATGATTCAAAAGATGGCAAATGAAGGTTTACTCGAAGCTTTCCCATATGATGAAGCAACTGACACATATGAAGAATCTCTTTCTAACTGGTCAGAATATGGTTCACCATATTTAAAATCAAGATTCTCTAACTCTAAACTCAACAATGGTAGTTCATTTTTAAAATATGCTGTTCCATATTTTTGGGGAACAATGGGTTGGACATACGACCCAGACTACTTTGATGAAGAAGAAGTTAATACTTGGGAATGCTTATGGAATAAGGATTCAAAATTCAACAAGCAATTCTCATTAAAGGATTCTATGCGTGACACATATGTTGCTGGTATTTACCACGTTAAGAAAGCAGAAATTGCTGCTCTTGATGAAACAGATCCTGAATATAACGATAAATTAACAAAAATCTTCAATAGTTGTGATGACACTACCATCGCACAAGTTGAAGCTGCGCTTATCGAAGCTAAGAAATCTACAGTTTATGGTTTTGAAGTTGATGAAGGTAAGGAAGATATTGTTAAGGGTAAATACCACGCTAACTTAGCATGGTCAGGTGACTCAGTATTCTCAATGGATTCGGCTGAAGAAGGCGAACCAGCAAAATACTTAAATTACGCGCTCCCTGAAGAAGGTTCAAACATTTGGTTTGATGGTTGGTGTATGCCAAAAGGTGCTCAAGTTGAATACGCTTTAGAATTCGTAAACTTCATTTCTAATCCAGATAACGCTGCATTATGCATGGACCACGTTGGTTATACATCTCCAATTGCAGGTGAAGCTATTTGGGAATTAGTAAATGATTGGTATGCTGCTGAAGAAGATGCTGAAGCAGACGAAGTTGATTTAAGTTACTTCTTTGGTAACACTCTTGAAGAACCAGCAATTATTAACGTTCCAACTGAAGAAAGAGGACGTCAATTCGACGCTCAATATCCAACAGAAGATGCAATCAAGAAATGTTGTATCATGCAAGACTTTGGCACACAAACAGCTAAAGTTGAAGAAATGTGGAAGAGAGTTAAGGTTGCTTAATTAACCAAAAACATCAAAAGGTCGCGTTTGCGGCCTTTTTTGTTTCTTGATATACATATTTACTTAATATGTGTATAATGTTCTCTTGTTATGAAAAAAGCAGGAAAAATCTCTATTTCAGACCACTTCACATATAGGAAGATATTGAAATTTGCCCTATCTCCTATTTTAATGATGTTATTTATCTCGCTTTACAGTATTGTTGATGGTTTTTTCATTTCTAATTTTGCTGGTCCGGGAGGTACGCCAGGTATAGCCGAATATTCAGGTGTAAATTTGATTATGCCAGTTATTATGATTATTGGCGGAATTGGCTTTATGTTTGGCGCTGGCGGTTCGGCCTTAGTTGGAAAACTTTTGGGTGAACAAAATAAAGAACGCGCGGATAAGGTTTTTACAATGATGGTCGAAACCACTTTTGTAGTAGGTGTAGTTATTTCAATCGCAATATTTTTTTGTGTTAAACCAATTGCTATTGCGATGGGCAAATTAACAAATGGAACTACTCAAGAAATGGTTGATAAAGCAGTAGAGTATGGAAGAATCTTGTCACTTGGACAAATGTTCTTTATGACTCAAAATGTTTTTCAAAACTTTATGGTTGTTGCAGAGCGTCAACGCCTGGGATTTTTCTTTACTTTGGCAGCTGGTGTAGCAAACATGCTTTTGGATTTACTGTTTGTTGCGATTTTCCATTGGGGAGTAGTGGGGGCAGCTATTGCTACTATTGTAGGATATATCGTAGGAAGTGTATGCCCATTTGTATTCTTCTTAAGAAATAAAAACGCTAATATATGCTTTGCATTAGGTAAATTTGAAATAAAACCAGTTTTGAGATGTTGCTTCAATGGGATGAGTGAATTTGTTAACAATATTTCCATGAGCATTGTTGGTGTCGTTTTTAACATTCAATTATTAATTTATTATGGTCAAGATGGTGTTGCGGCCTATGGAACAATCATGTATGTTTCATTTTTGTTTATTGCAATTTATATTGGTTACGTTATTTCCATCTCGCCAGTTATTTCTTATAACTATGGTGCACAAAACAATGTAGAACTAAATAGTATTCTTAAAAAGAGCATGGTCATCATTTCTGTTTGTGCAATCGTCATGCTCCTAGCGGGTGAATTTTTAGGTCCATTATTTGCTAAAGCGTACGTTGGTAGCGAACCTGAATTATTAAAATTAACAACTCTTGCGTTTAGGATCTTCTCAATAAGCTTTTTATTTAGTGGTTTTTCTATCTATTTCTCTAACTTTTTTACAGCATTGAATAACGGATTAATTTCTGCAATAATCTCATTAATCAAAAACTTAATTTTAGAAATTGTGTTTGTGTTTGTTCTACCTTTATTTATGAAAGAAATTGGTATATGGTGGAGCATTCCAATTGCGGATTTTTGCTCATGCCTTTTGTCGGTGATTTTCTTACTAGCATTTAACAAAAAGTATGGTTACATTATTACTAAATGTGTAACTTTACAAAGTAAATAATCCTAAAAAAATCCATATTTTCAAAAAAAATCGACACTTCACGAAAAAAAGTTTGACATTTTTTTCTAATATTTATATATTTCTCTCGATTTTTTTGAATTAGGGAGAAAAAATGGTTAGCAAAAAACTCGCTCTTGGTGCAACGTTATCATTCACAATGACTTCCATTGCTGTTTTGGCGACATCAATTTCTTCTCAAACAACATTAGTTAAACGTGCTAACGCTGAGGATGTTTCTTATAGCGTTACTTTTGATAGTGAAAACGGTGCTCTTCTTGAAGATGCTGTATCAGCAAGAACAGTCGATGCGGTTACTAAAGCAGGTAATGGCGAATACCCATTAACCCTTGAATATTTAAAAGGAACATCACTCAGCAATGGATTGGTTTCTTTAAGCGATGGTGGATATATTGCACTTACAACTAAAGTTACAAATATTAGCACAATCACAGTTACCGGTAGTGGTAATGGTACTCTTTCATTTGGCGCAACAGAAAGCTATGGATATGAAGACAACTTTGCTGTTGGTACTCACTATGCTGAAGGTGCTAATTATTTCCAAGTTAAAGCGGTTGGAAATTTACAAATTACATCAATTACAGTTACTTATGGCTGCTTAACACGCAGTTACGAAACATTTAGTGTTTTAGGTACTGGTGGTAATACAACTGTTACTAACCACGGATTTACTGATTCTCGTTCACAATTAACTGAATTCTATGATGGTAAGCTTTATTTAACAACAACTGCCTTTAAGTCAAATTATCCAACAGGTTTAAAAAACGTTTCATCAAATACAATGAATATTCTTAAATATTCTAGTGATAAGACTTCTGTTGAAAGAATTGAACCTTCATTCTTTAATGTTGATTTATTCTTTGGAAAGTTATATCTCGATTTCGATACATCTTCATTTGATGAAGGAGATATTTTAGTTCTCCACAAAGGAAGTAGTTTTACTGCCACAGTTGGTACTACTGATCGCTATTTCATGTTAGATAATGATTTCGAAATCTCTTATCGTCCATTGGTAAATAGATTGAGATCTGATGATGTTGAATTTACATACTCAATTGAAGGAACATCAACAAACAATCCTAATACTATTAATGATGGTTTAACTTATCTTGAAGGCGATGATACTTCAAAACGTTGGACAAACTACAAGAATCCTGGACAAGAAGCAGAAGCTGGCTGGACATTTGATTTCGCAACACCTATTTCTTTAAAGACAATTAATTTATATCACTTCTTCGATAGTGCATCTTCGCGTATTCCAGAAGCGATTTCTGTTACTGTCTCAAATGGTGAAGGTGAAAAAACTTATACAGTTTCAAAAACAATGACATCCATCTCAGATTTCGATAATTGTACATATATCACAAACTTTGGCGCTAAGAATGGCAGTAACATTGCACTTATCAATGTTCTCCCAACAGTTATTGGAAACGTAAATTGTTCAAATATCAAAGAATACTATAAAGTTTCAACTAATGCTGTACCAAAATCAGCATTTTATTTCCATGATGAAGTCAGTGGTGTAACACAAGTTAAGGTCAATACTGTTGCCGGTATGAAGTCTACAACAAATCAAACACCATACTGCACTGGTTACTTCGAAATTGAGTTATTAGGATATTGATAAAGGCCACAAATGTAGTGGCCTTTATTTTTACCAAAGGTACTTATCTGAAATAGTGGATAATTCGTGCTGCAATCCGATCCATTCAAAATCAACTTTTTCTCTAGATTCTGGATTTTTGATTTCTACACCTACATATCTAGCGTGTGGTCTAAATCTTAATGGTCCAATATGTAATCCATGAATATAACTCCACGTGCGATATTTTAGATGCTTATTAATTTGCTTTCGGCTGCAAATTACTCCGTGTTCGATATCACCATGATAAACATAATCAGCTGGTGATTTTGGTTCGATAACACCAACAAAGATTGCTCTTTGTATAAACTCATAGATAAAGTCTTTGCTTGAATTTAACTCTAGGTTTGCGGCTTTAATTTGTTCTAACAATCTATAATTGATTTCCTCAATCGGCATTCTTCTTTCGCCAGTTCCATCTAATGTGCCATCACCATATTGGTATAAAAGAATTGTTTTTATTGTTTCTTCAGAGATACCTTTTTCTCTTAAATATTCAATAAATGTTTTGAGTCTTTCTTGATGAACACCAATGGAACTACCTGTTTTTAATGATACAAAATGAACTTCTCCACGACACTCAATAAAGAAATCTGGCTTTAGGAATCCATAAATTCTTTCAACATGGAAAATATTTGAATCTTGCAAGGATACAAACATGCGTTTAAGCATAGCTTTTAAATTATCATTCAATTCTCCAAATTTTTTATTGTTTAAGGCGTTGATGAATTCATCTTCTTTATATATTCCAATGTTCTCATTCATTATTTCGCCCTCCTTTCTTATTTATTAATAGGTAAGTTTTTGGAAAAAATGCCGAAAATAATTAAAATTTTTTAGACATTGAGAGCGTTTTATTAACTCACATAATATTTATGTGCTAAAATGAGGTAACAATACAAAAAGGAGGACATATAAATGGAATTAAAAGGTAGTAGAACAGAAGCAAACCTTCAAAAAGCATTTGCTGGTGAATCTCAAGCACGTAACAAATACACTTACTGGGCAAGCCAAGCAAAGAAGGAAGGCTATGAACAAATTGCAGCTTTATTCTTAGAAACAGCTGAAAACGAAAGAGAACATGCCAAGATGTGGTTTAAATGGTTAGAAGGCGGCAAGATTAAAGATACAGCAGCTAACCTTGAAGCAGCAGCAGATGGTGAGAATTTTGAATGGACAGATATGTACGCTGAAATGGCAAAGGTTGCTCGTGAAGAAGGATTCATTGCAATTGCAATGCAAATGGAAGGTGTTGCAGCAATCGAAAAAGAACACGAAGAAAGATATAGAGCTCTTCTTGCAAAATTAAAAACAAATAAAGTCTTTATTAGCGAAGAAGTGTCAGTTTGGAAATGCCGTAACTGTGGACATATTGCAGTTGGAAAAGAAGCTCCAAAAGCATGCCCAGTATGTGCTCATCCACAAGCTTATTTTGAATTAAGAGCTAAAAACTATTAATTTATTTATAAATTAAACAAGCTTTTTGTTAGACTTCCAGTCGGAACGTTAAATTTGTTCTTGATTTTTTATTTTATATCATAGATAATAAATAACGTTCCCGACTGGATTCATGGTCTAACGGTTATGATGCCACTCTGTCACAGTGGCGATCGGAGTTCGACTCTCCGTGGATCCGCCATTATCGGGAAAAGTTAGCAATAAATTTTCCGGATTCATGGTCTAACGGTTATGATGCCACTCTGTCACAGTGGCGATCGGAGTTCGACTCTCCGTGGATCCGCCATTAATCTAACACAAATGGTCCGGTAGCTCAGCTGGTAGAGCAATGGACTGAAAATCCATGTGTCGCCGGATCATCCCCGGCCTGGACCACCATTTAATAAAAAATCACCCAAACGTGAACCGGTAAGATAAAAGTAGACAAGCATAAAAAGTGCGGTCTACTTTTTCTTTTAGTATGATTTGAATAAGGAGGTAACTATGTCAAAAAGAAAAGATGGAGCGGTGTTTTTTTATTGGTGTTTCAGGCTGGTGTCGACACATGGATAATATAAATGTTTCTATTTAATAAAGCGTGTATAAATTATCTTTTCAAATAAAAAAATCCCATGTGGGATTAAATGGCGGAGGCAATGGGATTTGAACCCATGCTAGACGAATCGCCTACTAACAGTTTAGCAAACTGCCCCCTTCAGCCTCTTGGGTATGCCTCCAACGTGCTTGATTATTATATAAAAAATATTTAATAAATAAAAGAAAGAATTTTAATAGTTTAATAAAACTATAATTAAAGTTATAATGATGTTATGAATTTTATTGATACAATCGCATCTATTCCTTTAACAACTAAAGTATTTCTAATCTGCTTTGCTTTCTTTTCTTTGGTTGAAATTATTCTTGCTCTATTTGAAAAGAACTTTTTTAGAAAGCTTATTAAACCACTTTGTTTAATGTTTCTTGGTATTGCAGTTACAATCGCACTTCCAAGTCATAGATTTTTATACTTTGCAACCTACCTTGGAATGGCAGGGGATATTCTTTTAATTAGTAAAAGAAAGAAATTTTTATTTCCACTCGGAACATTTTCATTTATGTTAGGACATATTTTCTATTATGTTGAAATTAATACTGCTTTACTTCCTACTTTAGGACTTTCTATGAAGTGGTGGTTCCATGTTCTTTATTGGTCTTTAGTTGTTGTATTTACTTTTATCTTCTTTAAACCAATTAAGAAAGCTTTCCAATTGAAATTCTTTACGGGCCTTGGATGTTCTTTATATTACATGGTATTAATTTCTTCATCTGTAATGTACACGATAGCAACCATTGCCACATTTGGAACGGGAATAACAACATATATGTGGCTTGCTATTATCGGAATTGTGTTCTTTATATTTAGCGATATCTTCCTTGGATACACAACATATGTGAAAGAAATAAAAAGACGAGATTTTTACATCATGCTCACTTATTTGGTTGCAGAATGCTTAATTGTTCTCGCCTTTGTATTAACTTACTATAGCAATCCAACAGTATTTACTTTTTAGATTCTATTTGTATCTTGCAAATATTTAACTAATTGTTGAACCGCTTTCGCTCTATGCGAGAAGCGGTTTTTGATTTCTTCGCTTGCTAAACCAAACGCTATATTGGCTTCATTACTAAAGAAGATTGGATCATAGCCAAACCCACCTTCTCCATAGACTTTATCCAAAATAACACCTGGGCATACACCTAAAAATTGGACAGGTTCTTTATCAACATTTAATAAAGTGATTACGCACATAAAATTCGCTGATTTATCATCATATTTTTTAAGCCTTTTAATAATTTCAGGATTAGCAAATTCGTTTCCGCCACAATCTTTAGCGAAACGAGCAGTGTGTAAACCAGGGAAATTGCCTAAGGCAACAACTTCAAGTCCGGAATCATCAGCAATAATAGGCATATCAGTAAATCTTCCAACAGATTTAGCCTTAATTAATGAATTTTCAAAATAGGTAGAACCATTCTCATCAGCATCATCTACGATACCTTTATCTTTCAAAGAAAGAACCTTAATGCCAAATGGTTCAAGCATACATCTATACTCATGTAACTTATGAGCGTTATTACTACTTAACAAAATTTCAAACATAATAAAATCCTCACTAAAATTATATAGATAAAGATTAAAAATCTTCAATCTCTTTAATTTTCATTTTGAATATGATATATTTAACTCGCTACGAAGGAAACAAGTAGAGAATAACCTCTTAGTTAAGAGAGTTGCCGGGTGGTGCAAGGCAAACTAATGTTAATCTTGAATACATTCTGGAGCGTGCTTCCTGAAACTAAGTAGGGAAACCGGGTCCTTCCCGTTATAGAAGAAAATAAGGGATACATATTGTATCTGAATAGATGGTGGTACCACGTTAATGACGTCCTCTAGTTTAGAGGACTTTTATATTTTTAGGAGGTAAATTCGATGGGAATTTATGAAGAATTACAAGAAAGAGGCTTGATTGCTCAAGTAACAGATGAAAAAGAAATTAGAGATCTTATCAATAATGGTAAGGCTACATTCTATATTGGTTTTGACCCAACTGCAGATTCATTACATGTTGGCCACTTTATGACACTCGTTTTAATGAAACGTCTCCAAATGGCAGGTAACAAACCAATCGCTCTTTTAGGTGGTGGTACTGGACACATCGGTGACCCATCAGGTAGAAGTGATATGCGTTCAATGCTTACAAGAGAAACAATTAATCACAACTGTGAATGTTTTAAAAAACAAATGGAAAGATTTATTGATTTCTCGGAAGGTAAGGCTCTAGCCTTAAATAACGCCGACTGGATCTTAGACCTTAATTATATTGATTTCATTAGAGATATCGGTCCATGTTTCTCTGTTAATAATATGTTAAGAGCAGAATGCTATAAGCAAAGAATGGAAAAAGGTTTATCATTCCTTGAATTTAACTACATGCTTCTCCAATCTTATGATTTCTATTACTTAAACGAAAAATATGGTTGTAACCTTGAATTCGGTGGTGATGACCAATGGTCAAATATGCTTGGCGGAACTGAACTTATCCGTAAGAAAACTGGTAAAGATGCTTACGCAATGACAATTACATTACTCCTTAACTCAGAAGGCAAGAAGATGGGCAAAACAGCATCGGGTGCCGTTTGGCTTGATCCAAATAAAACAACTCCATTCAATTTCTACCAATATTGGAGAAATGTTAATGATGCTGATGTAATGAAATGTATCAAGATGTTAACGTTTGTTTCGTTAGACGAAATTCGTGAAATGGAAAAATGGGATGATTCTCGTATTAATGAAAAGAAAGAAATCCTTGCTTACGAACTCACAAAGTTAGTTCATGGTGAAGAAGAAGCTACTAAGGCAAAAGCTGCCGCAAAGGCTTTATTCTCAGGTGAAATGGATGAAGCAAATCTTCCAGTAAAGGAAGTAACGCTTGCAAACTTCATTAATCCTGAAAGAATTACTGCAGCTGACCTTCTCGTTGCAACAAAACTTTGTAATTCAAAGAATGAGGCAAGAGACGCTATTAAAGGTGGCAGTGTTACAGTTAATGGAAAGGTTATTGACCTCGCATTTGCTGTTACAGTAGATGAACTTAAAGCTTCAGTAACTTTAAAGAAAGGTAAAAAGAGCTACTGTAAAGTCGTTCTTAAATAATCAAAACCAAAAAGAAAACACATAGCTTCAAACTATGTGTTTTTATTTACAATAAATTATGAATTTTTGACTGGGTTACCGTTTTCATCGTAGTGCCATTCATCGGCGTAACAAAGTTCGGCTTTATGATCTTGCTTTCCGAGCCAGCCAAGGCCTAATGGACTTGATGTATAAGCAACATCCCAATCCTTTGCAAATTCGCCACTTGCAACTTTAGCATCAATTTCTTCTTTAGTCATATTAAGATAAATAACAATATCATTTGTGGAATTTCCGCCAATAGAAGAAGCAATTTCAGTGTCATAAAAAGCTTTTGCAGGGACGGACTCGATAGTTGAAGGAAGAACAACGGAGGTTAAATCCTTATTTACAAATACACCTTCAGCAATAGTTGTAACGCCCTCAGGAATAACAATATTTTTTGCTGTTCCATCGCATGAGAGAATTGTTTTGCCATCTGCTGAATATGTTAATCCTTGGGCATCAGTTTGACCAACAAATGGAATATAACGATTGTCGTTTTCATCATTAATTTGGGCAGCAACTCCAGCATCGGTCCAATTACCAGAAGGCTTTGTTAGATAGTGTTCGTGGCATTTACAGCAAACCCAGTATTCCTTAGTTCCTGAACTAGTTTGTGTTGCACTTAATGCATCGTAGTGATTACCTTCATGGGAACAATCAGAAGCAATAGTCATAATAGATGAATCAGAAAGAACAGCACCTGCTGCAATAGTGGTGCCGCTGATTACTGATATTAGAAGCATTGCTTTAGTGGTAAATTTCATATAATCGCCTTTTTAACAAACACAGTTTGGCAACTGGCAATCTGAACTAGACCCTATAGCTTTGCGACCCTAGATTCCTCTAAGTGTGCTAAATTTGACTAAATAATACATAATTGGTAAAAAAAGCCAAAAGAAAAATTAAACAACAGTTAGAAAAAAACAAAATTTGTTACAAAATAGAATTTTTAGTAACGTAATGTGCTAAGTTAATGTTCTAAAAAAGTAATAAAATAAAACAATTGTGTAAACAATAATAACTTCTTTAGTGATAAAATATAGACATAATAAATTGACAAAATCTTTTTTAGAGGAAATGTTATGGTTATTAAAAATTTAAAAATTGTTCAATTAAATAAAATAATTGAAAACGGTTACATCTCTTTTTCGAATGGAAAAATTGTTGAAATTGGTGAAGGAGAACCAAAAGAAAACGCAGTTGATGGAAAAGGATTGATTGCCTTACCAGGATTTATTGATTTACATATTCATGGTTCGCTTGGTTATGACTTCATGGATGCTACTCCAGAACAAATTCATGAAATTGGAGAGGTATTATACACCGAAGGTGTAACTACATTCCTTGCCACAACTTTAACAAGCGATCAAGAAAGTTTAAAAAAAGCAGTTGCAAATGCTTATGAAGCAAAGAAGACTACACCAAACCTTTTAGGTACTCACCTTGAAGGACCATATATTTGTGTCAAATTTAAAGGTGCACAAAACGAAGCGTTTATCCGTAATCCATCAGTAAAAGAATTAGATGAATTAATCGAAGCATCTCATGGCAATATCCGTTACATTTCTCTTGCGCCAGAGAACGAAGGGGCAGTTGATTTTATCAAATACGCTGTTACCCAAAATGTTGTATGTTCATTAGGACATAGCGATGCAACATTTGATCAAGCAATGAATGCAATTGCAGCAGGAGCCACTAATTTCACACATACGCACAACGCTATGAGTGGATATCATCATAGAAAACCAGGATTACTTGCTGCAGCAATGTATGCGCCAAATACTTATGCTGAAGTTATCTGCGATACAATTCATGTTTGCCCAAATACAATAAAAACATTCTATAAGATTGCCGGACCGGATAAATTCATGATTATCACAGATGCTTTACAAGCAAAGCACTCAACTGTTGATACATTCCAATTATTTGGATTAGATTGCGTTCGCAAAAATGGTGCAGCATACCTTACAGAAAGCGAAGGAGGAAACCTTGCGGGTTCACTTCTTAACTTCGATAGAGGTATCAGAAACGTTAGAGAAATTACAAATTGCTCTTTAATTGACGTAATGAAGATTTCTTCTTATAACCAAGCTAAATCTCTTAAACTCAACGATAGAGGAGAATTAGTTGCAGGAAAATTAGCAGATTTCGTCTTAATGGATGAAAATCTTAACCTCAAACAAGTTTATAAATTAGGAGAGAAGGTATTTGAAAATGATTAAACCAGTACTCGATTTAGAATTTACCCCAGCCATCTTAGAACTTCGCAAATTCAATGAAGAAGTTTTAGCAAGCGGGCACACAAACAAATTGGTTGTCTCAATTAAACGTAGTTTAGGATACGTTTATTCAAGAGAATTTACTGTTTATGAAGATGGATATAATGATGAAAGAAACATCTTCATTATTGAAAGATTTGTAAAGACAGTTCTTTGGATTTGCGGTGGATATGAAATCTATATCGCAGGTTCACACAAAGTATATGAAGCATTAAAAGAATATTATTCTCCAAAGGGATTACGTGCTTTTGATTATGACTTTATGTCAACAGTTTATGAAACTGAAGTTAAAGTCTTCGAATCAACATATGAAAATATTCCATTAGAAAAGAAAGCAGAAGTTGAAATTGGAGGTCACCTTGAAGGCAAACGTATTGGCTTTGATGCTGGTGGTTCAGATAGAAAAGTATCTGCCGTTGTTAATGGTGAAGTTATCTATTCCGAAGAAACAGTATGGCTCCCAAAATTAAGTGAAGATCCAACATATCAATTTGATGGCATTTATGATTCTTTCTATACTGCTTATAAGAAAATGGGTGATGTTGACGCTATCGGTGTTTCAACAGCAGGTGTCATCATTGATAACAAACCAATGGTTTCATCGTTATTCATTAAAGTTGATAAGACTAAATATTTTGAATATGTAAAACAAATCTATATTAATGCTGCAAAGAAACTTTCTGAAGAAGTTGGACACCCAATCCCAATTGAAGTTGCTAATGATGGTGACGTTACCGCTCTTGCAGGTTCAATGGATTTAAATGATGGTGGCGTTCTTGGAATTGCTATGGGAACAAGTGAAGCTGCTGGCTATACAGATAAAAACCGCAACCTTCTAGGTTGGATTTCTGAACTTGCCTTTGCACCAGTTGATTTCAACAAAGATGCTATGGTTGACGAATGGTCTGGAGATTATGGTGTTGGATGTAAATATTTAAGCCAAGATGCTGTTATCAAACTTGCCCCAAAAGCAGGTATTGAATTAGATCCAAATCTTACATTAGCAGAAAAACTTAAAGTCGTTCAAAAATTAAATGAAGAAGGGCATGAAGGCGCAAATAAGATTTTTGAATCTATTGGTGTTTATCTTGCTTACGCGGTTGCCTACTATGCAGAATTCTATGATATTAAGCACATCTTAATTCTTGGCAGAGTAACTTCAGGTAAGGGTGGAGATACTATCCTTAAAGTTGCATCAGAAACATTGAAAGCAGAATTCCCAGAATACAAGGATATTGACTTCTCAATGCCAAGTGAATACATGAGACGCGTTGGCCAATCAATCGCCGCTGCATCACTTGCTGAAAAATTATAATTTATTATAAAAACTTAAAAAGGACGTCGCTAGGCGTCCTTTTCTAATTCTAACAAATATCTTTTCATTTCAATTCCACCTGCATATCCGGTTAATGAACCGTTTTTCCCAATAACTCTATGACAAGGGATAATAATTGAAATTGGATTATTACTAATCGCGTTGCCAACTGCTTGGGCAGACATTTTCTTTTTATTAAGAATTAACGCAACCTCTTTAGCTATATCTCCATAAGTAGTGGTTTTTCCATAAGGAATCTCAATTAGAATAGACCAAATAATTTTTCTAAACCTATTACCAAAAGGATTCAATGGAATATTCTTTATAGATGGTTTCTTTTTACTAAAGTAATCATCTAGCCAATTTTTTACTTTGAGAATAATAGTGTTATTATCATCAGGGATAATCTCATCATTAATATTATTTAAAAAATGTTTTTGATCTAATTTATATAATCCACAAAGTGAATTATCGTCACACAAAATAAGTAAAGTCCCAACAGGAGAATTATAATTGCTGCTATACATATTATTGAAGTTTACTTAATTCTTCAGGATATTTCTTAGGCTCTTTTAATTCGATAACTTCGCAGTTATATTTTTCTTTAAGTTTTTTAACTGTCTTAAGGGCCTCTCCGCTCCCACTATAAAGAACAAATGTGAGTTTCTTTCCTTCTAAATTAACGTTTGCAAGAACAGTGTTGATAGGGCATGCAAGTTTACCATTCCATATAGGTGATCCAATTACAACTTCATCAAAGTTAGAAATATCATAATTAAAGTCAACTAATTTATATTTCTTATTGATACCAGCATGGAATCCTCCAGTCAATATACCCCAAAAGAAACTTTGAGGAATATCTTTTTTAGGAACTGCTTTCCTGATTTCGTAACCCTTTTCCTTGTAATAGTTCGCTAAGATGTCACCGTTACCGCTATGACTATAATAAATAAAAATCTTTTCCATAACTTTATTATAACAATTCTCATTATGCTTGCTAAGTATAAGTAAGAATTAGTTTTTATATAAAATAAAAAGCGTCGCTAGGACGCTATTTAATCAAATGGAGCAGATGACGGGAATCGAACCCGCATAATCAGCTTGGAAGGCTGATGTTCTACCACTGAACTACATCTGCAATTACACTGGTTTTAGTTCGTGCTTAAAGATAATAACACAACCAGTGTTTTAATAAAACAATTTTTTAATTATTTACAAAAGATAAAACTGCAGGTAATGGTTTATAACCTAATTCTTTTTTAACTAAATCACCGTTTTTGAATAAAAGAAGAGTAGGGATAGACATAATGCCAAATCTTCTAGCGATATTTGGGAATAAGTCTGTATTAATCTTAATTAAGGTGAATTCGAATTTTTCGTGAGCTTCTTCGAGAACTGGGCTTAACATTTGACAAGGTCCACACCAATCAGCATAGAAATCAATAACAACTTTTTCACCTTTGATTAATTCATCAAAGTCTGCTTCGTTTTGTAAGTATGTAATCATATAAATACCTCCGTGTTACTATAATAATACAAAGAAAATTATAAAAATTAAAATTAGATGCACTGGAAAATAAATATAGCATCCATATTTAAACCATTTTTTATTGTAACCACGCTTACCGTTATACATAAGTATAAAGATAATAGAAATGAGAGAATAATTCTCAATTGCAAAATTGTATAAATCAAGAATTCTTCTACCTTCATAAACAGCAAAATATCCAAGAGCAAAAATCAAAACATTCACAATAGCTAACATAGAAATCATGTATGGTGACACCATTGCACGATATTCAATCGTATCTTTGATAGCGATGATTTGCTCATCATCAAAATTGCCCTTGCTTTTGAGGTTTCTATCTGCAATTGAATAAGAGAAATAGAAGCCCAAAGCAATAGCGAGACCAAAAATAGAATATGCAGGTCTAACATAGAAAGGTAACCATAAAATATTATGAGTTAAACCATCTACAGGAACTCTTTCATAAATTTGAACACCAGTTGTTAATAAGATATATGCGATCGGTAAGATAGCGAAGTAAGAATATTTATCCTTGCGATGGATAAGATATAGAGTAATTGCGATTAAGAACAAATCAACAAACGGGCTTTCAGCATTTGCAATCGCAGCATTAACATTTGTGTAAATAATAGCCTCAAATACCATGATAACCGCCATAGTAATACCAATTCTAAGAATATACTTCATATGGTTAGAGGTATTTCTAATTCCTTCAACTAAAAGGAGTAGGAATATAGGCATGGCAATTCTTCCGATAATTCTAAAAATATAACCAACAGTGTAATCTGCACCGACACCAAATTCCGGTTGAGTAGAGAAGTAACATAAAAAAATACCGATATGGTCAAGTGTCATTGCTACCATAGCGATAATTTTTAGCCAAAAAGAATTAAGAACACGAAGACGATTATCCATTATTCACCCATAAACTTTTTGAGATATTGGAGTAAGATAGTCATAATAACGCTATAAGCGTTATTGGTGACATGAGCAGCAAGGCTAGATGCAAAACCATACTTTTCATAAAGGAAAGTAAAGGTTAAACCTGCAAATAAATAGAATGGTAAATTAAGAATTTCATTTAAGAAAATATCCCAATTTCCTGTCTTCATTGATTCTGCAATTGATAAAAAATCAAAATGGATAAATGCAAATATTACTAAAGTAATTACATATCCAAAGACACGATTAACACGCTTGGTTAAAGAGAATAAACCAACACGATATGTTAACTCTTCACAAATTGGTCCAACAAATCCGAGAATGATAAAACCTATAATTGGATAAGAGGTAACAATATTGGTTGCAGCAGACTGATTAGCGTTATCAGTTACATCAAGTGGGATGAATGAACAAATAATAGACCACACTCTAGAGAATGCCATAATAGCAGCAAAGCCAGCGAGTCCAAAAACATATGGTTTCCAGCCCTTGAATGACTTAAACAATTTTTTCCAATCGGCCCAAGCGATTAAGCCCATACCAATAATTAAAACAGTATATCCACCAAAGTTTGTAATTGCGGATTTAACAATTTCTGCTAAATCGGCATTAAGAATCACAATAGCAATCACATTAGCAATAACTTGGAATCCAATCCAACCAACTAAAAATAATACAAGTTGCTTCCACCAAGCAAAAACTGCACCATTAGGATTTTTAACAGCGTCAGCATTGGCCGAATTTGCCTCTTCGCAATTAGGGCATTTTGGCTCCATTGCATCGTATTCGTGATTACAAATTTTACATTTCGTCTTTATATACATACAAAAATTATACATTCTTTATAAAAGAAAGATATAATTATTTTACAATGCTAACGATTAGAGAAAAAAATGAAGAGTCAGTAATTAGGGACAGATCCGAATTTATCGGTATTTTAGTTCATGTTACATCAACTCAAGATGTTGAAAATGCTATCAAAGTTATTAAAGAGGAATATCCTAAAGCTAAACATTATTGCTATGCATATCGCATTGGCAATAGAACCAAGTGCTCTGATGATGGAGAACCTTCTGGTACAGCGGGCCGTCCACTTCTTGATGTTTTAGAAAAAAGAGATCTTGATGAAATCTTAGTAGTGGTTGTACGTTACTTTGGTGGAATCCTTTTAGGAGCATCACGTCTATTATCAACATACATAGAAGCCGCTACTAGAGTTATCGATTCATCAACATTGCTTTCAATCGAAAATAGATACATCTATAAGATGACTATTTCCTATAGTGAATACGAAACAATGAAAAGGTTACAATCTAGATATGGTTACACACTGGAGAACATCCAATATGATGAACAAATCACACTAGACCTTTTATCTCAATCAGATAACATTGAAGAATTAGTTAACCTATTCCCAAAAGCCGGTATTGAAGTAATGGGAACAAAGCAAATATACGTGAAATTATATTAATAATTCATCTAATCAATTGAAAAGATAAATTATTTGTTTAAAATAAAGACAATTAAGGAGGCTAAAAACATGATTGAAGTAGCCGAATACGAATTAAGAAGAAATAAGTTATATGACTTATTAAAACCAAATAGCATCGCAATTCTTTTTGCGGGTGTTTCAAGAAAATCAACAAATGATGAATGCTTTGACTTTGAGCCAAATAGAAGCTTTTACTATTTAACAGGTATCAAACAAGAAAACAGCGTTGTTCTTTTAGCAAAAACTGAAACAGGTAACCACACATATTTATTCATTGATGAAAAGAATCCAAATATTGAAAAGTGGTATGGCATTAAAATGTCTTGTGAAGAAGCAAACAAAATTTCTGGTATTGAAAACATCTTATTCACAAATGCATTAAATGCAAAACTTGAAATGATTCTCGGAAACGGAATGACTCACTTTGGATTAATTAGTAATTTATACGTTGATAAAGAAGAAGATTTATTAATTGGCAATGGATTAAATACAGTTTCATTCGCAGAATCTCTTAACAGAACCTATTCATCATTAAATGTATTAGATGTTCACCCTCATATGTGTAATTTACGTATGATTAAATCTAAAGCTGAAATTGAAATGATCAAAGACGCTATTAATACAACTGAACTTGGATTAAACAAAGTCTTAAAAGAAATCAAAGATGGCAACGCTAAAACTGAATACAATCTTCGTAATGCATTTGAATGCACAATTAAAGATGATGGTAATTCAACATTAGCATTCCATTCAATTGTTGCGGCTGGTAAGAATGGTGTTATTCTCCATTACCCAAGTGCAGAAGGAACATTAGGCAAAAAAGACTTAGTCTTACTTGATGTTGGAGCAGCTAAAGATTATTACAATGCCGATATCTCTAGAACATATCCAGTTTCAGGTAAATTTACTGAAATCCAAAAGAAAATTTATTCAATTGTCTTAGAATGCCAAAAAGTTTGCATTGGTTTCTTACGCCCAGGAATCACATTAAAAGAATATAAAGACTTTGCTCGTGATTTCCTTGCCGAAGAATGCTTTGCAAAGGGATTGATTGAATCAAAAGATAAAATTGGTGATGTTTATTATCATGGTGTTGGACACCATTTAGGTCTTGATACACATGATCAATGTGATATGAACGCTCCATTAGCACCAGGAATGGTTCTTACATGTGAACCAGGATTATATTTCAAGGATTATGAAATTGGTATTCGTATCGAAGATGATATCTTAATTACAGAAGATGGTTCAGAATGTTTATCACAAAACATCATCAAATCTATTGAAGAACTCGAATCATTACTCGCTTAATAAACGCATAACTAAAAAAGACGCTCGTACGGGCGTCTTTTTGATTACTTAGTATAAATTAACGACGAAGCTTCCAAATCGCCTTCTTAATGGAATAAAGTAGGATATATAAGAATAATAATCCAATCAAGACAATGCCTAATATCACAAATGCATCAATGGTGAAGAATTGTGAGATAAATGTTGGAATAGCAGAGAAGTTGAATACACCATCTTTGTAGATAGGAGTTGGATGTTCAACACTCTCGTGAGACTTTACTTCATAAAGGGATGTGGTGCCCTCAGCAACTCCATTGTCGATAAATGTTTTGATTTCAGTGATTCCATTTTGTTGAGATCCAGAAGGCAATTGTCCAGCTGGATGAACGTGGAATGTAGTAGATGAATACGCTCCATTACCATCAGCAGCATAGAAATAAACCTTTAAATCACCAACCATCAAGCCCTTAATGAGAATATTGTCATAGCTTGATGTGGAAGAGAACATTGCAGGAGGTAAATCCCCTTCGTATGAATCATCAAATAATTTGTATTTAATTGATTTATTTGTAGCGTTGGTTGGTAAGAAAGTAAATTCGGTTTGTTCTAACTCAACTTCTTGACCAACTTCGATATCGTATCCAGCATCACCGTGTTTGATTTCAACAGTTTCTACCATTACATCATCACTTGCTAATAATTGATAATCAAAAGAAGGAGCAGTGGAAACAACTCCAACAATTGCTAATAAAGGAATTACAAATAATCTCTTCATTAATTATTCACCAACTTTCTTTTTAGTGATCACAAATGAGATAGCGGTAACTGCTACAACAAGTGAAATAACAACGATTGTAGATAGTGTTGAGTTATCTTTAACCATTGATAATGACTTACTAGAGTTAGAAACTCCACGTGACATAAAGTCATTATATGAGGAATATTTTGCAACAATTGCATCATATCTTGCAACACATTGTTCAATAATTGTTCCATTAACATTTGCATTTGCGTTCTTGAGAGTATTCTTTGCAGATGTAATCAATTCATCAAATGCAAGTTCCATCAAGTTCCAATCATTAGAATCAAACAAGATAGAACCACTTCCAGAACATTTAATAGTATCAAGGAAATATGAAGCGAAATCTTCAGGAGATACAACGGTATCAAATTGAGCTTTATAAGCCGTCTTGTCTGGCGTAGAAGCACTAAATGTGGTGTAAGTGCTATAAGAGCCAATTGAATACAATGCATCATTAACCGGGAATAAGATTGTTGAATATGTGTCGCTATAAACCCATCCAGTTGAAGGAACTGTTGTGGTCATATCAAAATTGATATGAGTACCATTTTCAACAACTTGAATATAAGTCTTAACGGATTTTCTATAGCAATACAAGTTGTGTCCTTCATTTGCATTATCTTCAAAATACATTATTGCAGCATTGTCAATAATGGTTGTAGTTTCTCCATAATATGAATAATTGTTTCTAGTGTCACCAATAAAATAGTTTTTAGAAGTAGAAGTAAATGACATTAAATAGCCGGTATCATTTTCATATGGCCAATTATCTTCGGCAGGTGTTGAACTAGCAGTGACCGTAACATTACATGTTACTGACTTAGTTCCACAGGTGGCAGTGATTACCGCTGAACCTGATGCAACGCCTGTTACAGTGGCTTTAGTATCATTTGTTCCGCTAGCGGATACTGTAGCAACTGAAGTGTTAGAAGATTTCCAAGTAACAGTTCCGCTTGATGTAGCGTTAATAACCGCTGTAGATCCAACATCCAAACTCAAAGATGCTTTATCAATAGATAAAGAGTCATCAGGTACTGAAGGAGTGTTAGATTTAGCTGTTACCGAAATGGCGTCGCAATAAGAAGCAGCTGAACCAGCCATTACTTTAAAATAAGTGTAATCGCTTAAATCATAGACGTTATTGTTTCCAGAAATCTTGCTAGTAATAGACGAAATTGAAGTTCCTCCAAAGATTGATAATGTTCCACCGTTTGGATTAGAAATAGTTACTTTATCAAGATTAATAGGTTCGGCATTATATAGATATCCAGTGCTCTTTTTGAATTGGATGCCATTACCAAAGTTAGAGCAGTAGTTTGTGTAGAATTTGATGCCGCTTGCAGCAGTATGGAGAGTATCAGTTGATTCGTAAGATGTTGCTAAGTCGGAAGGAAGAATATCACCAACTAATCCATCAGGAGTATCAGTAACATCTGTTCCAGAATCGACCTTTGTTCCATATTCTCCATTGGACCAAACATAGACATTGTGGGTTCCAGAAACAGAACCAAGACTTGCGTTAATATTTACATATTGACCAGTAGCAGAACCTGCAACGCCAGTAACCTTGCCTGTTTGATCAACAGTAGCATAGCTACTATTTGAAGAAGTCCATGTAACAGAATTGGTGACATCTTCAGTTGATTCATCTGAATAAGTAGCAGTGGCCTTTAATGAAATGTAATAACCTTCAGAAACATAATAGTTTGAACTATCAGTTGAAGTAATAGTTATCTTTGTAAGGGTTCTTGTGTCAGTTGCAGCATTTCCACAGATTGCCCTAGTTGCAGAGTTTGTGTTTCCCCAAATTTTGCATGCATATTCAGGGTGATCAATAAATGGGTTTCTATTTCCTTGAAGATATTCAGCACCCTCATTTCTATTTAATTCACGAGCGTTAACTGGATTTTCAAGATTCCACTTAAGCATATCCGAAAGTTTACCCATAGTGCATCCGCTATTAGATGATACAGTTGCACTATCAGCAAGTTTTAAATCACTATCAGCAACCATGCAGTAGAAAATAATACGAGCGCATTCTCCACGGATACTTTCTCCGCCATAACAACCAGATTCACCAAATGCAGTAACTGGATCCCAACCATTCGAACTATGTGACATTCCTTCTACATAGAAAGAGTTACCACGATCACTGTTTTCAGCAGAAATAGTAGGTCTAGGCATATGGATATCACTATCAACATAAGGAGAAGGTACTGAACCACCAGAACCCCCACCATGTGATTTAGGCCATACATGCTCTCTATTCCAAGAAGTAGTAGAGGTGCCTGAGTAGAAACTTAAAATCTTACTTCCGTACTTTTGGCCCTTGCTATCTAATTGAACAGTAGATGGATCGTAGTCTGTATAACAGAAAGCACCTGAAGGAGAAGTTCCCATAGCGGAATATCCAACTAAAGTTTTACGTTTTGAATTATTTAAAGTTTGAAGCGAACTTAATAAAGTGTCGCCGGTAGCAGCAGAACTAATGCCATTATAATAAGTTGCGCCATCACCGTTTGTGTATGTGTTGGTTGGTGAATATGCAGCTTTAGTTTCGATAACGTTTTTTGCAGTAGTAGCAGCTGCTCCTAAACTACCAAAAACAAGAGCAGTAAGCAAACTTACTCCAATAATTCTTAATCTTCCCATAGATGTTTTCATATTTATGTGATCCTTGTATAGAACACAATAATTATAAATTATCGTAACCAAAATAGATATCTCAAAATAAAAGAGCCATTCTTTTTAGGAATGACTCATATTATTTTAATGTTGTTTTCTCTTTCTGAATAACACTAAGGTTATGCCAACTATCGCGAGTAACGATAGGACAATCGAAGATGAAATAATAGAACCTTTACAGCCTTTTTTGCTGTTATTATCATCTGGTTTATCAGGGCTTGGCGAAACATTAGGTTTTTCCGTTACACTCAATACAACAGAACCTATTTTGCCTTGGAATGAAGCGGTTATGGTTACTTCGTCACAAACGCTAACTCCTAGAACAATTCCATCATTTGCAACGATTGCAAAGTTGCTATCCGAAGATTTCCATGTAGCTGAATTTGTAACATCAACTTCCGTATTGTCGCTATATTTGGCTATAGCGGTTAATTGAATTTCTCTATTTACTTGAACAGAAGTTTTTACTGTTGAAACCACGACCGATGTAAGAGTTTTGGCTGGTGTTATTGAACCTGAGCAAAGCGCTCTAGTTGCATCATTTGTATTGCCCCAAATTTTACAAGCGTATGTTGGTTCATCAACAAATGGGTTTCTATTTCCTTGTAATTTGTATGCGGTGTTATTTCTATAAACATCACGATTTGAAACAGGGTGTTCAAGATGCCATTTAAGCATCGTTTCAATATTTTTCGCAATATCAGTCATTCTATATGAATACATAACAGTTCCATACATTACTGATCTAGCAATTTCACCTTTCGCGTCATCACAAGGTTCAAAATAACTATTATCGAAATAACAATCAGTTAAATGGCCATGAACTGTAACTTGTGTTGTGTTGTTATGAGCAACCTCAGCATACGAATAATTGTCTCTAATATTATTGATTAAACCTTCGCACGCAAAGATATTGTGATTATCAGTCTTGGAATTTGGGTATTTTGTTTGGGTCCAAACATGCTCTCTATTCCAAGTATCCCAAGAATAACTTCCAACGTGAGAATTTTTCTTAATATTGTGTCTTGTGTAAATACAAATAATTGATGAAGAATCATTTTCCGCTTCATCACAGGCTTCATATCTACTCCAATCGTAAGAAGTACTTTTTGGAGCATTTATAGAAAGGAGTTCAGCTTGAAGATCAGAACCTTCTTTACCTTCACAACTTGAATAATAATTTGCTGGAGCGGTGCTAGTTTGATTTCCACTCCAAGCATTAGCCTCTTTATATTCATATCTTACACCAAATGTAATCCCGCCAATCGCGACTACTGATGCAATAAGCATTGATAATCTTGTAATAAATGATGATTTTTTCATAAACTAATTCTCGCTTTAAGATGATAAACATATTTTCCTATAAATAGGACGTGAACTCAACAGCAAAATATTTTGAATTTCCAAAGAGATATAATTATTTGTTATAATTATTCACAAGGAGTAATTCTCATATGAAAAAATACATCTTAGCAATCGACCAAGGAACAACATCTTCAAGGGCTATTTTATTTGACCATAATGGCCGCTATACATATAGTGCACAACGTGAAGTCAAATGTATCTTTCCACATGAAGGATGGGTAGAGGAAGATCCATTAGAATTATGGGTATCAGTTGTTGATGTTGTTAATGAAGTATTAATCAAGGCTAATGCAACATGGGATGATATTGATTCTATTGGATTAACCAACCAACGTGAAACATCCATTGTTTGGGAAAAGAAAACTGGTAAGCCAATCTATAACGCGGTAGTGTGGCAATCTCGCCAATCAATTGCTATCTGTGATGCTTTAGAAAACAAAAAAGAATATCTCCATGAAAAAACAGGCTTACTAATAAACCCTTATTTCTCAGCAAGTAAAATTAGATGGATTCTCGATAATGTTGAAGGTGCTCAAGAAAGAGCGGAAAAAGGCGAACTTCTTTTTGGTACAGTAGATACTTGGCTCATCTACAAGATGACAAAAGGAAAAGTTCACGCAACAGATTCAACAAATGCTTCAAGAACACTTTTATACAATATCTTTGATTTAAAATGGGATCCTGAATTATGTAAAATCTTCAATATCCCAATGTCCATGCTTCCTGAAGTTAAATATTCAGTTGATGATTATGGAGTGGCATCATTCTTCACAAAAGAAGTTCACATCTATGGTGTTGCAGGTGACCAACAAGCTTCGCTTTTTGGACATACATGCTTTAAACCTGGTGATAGCAAGAATACTTATGGCACTGGTTGCTTTATGTTAATGAACACAGGTGATAAACCTATCCTTTCAACCAAAGGATTATTAACTACAATTGCATGGTCATCAAAACTCGGAATTAAATATGCTTTGGAAGGCTCTGTCTTCGTTGGTGGATCCGCTGTTCAATGGTTAAGAGATGGATTAAAAATTGTCAAAGACGCACCTGATAGTGAAAGTGTTGCAGCAAAATGCGAAGACACGGATGGTGTATATCTTGTTCCAGCTTTTGTTGGACTTGGCACACCTTATTGGGATGATGAGGTTAGAGGTGCCGCATTTGGTATTACCCGCGCAACAACAAAGTATCAACTTGTTCGTGCAACATTAGAAGGCATTGCCTACCAAGTCAAAGATGTTTTTGATGTTATGAAAGAAGAATCGAATATTAATATTAAGTCTCTTCAAGTTGATGGTGGTGCAACCGCTAACAACATCCTTATGCAATTCCAAAGCGATATTTGTCGTATTGAAATTAAAAAACCACAAGTTGTTGAAACAACTGCTTTAGGCGTAGCCTATCTTGCTGGTTTAAAATCTGGTTACTTTAAAAATATTGAAGAAATTGTTGCAACTCACGATTATCAAGCGCAATATAAACCACAAATGGATGAAGCTAAGGCTATCCAAAAATGCAAAGGATGGGCAATTGCAGTTTCAGCCGCAAGAGCATTTAAAGTTAAATAATGGGAAAATTCAGTCAACAAATTTCACGTGAACAATTTGAAAATATCCTTAAAGGTATTGGATGTTCTCCAAAGATCAATAAAGATATTCTTTTTGATTTGTTTGAAAATGCGATTGTTGGCGCAAACACTCTTTCCGAATCAAATATTCTAGGAAGATATATTCCAGTTAACCCAGTTATTCTTTCTTTATATCTTCACAATGAATACTTGTTCTATTTAGATGTTAATAGAGTCACAAACGAAGATATTGAAGATGATGAAATCCAATTAGGTAAAATCGTTTCTTTAGCGTTAGATAAATACATCACTAATGAACACTTAAACTTCTCAAATGAAAATAAGATTTCTAGATTTACTCCACAAATCTCATCATTAAACACATATATTAACTTCCTTTTAGGAGTTCTTAAGAAATATAAAGAAGCTCATCCAAATAATGACATTATCCCTGACATTATGAATAAGGGAATCAAAATGGAAAAAGCCATCCTTGAACTTATTGTTGATGGGTTTGAAACGGAAGCCTTCTCAACATGGAGAACACTTCACGAGACAGAATGCATTCTTTCATTATTAATGAAGAACGGAAGACCAACTATTGAATCATATTTAACTCATATGAAATATGCGATGGCGTTCCGTGGAGTCATTCCAAACAAAGAAGAAGTAGACGCTATTTTTGTTGAGATTAAAGCTAGAATGTCAGAACTCGGTTTGAAATCAAAAGATATGAAGAAATTCATTGAATATGGTTGGCTAACTTCTGTTCCTGGATTCCTTGAAACAGAAAACTACAAATTCAACTTTAGAGATGGTGTTGAAAAATTTGCTGGTTTAGAACAATATTCAAAAACATATGAACTCGCTAGTGAAATTGCTCACAGTTCTCCATTGTTAATCTATTCTCAATCACAATATTTCTATCATTTAACAATGATTAACTTGATGGAATCGTTCTTTAGATTCGAAGAAATGTTCCTCCATTTCTATAAGCAAGCAGCATCTTCTGAAGAAGAATTTAACCGCTACTTAGAAATGAGAAAAGTTTACATTCAACAAATTAGAATTATCTACACAATTGAAACAACAATTCTTCGCAACAGCATGGCGAGAAAGCCAAAAGAAGAATAAGAAAAAGTCTGGTCATCAAACCAGACTTTTTTATATTAATTAATCAGCGTAACAACTTCCACCAATGAATTCTCTAATAAGAGAATTGCATGGTACCCATTCATCAGGCATATCATCAAAGTATTTAAGCATACGCATTAAACGTTCGGCAACAGGGAAGTATGGTGAATGCCTATCTATTTCTTTTAATGCTGGAAGAGCGTATTTTTTCATAACGCAAAGTTCGTAAGAGAGCATTGAGTTATAAACATAATCTGCACCTTCTTGAGTATCATAAATCCATTGGAATTCTCCACGTCTTACACTTGGCCACATGCTCATTGTTTCAGTAGCAGATGAATTACGGAAATTCTTATCTCTAACAATTCTTCTTAATAAACGTAAATCCGTAATAGAAAGAGGGCTTGTATTATCAAGGTTAATTTGAGCTTGAGGTGCAATGAAGATTTTGTATTTTTGGTGCTTTGGAATTAAAGCGGTCATACGCTCATTTAATGCATGGATACCTTCAATAATAATTGGTTGATCTTCTCTTATCTTGAAAACTCTTCCAGGAACACGTTTACCAGTCTTAAAGTCAAACTTAGGAAGCTCAACTTCTTCGCCAGAGATTAAATCAAGCATATTTTGGTTGAATAAATCAATATCGAGAGCGTCGATTGATTCTAAATCAGGCTTTCCATCAGGTCCAATAGGGCACTTGCTTCTTTCAAGATAATAATCATCAAGAGAAATACGAATTGGTTGAATACCACGTGCTAATAATTCAATTCTTAATCTGTTAGCAAAAGTGGTTTTACCACTTGATGATGGGCCAGCAATACAAATAAGACGAATATTTGAGATATCAGATTCGATGTTTTCACCTAATTCACAAAGCATTCTATTATGGCGGGCTTCACATAATTGAATGAAGTCAATGACACCATTATTGTGAATATGTTCATTAATACCTGCAATGGTATCTGCACCAGTGATTTGTGCCCATTCATGAGATTCTTTTAAGACCTTACCAAATGTTGGGGCGTCTTTAAATCTTGGGATTTGGCCATTGCATTCAGAACGTGGGTATTGAATGATTAGACCTGGTGAGTAGTATAAGATTTTATAATCTTTAAGATATCCGGTTGATGGAACCATACGAGAGTTCATATAGTTGTAATAACCTTCGCATTCATATAAGTGAACGGTTTCTTCTGGACGATATTTTAAGATAGCAATCTTATCTAATAATCCATGTTCCTTATAAACTGCTTCAGCATCATTAGTTTTAACTAAACTACGTGTGAACTTGTAGTCAGCTTTAATAATGCGAGCAACTTCTTCATTGATAGCTTTTACCATATGAAGATCGGCACGAGTAGATGAATCAATTAATTGAACAAATATGCTTCTTGAAACGTTATTTGAGAAACGAATCTTTAATCCAGGATATATACGATCAAACGCCATCGCAACAACGTAACGTAGAGAAGCTTCATATATTCTCATAGAATCTCTATCAGCGATAGTGCAGAATTCGATATCAGCATCACCATGTACTTCGTACGATAACTCACGAACAAGGTTATTAACACGAGCACAGATGTACTTCTTTTCATCACCAGCAGGAATTAAATCAATTAATTTGACATTCTTATCAAATACTTTTGTTGTGCCTAAGTAATTTAATTTTATTGACATTTTATTTCCTCCTTAAAAAGTGTAGATATATTGTAATTGTAAAACAATTAAAAAACAATAAATAATAATTATATTCATATAATTAAAATTAATACATAATACAAAAGCATTATGATTAACTAAATTTGGATAAAAAATAACCAGTCGTTATTGAGCGACTGGTTGTGATTTTTTAGCGAATTTATATTTACCAAGTGGAGTAGATTTCAATAATCTTTCGCCTAATAAAACAGCAAATAAGCCTTTAACTAAATCTGGTCCAATGAATGGAATAACACACCAAGAGAGAACTTGATTAAATCCAACAGTAGTGCCTTTACCCATATAAACAAAGTAGAACCATACTGAACCGAATAAATAGCAAACTACTAATGATGCTAATAAACCAATAATTCTAAATGGTAATGTGTCTTTACCTAATCTTGAAATAAGGTAATATACAGGAGGCATAAACAAGAAACCGACAAGATATCCACCTGTAGGGCCTAAGATAGCAGAAACACCACCAGAGAATCCTGAGAATACTGGAACACCAACAAGGCCAAGGAGTAAGTAAGCGGTGATTGCAAACATGCTTGTCTTAAAATCAAGTGTCCAACAGCATAAGAATATAGCTAATGTTTGAAGTGTAAATGGAACAACTAATACAGGAATAGAGATCCATGAACAGACTGTGATGATTGCTGCGAATGTAGCAGCCATTGTAATTGAGTAAACGACTTTCTTTTTCATATCGCAAATAATATAGCACTCCATAAAATTATTTAAAGATAAAATGATTACTAAAAGTAAAATAGTTATAAATGTAAACAAAAGAAAAATGATAGTTAACAAGGTTAATTAAATTTACTGAAAAAAATCAATAAAAACATCAAAAATGACTTTTATATTAATAATTTATTTGGTAAGATACCCCTATATTTTTATAACAAGGAGATAAATGTATGAAAAAAACAAACTTAATTTTTACACTTATTGCTGCATCTATGCTTCTCGCAAGCTGTGGTAAATCAAGCGCAAATCCAACCCCAACAGACTCAACACCTGACACAACAGATACTACACCAGGTACTGACACTACACCAGGTACCGACACTACACCAAGCACAGATACTACACCAGGTACCGACACAACTCCTGGAACGGATACTTCTGGTGATGAAGCACCAACCACATTCCCAGTAGACGATTTGAATGCTTATGTAGTTGGAACAGATGTTACTATTCCAGTGTTACAATCAAATGCCGTTTGGGAATTCGAAATTGATGATGGTAGTAGTGGTTACTACCCATCCGCTTGTGCATGGACAGAAGATGATGATACAACGTTAGAAGTTGAAACAGCTTACTACAACGTTGTTGAAGCTACTGATTGGGTAAATATCAATGATGATATGCATACATATGAAGAGTATGGATATATGTATTTAGACCCAACAGAAAAAGTTGAAATTCAATTCTATACTTATGGAGGATATTTCCAATTATACGTATTTATTATGGAAACAAACACCTATTTTGGTGATACATGGAATAACGACTTCATTAATGGAGCATTCACAAATTTCCCTGAGTGGATTGACATCTTCCCTGAATTTGAAACCGCTAATGGTTTCTATGAATTCTATAATGGCACAGCAGAAAATAATGGTGAACCATACCTTGAATTATATGTTTTTGATGCTACTTTAGAAGAAACCTTAACTTGGTTAAACACCATTGAAGAAGAAGGCAAGCTCTTCTCGTTCACAAGTGTTTTAGGTGATGACGAAGGATGCGAAGGTGGATGTGAAACAGGCACTGATGCATTCGTTAACCATGGATATGAACTTTATACTGAAGAAACAATGTTTTTAGTGGTTGCAGTTGAAAACCATCTTGATGATCCAAATGAGCCACACGTTAAAATTGAAGTTTTATATTGGGATGACCCTGAATAATTAAGAACAATCAAAAATAAGGCTCTCGTTGAGAGTCTTTTTTTTAATATAAAAAATGACAATTTCTTTAAAAGCATTGATATGATATAATCATAATGGGGTTAAAAATATGGGGAATGAACTAGAAGTATCGCAATCAAAATTTGTTTCGGTTGACTTTCCAGGATTTAGTGTGATTCTTTGTTCTTTTGGAGCGTCTATTTACTCAATCCAAGTTGATGGACATGAAATGTTATCAACATTCAAAAGTAAAGAAGAATGGCTAAAAGACTCTGGATATCATGGTAAAACCGTTGGAAGAGTTGCTGGAAGAATCCCATATGCTGCTATAGAAGTTGGAGACAAAGTCTATCAACTTGAAGCCAATGAACGTACAACTTGTTTACATGGAGGATTTAGAGGCCTTACATACAGGAACTTTGAATCAACTGTATATCAATACATTAATCATTACGAAGTAAATTTCAAATATCATTCACCACATATGGAATGTGGATTCCCTGGTGATGTTGATTTTGAAATTATTTATCGAATCTTTAGAAACAAAACAATTGAAATATTCCATAAGGCTAAATCAAAAACCTTAACACCTATTAACTTAACTCAACACTTGTACTTCAATATGGGTGAGAAAGATCTCTATAACATCTATATGGAATTGCAAGCAAGTAAACGATATCTGCTTGATGATGACCTCATTAAACAAAAGCTTGTTGATGTCAAAGGAACTTCATATGACTTTAGAAAAGGCAAACTAGTCATGGAAGATGCCTTTAAAGCAGATGTAAAAGGACCGAATAAAAATGGCTTTGACGATATTTGGTATTTAGGAACTACCAACAAAAACTATTATTGTACAGTTCTGGAATCACCTAGATATCGTGCAGAGTTCTCAACTGATTATGATGCGGTGGTCATATACATGAATGGATATCCATCTCATAAAATGCTCACAAGCGGAATAACAGAAGAACAATACTCAGCAATTACAATGGAATTTACGAATGGGGACATCCAATATGTAAGTGCTGGCAAGCCATACAATAAATACACAAAAATACAATTTAAGGAGATAATCGATGGAAAACACGACTAATCAAACACCATTGAAGCTTAACATCAAAAGAACTTGTATCATTGGTTTTGCTTTCTTTGGTATCTTGCTTTTGTGGCAAGTCTATGACTCTTGGTGCCCAACATTCTTAACTGAATTATTTGGTAAAGCACTTTATGGAGAAGCTAACTGGATCATTGCAAGAAAAGCAAGCATTATGGATCCACATGCTAACATTTCAGAAGTTAATAACGTCCAATACCTTGTTGGTATCATGATGGCTATTGATAACTTGGCAGCGTTAATCTTACTTCCAATTTTCGGAACACTTTCCGATAAAACACATACAAAACTCGGTAAGCGTATGCCTTACATTATTGTAGGTACTATCCTTTCTGCAGTTGCATTCCCATTCATCCCAGTATTATTCCACTATAACAGCTTAGGCGGAACAATTGCTTTAATGGTCATCGTTGTTTGCACAATGATGATGTATCGTAACCCAGCCGTTGCCTTAATGCCTGATATCACACCAAAGCCTTTACGTAGTAAAGCTAATGGTATCATCAACATTATGGGTTATATCGGTGGCTTAGTCGCTACTCTTGTTGGTATTGCTTTCGTATTAAGTCAATATTTAGGCACAAAAGTTACAACAAATGAACTTGGAATGAAGGTCTTTGCTGAACATACATGGGCATATAACAATGTATGGGCAATCGAAGCTCCATTCTTAATTGCATCAGTCTTAATGGTTGTATCAGCAGTCTTCTTAATCATTAAAATTAAAGAAAACAAAATTGCTGAAGAAATCAAAGACGAAATGGCTAGAGGCGAACTCGAAGCTGAAGTCGTTGATAAAGTTGAAGAAGATAAACCGATGACAAAAGGCAACTTAACAATGCTTATTCTTATTCTTGCTGCTGTCTTCTTCTGGTTTATGGCAGATAACGGTATTGGCACATTTATGGGTAACTACACAGTTTACTATTTAGGTGCTGATACATCTTCTAACATGGTTAACACTATCGTTGGTGGTGTTGGCTCAGTTGCTGGTTTCGCAATTGGCGGAATCATTGCATCTAAGATTGGCCGTAAATGGACAATCGTTGGTGGTTTAAGCCTTACAATGTTAAGCTATGCTTTATGGGCTATCTTAACATTCACAGTCTTAAAGAATGCTGCTGGTGGTGGTAAGTTCCCATGGGTTATTTACCTTGTCTTCGGTGTTAAAGGCTTTGGCATGTCACTTGTTCACCTTAACTCATTCCCAATGGTTGTTGAACTTTGTCCAAATAAAAACATTGGTAAATTCACAGGTTACTACTACGCAGCAAGTATGGCGGCTCAAACAATTACCCCAGTTACACTTGGTTTACTCTTAAAGAATCCAACATTTAACTTCGGTTACTTACCAGTTTACGCATTATTATGCTCAGGTATTGCTTTAGCAATCTTCATGTTTGTTAAATCAGTTAAAAACCTTAAAACAAAATTTGTTAAAGGATTAGAAGCTTTAGGAGCAGATGAAGATTAATTAGTATGCCTGCTATATTAACTCATTACACATTTGCTAGAAGAATATATAACGAGGAGTTTAAATACTCCTCTTTAGTCTATCTAGGTGCACAAGGACCAGATGTCTTCTTCTTTTGTGGTTATCTTAAGAAAAGAGATCATTCAAAAGACATAAGACACTTTGGCCATCATCTTCACAATATCGATATCGCGGATGTATATAACCACATGTTCGAATACATCTCAAAACAAGATAATGATGAAGATAAAGAAAAACTTTATGCCTACTTAAAAGGTATGATGTATCACTATTCCCTAGATAGAAATGCTCACCCATTTATTTTCTATAGAACAGGAGCGGTAGAGAAAGTTGATTCCCTTAATCCAGGCTACTACATGAGAGCTCACGTTTTATACGAATCAAATCTTGATACTTTAGTAGCGAATCACTATAACACTCCAAAAAGAAATAAAGACGCTGTTAAAGCAAATCTAGAAGATGTGAAACTCATCTCAAGAATGTATAAATACGTAAACGAACAAATGTTTAATTACGAATTTATAAATGAAGAAACATTCTTATTATCCTATAAGGATATGATAACTTTACAAAAGTTATTCTATTCAAGATTTGGATTTAAGAGAATGCTATATTACCCACTTCGTAAAAAGGTTCAACTTTGGGTCCAAACTAACCCACGTAAGCCATTTCACGATGATGAGATTGATTACCTTAATCTCAAAAAGAATTCTTGGAAATTACCAGATACTGGTGAAGAAAGAGAAGATTCATTCTTTGATATCTTAGAAAGAGCGAAAGAAGATTCATTAAAAGTTGATGAATTAATTGAACTTGGCAAAACAAAGAATATCAATGAAGAACTTCATGAATTCACTAACAAAATCAACCATGATGGAAGTATTGTTGGTAAACCAAAAGAATATTTCGAATTCTGCTACGACTTAGTAAAGAAGGTGCCATTTTAATGAATAATACTGATCTACCTTTAAGCGAATACCCTCGCCCTCAACTCGTAAGAGATTCTTATTTATGCCTTAATGGAGAGTGGGAATACGCCATCACACAAGACGAATATATACCTCAAGATTTCCAAGGCAAAATTATTGTTCCATTTTCACCAGAATGTAATAAGGATATTAATTATATCCTTCAACCTGATGAATATCTTTACTATCGAAAAAGATTCTCTTTGGATCACGATTTTAACAAAGGTAGAGTACTCCTTCATTTTATGGCGGTAGATCAAATCGCGAAAGTTTGGGTAAATGATAAATATTTAGGAGAACACATTGGAGGTTTCCTTCCATTTGAATTTGATATCACTAAATATTTACAATTTGAAAACGAAATTATTGTCCAAGTAGTGGACTTTACCGATACAAGTTATCATGCAAGAGGAAAACAAAAACTCGCTAGAGGTGGAATATGGTATACACCTCAATCGGGTATCTATATGCCTGTATGGATTGAAAGTGTTCCTAAACACTATGTTCAATCACTTAAAGTAACATGTGATGTTGACGCATCACTTGTTCATATCAAAGTTAATTCAGATGGAGTTTATCCAGTTACAATTTATCTTAAAGAAACAATCGATATCAAAATCGATTCACCAAGACTTTGGAAACCAAAAGATCCATTTTTATATGAATTTAAAGTAAAACTCGAAGAAGATGAGGTTTCATCATATTTTGGTATGCGTAAAATCTCGACATACAAAGATGAAAAAGGTATAGTCCGTATTGCTTTAAATAATAGGCCTATCTTCATGAGTGGTGTATTGGACCAAGGATATTATCAAGATACCTTATTGACTCCACCAAGTGATGAAGCTTATATCAAAGATATTACTCTTTTAAAAAGTCTTGGGTTTAACTGCATTAGAAAACATATCAAAATCGAATCACCAAGATGGTATTACCATTGCGACAAATTAGGTATGCTTGTCTGGCAAGATTTTGTTAATGGTGGTGAACCATACAAATTCTCTACAATTGCCTTCCCATTAATCACGAGAGTCCATTTAAAAGATCATAACTACAAAAAGTTTTCACGTAATGATGATATGGGAAGAAAATATTTCATCAAAGATATGCTTGAAACAGTAATGTATCTATATAACTCTCCATCCATTGTCCTATGGACAATCTTTAATGAAGGTTGGGGACAATTTGATTCAAAACAAATGGTGGATATTGTTAGAAGTTATGATAAAACAAGACTCATTGACCACGCGTCTGGTTGGCATGACCAAGGTGTAAGTGATGTCAAATCTGATCACGTTTACTTTAGAAAATATAAACTACCTAAAAAATCAAATGGCCGCGCAATAGTGCTTTCTGAATTTGGTGGATATCATTTAGCGATCGAAAACCATACATATTCAGACAAATCATTTGGTTATAAAGGATATGAAGATAAAAAAGAATTAACTAATGCGATTGTTAAATTATTAGAAAAAGAAATTCTTCCAAACATCAAAAAAGGTTTATGCGCTTCTATTTACACTCAATTAAGTGATGTTGAAGATGAAGTAAATGGATTTATTACATTTGATAGAAAAGTCGTTAAAGTCGATGACTACCGAATTAAAGGTGCGAACGATTTATTAATGTCAGAGGTTGAAAAATTATGAACCCATTTAAAGTAGCGTATTACCGCACCTACCAAGGTATCTTGTTCTTATTTCAACAAATTGTATCAATCAAAGAACCACCTCTAATTAGTGAAGAAAGAGCGACATTAAAAGTAGGTTCTTATCTAAAAGATAAAGGATACAAAAACGTCCTTATTGTGACCGGACCTTCAATTTCAAGATTAGGCTTACTTGATAACTTAATCCAAGGTTTATATGAGAACAATATTAAATACACAATCTTTAGTAACGTTAAACCAAATCCAACTATCGAAAATGTTGAAGAAGGCGTAAAAGTTTATAAGGCTAATGAATGTGATTCAATCATCGCGTTAGGTGGAGGTTCACCTATCGATTGTGCGAAAACAATTGGAGCAAGATTATCTAATCCTAAAAAGCCAGTAGAGAAACTTAAAGGATTATTAAAAGTAACTCACAAAATCCCATTTCTTGTTGCTATCCCAACAACAGCTGGCTCAGGAAGTGAAGTTACTGTCGCTGCCGTTATCTCAAACTCTGAAACAAGTGATAAATACGCTTTAACAGACCCAAAGCTTATCCCTTCTTTAGCGGTACATGATCCAAACTTATTTATGAAGTTACCAAAGTCAGTAACTGCCGCAACTGGTATGGATGCCTTAACTCACGCAATTGAAGCATATATTGGTAGAGGCAACTCAAAATATACAAGTAAATGTGGTCTTGAATCTATTAAACTCATTTATGAGAATTTGATAAAGGCTTATGAAAACCCTGAAGATTTAAAAGCAAGAAAGAATATGCTTAAAGCTTCTTATTTAGCGGGTGTTGCAATCACTAACGCTTATGTTGGATACGTTCACGCCTTAGCCCACTCTCTTGGTGGTAAGTTTGATACACAACACGGACTTGCTAATGCTGTCCTTCTTCCTAACGTTCTTGAAGCATATGGCGAAAAGGCTTATGAGCGTTGCGCACAAATCGCGGATTACGTAGGGCTATCAAAAGAAGGGTTAAATAACAAAGAAAAAACTGATGTTTTAATATATTCAATCAGAGAATTAAATGCTAAAATGTCCATCGATTCAAAACTACATATTAAAGTAGATGATAAAACAATGGATGAATTAGTGGACCACGCTTTAAAAGAAGCTAACCCACTTTACCCTGTTCCAAAAGAACTAGGTAAAAAAGAATTAAGAGATATCTATCTTAAATCTCTGTCGGAGGATTAAAAAATGATTCAACAAACTATTGAAGAATTCCTTTACTACGCAACACAAAAATTTGAATTAAGTGAACTTGACATTATTTACTGTCGTAATCGTATTTTTAACATTCTTAAAGTTACAGAACCAAAAGAATGTGAAGTAAATAAAGAAGAAATTGGTTCATTAATCGTCCCTGATCGTTTTGTTGAAGCATTCAGCAAATACATTGAAGAAAATAGCCTTTATGAAGCATCTCAAATAGAATCAATTGTTACTGAAATCATGGCAGTAGTTACACCTCTTCCAAGTAGAGTAAATCAAAGATTTAATGAACTTAAAGAAGAAAGTGCAGTAAAGGCTACCGAATACTTATACAATCTTTCTGTCGCAAACTATTATGTTCAAAAGACTAAAGTTGATAAAAACATCCTCTGGAATTCAAAAGATAATCTTGAAATCTCAATCAATCTTTCGAAGCCAGAAAAGAATAACAAAGATATCATTGCATTAGCGAACAATAAGGTGGATGTCTCATATCCTAAATGCGTTTTATGCGCAGAAAACGTTGGTTTCCCAGGAAGAGGTAAATTTGTTCCACGTCAAAACATTCGTGTTGTTCCAATGAAATTAAACAACAAGGATTGGTTCTTACAATATTCTCCTTATGGATATTATGATAGACACTGTATCTTAGTTAAAACAAATCATGAACCTATGGTTCTTTGTGAAGAAAACATGAGAGCGTTATTCGACTTCGTTGATGAATTCCCTCATTACTTCATCGGTTCTAACAGCGACCGTCCAATCGTTGGTGGTTCTATCCTTAATCACGAACACTTCCAAGGTGGATATCACGTCATGCCAATGATGAAACGTAAAGTTGCAGAAGAATACATTGATAATGAATATCCAGAAATTCGTATTGGTAAACTTGATTGGTATAACTCAACAATTGTTCTTATGTCTAATAACAAAGAATCAGTTGTTCAATATACATTAAAAGTATTGGAAGCTTGGAGAAAATACTCTGATGAAGCTTGCTCTATTAGAGCATACACAGATAATGAATCTCATAACGCAATCACTCCAACACTTGTTAAAAAAGGTAATGTTTACTATATGTACATCATCTTAAGAAACAATAGATGTGATGAAACATATCCTGATGGTATCTTCCATGCTCACCCTGAATATCACCATATCAAAAAAGAAGGTATTGGACTTATTGAGGCTATGGGTTTATTCATCCTTCCAGCAAGACTTGTTAGACAATTAGGCACAATCGAAGAAATCGTTAAAAACGATACACCTGATAACATCTACTTAAATCTTTATCCAGATATGAAAGACTTTGTTCCTATGATTAATAAGATCAAAGCAAACCACACTGATAACATTCGCAAAGATATTATTAGTGAAGTTGATGATGTCTGTAGAGGTATCTTAGAGAACACAGCAGTCTTCAAAAATGACGCTCTTGGCAATGAACACTTCACAATGTTCTTAAATAGCATCGGAGCTTATAAAAAATAAAATTAGAGGAACTGTGTTCCTCTTTTTAAATTCTCTATCATTTTATTGAAACATTTAAAATTATTATTTATAATAATGACGTTTTTCGGCGTCTCGCTGAATATGTGTTATTTAAGGGAATGTTAAAAATGAATAAAAATCGTGGAATTTTAATGCCAATCGCGTCTCTTCCAAATGTCTGTGGAGTAGGTGATTTCGGTGGCTCAGCATATGCCTTTGTTGATTTACTTGTTAAGGCAAACTTTAATACATGGCAACTTCTTCCATTAAACCCAATTGGTTTTGGACACAGCCCATATCAATCAACATCATCATACGCTTTTGATGAAATCTATATTTCTCTTCCTGACCTTCACAAAAAAGGCTGGTTAGATAAATTTGATGAATTTAGACCAAAAAGCACAGTCATTAACTACGAAGGTGCAAGACAACACAAAGAAAAATATTTAAGAAGAGCGTATGAAAACTTCTTAAAGGGTAACGTCGGTATCCTTGATACATTTAAATCAAATCACCCACAAGTATTAGAATACGCTAAATTTAGAGCGTTAAAGTCTATTAACAATGATTTAAGTTGGGATAAATGGACAAACTTTGATTATGAAGAAAAAGAAGTCAATTACCATATCTTCCTTCAATATATTCTTTACCAAGAATGGGATAGACTTCATAGATATGCAAACAACCGTGGAATCACCATTGTCGGTGACCTTCCATTCTATGTTGGTTATGATTCAGCCGAAGTGTATTATCACCAAAATAACTTTAGATTAGATGAAAATGGTGCACCTACAGTAGTTGCAGGTGTTGGGCCTGACTATTTCTCTGAAGATGGACAAAGATGGGGCAACCCAATTTATAACTTTGACGAAATGAGAAAAGATGGATTTGATTTCATTCTTTCTCGTATTGGCCATTGTTTAAGTGTCTATGATCAATTAAGAATTGACCACTTTAGAGCGTTTGATACATATTATGTAATCCCAGCATCATGCCCAACTGCAAGAGTTGGCGAATGGGTTGAAGCTCCAGGATATGAAATCATTGATAAGTTATATCAAAGATATCCTAACGCTAACATCTTAGCAGAAGATCTTGGAGATCTCCGTCCTCAAGTATATACATTAAGAGATCACTATAACCTTTCAGGCATGTGTGTTTTAGAATTTATGTTTGATGAAATGTTCTTTGAACATAAGTATATCGAAATTAGAAATAGTATTGTTTATTTAGGCACACACGATAATGACACTCTCGCAGGTGCTGTTTCAAAAGTTGATGGTTACTTTGATAGACTTTCAAATTATTTTAAAGAAAACAATTGTTATCGTCATAACTTAATTGATAGCTATATCTCATTCGCGTTAAACTTAAATTCAAGATTAGTAGTGCTCCTTCCTCAAGATATCCTTCACGAAGGAAGCGAAAGAAGATTTAATAAACCAAGCATTGTTGATAACGAAAACTGGACATATAGACTTAATAGTTTTACAAAGCTTAGAAGAGCATTACGCAAAGACATTTATAAGGACTAATTAAAATGATTAAAGTAGGAATGGTTTCATTAGGATGCGCAAAAAACCTCGTTGATAGCGAGATGATTTTAGGCATGCTTAATGAATCAAATTTCCAAGTAGTGAACACAATTGAAGAAGCTGATGTTCTTATTTGTAATACTTGTGGCTTCATCAATGCTTCGAAAGAGGAATCAATCAATAGCATCCTTGAACTTGCTTCATATCAAAAGAAGCTCGTCGTAACAGGCTGTTTAGTCCAAAGATATAAAGAAGAACTTATGGCAGCTATTCCAGAAGTTGATTTATATGTATCAATTAATGAATATCCTCATATCAACGAATTAATTATGATGCTATTCACGGATGAAGTTAACGTTCAACCATTAAATCCATTCGTTAGATTATTATCTACACCTAATTATCAAGCGTACTTAAGAATCTCTGAAGGATGTAATAACTGCTGTACTTATTGTGCAATCCCTTTAATTAGAGGTAAGTTTGTCTCTCGTCCTTTTGAAGATATCTTAAAAGAGGCTCATATACTCCTTGAAAAAGGAATTAAGGAATTAGTAGTCATTTCTCAAGATACAACGCGTTACGGAAGCGATTTTAGCCCAAAAATCACAATTGCCACACTTTTAAAGGAACTTCTCAAATTAGATTTTGTCTCAATTCGCCTTCTTTACCTTTATCCAGATGAAATTGAAGATGATTTAATCCAAGTAATTAAAGAGAATCAAGATAGATTATCTCCATATTTTGATATTCCTCTTCAACATGCTTCTAACAAGGTATTAAAGGCAATGAATAGAAGAGGCACTAAAGAAGAATATCTTGCTTTAATTAGAAAAATTAGAAAAGAAATCCCTAATGCAATCTTAAGAACAACATACATTGTTGGATTCCCAGGAGAAACAAAAAGAGATTTTGAACAACTCATCAACTTCACAAAAGAAGTTAAGTTTGATCATATGGGAGCCTTCACATATTCAAGAGAAGAAGGCACCAAGTCTTTTGACTATAAAGGCCAAGTTAGAAAATCTACAAAGCAAAAACGTTATGATGAATTAATGAAAGTTCAAAAAGTCATTTCATATGAACAAAACAAAAAACATATTAATGAAATAATGACTGGCTTAGTAGTGGGATATGACCAAGCTAAAAATGAATATCAATTAAGAAGCTATTGGAACGCTCCTGATGATATTGATGGATACATTTATTTCAAATCTAAAAAGGAATTAACTATTGGTGAATCTGTCAAAATTAAGATTACAAACGCCTTTGTTTATGACCTTTTTGGTGAATTAGTTGATTAACTAAAAGTTAGTTGCATAACTTATTAGTTGAATATATACTTAATTCGCTGCCTCTTTAGTTAAATGGCATAACGGATCCATGGTAAGGATCTGTTCGTGGTTCGATTCCGCGAAGAGGCACCATATGAAAACAAGAACTTTGATACGTTAAAATATCGAAGTTTTTTCATTTTT